>NZ_JBFRGC010000018.1:0-179001 GCF_052115145.1 Paenibacillus sp. 2TAB26
CTGTTAAGTTGCTCAATAAGCACCTATTTGTGCTTACAAGCACTCTGAAACGCCACTTTTACCCCTGTAAGAACTCATATGCGCTTACAGCATTCTTTCGTMGGTAACCAGCCTGTTAAGTTGCTCAATAAGCACCTATTTGTGCTTACAAGCACTCTGAAACGCCACTTTTACCCCTGTAAGAACTCATATGCGCTTACAGCATTCTTTCGTAGGTAACCTTTGCTCAATAAGCACCTATTTGTGCTTACAAGCACTCAGAAACGCCACTTTTACCGCTGTAAGAACACATATGCGCTTACAGCATTCTTTCGAAGGTAACCTGCCTGTTAAACTGCACAATAAGCACCTATTTGTGCTTACAAGCACTCAGAAACGCCTCTTTTACCGCTGTAAGAACATATAAACTCTTACAGCTCACTTTCGCCAGTAACCCTATACTATACAACAATAATGGCGCTGCGCTTCTACTGAAGCCAGCGCCATCTATGCTCTACACCGTTGTAACCGAAATTTGTTTTTCCTTAAGCTGCGATAAGATCGCTGCTGGCAGCCGCTCATCCGTAATGATTGCATCTACATCGTCTAAATCAGCCACATGGGTAAACGCTTGAACGCCGAACTTGCTGGAGTCGGCGACCAGAATGACTTGATCCGCCATACCTACCATTTTGTGCTTGATGCGTGCTTGCAGCTCGTTCGACTCGCTTACGCCGCGCTCCAAATGGACACCTTTGCAGGAGAGAAATGCTTTATCCACATGATATGCATCAAGAGAACGCTCGGCTAACGGTCCAACATAGGACAATGAACGCGAAGCCAAAATGCCGCCCGTCGAGATGACTTCAATCTTCTCTTTGCTGCTCAGCTCCATCGCAACTTTGATGGAGTTGGTTAGCACCGTTAAAGGAATATCCGGCATGCTTGCCGCCATATACCAAGCCGTCGAGCTCGCATCAAGCAAAATACGCTCATTCGGCTGAATCAACTTAATCGCTTCCACAGCAATTCGTTTTTTCTCCTCCGCATGCGTAATCTCCCGCTCGAAATACGGAATTTCCGGCTGCTGATCCTTTACGCTAACCGCACCGCCATGGGAGCGGCGCAAACGTCCGGCTTGCTCCAAGCGGTCAAGGTCACGCCGAATCGTTTCCTCGGTCACCTGACATAGCTCGCTCAGCTCCGTAACCCGGATGCTGCCTCTCTCATTTACCAGCTGTACAATTTTATCGTATCGTTCATGGACCAGCATAACGTACCTCTTTCTTACTTATATTTGTATTCGCTGCTTAAGCGATTCCTGTTGTTTCTTTAAAAGCACGATATGCTCTCTCCCAAGCCTCATGCTGCTCTGTCTCATACACATCAACTGGGAATGACTCGCGTATCACTTTGCGCGCTTCCCAAATGTCAGCAAGCTGACCACTGGCAATCCACTGCACAATCATGTTGCCAATTGCGCTGCCTTCCACGGGTCCTGCCCACACCGGCTTGCCAATCGCATTTGCAGTCCATTGGCAGAGCAGCGTATTTTGAATGCCGCCGCCAACCATATGCAAACCGCTGAACGCTTGACCAGACAATTGCTCTGTTAACTCTAGCACATTTCGGTACTTCAAGGCTAAGCTCTCCAAAATACACCGAACAAACGCCCCTGTATCAGCAGGTGCCGTCTGCCTTGTGCGCAAACAATACTCCGTTATTCTAGCAGGCATATCACCCGGGTGCAAAAACAACGGATCATCCGGATCAATAAACGCAGCGAATGGTTTAGCTTCTTCGGCAAGCTTTACTAATTCGGGGAACGTATAAGAAATTCCTGCCCGCTCCCATGAACGTCTGCATTCCTGCAAAATCCACAGCCCCATAATGTTCTTCAGCAAACGATACGTGCCATAAACGCCGCCTTCGTTCGTAAAGTTCAGCTGCTGCGACAATTCATTAATGACTGGCTCGTCGACTTCTGTACCCATAAGCGACCAAGTGCCGCAGCTTAAGTAAGCAAATAATTTTTCAAGTGCAGGCACTGCGGCAACCGCTGAGCCCGTATCATGCTCCGCTGCTGCATAAACAGGAACGGACTCTATGCCAAGCTCCTCGCAAAGGGAAGCTTGCAAGCTGCCAACCTTCGCCCCTGGCTGTACAACCTCACCGAACAGTTCCGGCGAAATGCCAATCGAGCGAATCAGTTCCACGTCCCAGCTGCCGGCAACAGGGTTATACAGCTGCGTTGTCGTTACGTTGGAAAATTCATTATATTTCTCACCCGTCAAAAAATAACGGAGCAAATCCGGAATCATTAGAAAATGTTTGGCATCCCGCAGCAGCGGTGAATCTGCCTTCTTCAAAGCAGCCAGCTGGTAAATCGTATTAAACGGCAGAAACTGAATACCCGTCTTCGCAAATATCCCCGTTGCCGTCAATTCCTCTACTACCTGCTCCATTACGCCATCCGTATGATGATCGCGATAATGATAAGGATTGCCAAGCAGCTCCCCATTGCTTCCAATCAAACCAAAATCAACGGCCCAAGAATCAATCGCAAGGCTGTCCAGCGTAATGTCGCGATGTTTAACTAGCAGCAGCGCTTGCTTTAACTCATGAAACAGTCGCAAAATATCCCAGTGCAGTCGATCGCCGACCTGCACCGGATCATTAGAGAACCGGTGCAGCTCCTCTACCTCGATCTTGCCATTATTCAGCCTGCCAAGCAGCGCTCTTCCGCTGCTTGCTCCGAGATCGTAAGCAAGGATGGTCACCAGCTGGCACCGCCCTTGCCTCTCGCCAATATGTCTTTGCCATAGCTGCTGCTTAGGTATGCTTTCATTGGATCATGCGGCAAGCCCTGCTCTTCGCGAATCGTGTGCAAAAGCGGTGTAACATCGAATTCGAATGCGCGGCGCACAGCATCCTCAGCGCCAAGAACATCATTGCGTTCAGCAGCATCATTCACTTCATCATGGTTAATGAGCAGCGCCTTTGCCAGCTGGGTTTGCACATTCAGGACGGAGCGGAGCATGGCAGGGATTTTTTGCTCGATATTATGCGACTGGTCAATCATATAAGTAATGCTCTCTGCATTGCCGCGAACAGCAGCATCCGCATCGCCTGCTGCGCTCAAGATTTGATAGAAAATCAAGAACAGCTCATAAGGATTCACAGAACCTACAATGAGATCATCATCCGCATATTTGCGGCTGTTGAAGTGGAAACCTCCCAGACGTTTCTCGTCCAGCAAATAAGCAACGATATGCTCGATGTTTGCGCCTGGCAGATGGTGGCCAGTATCAACAAGCACTTCCGCTTGCGGCCCTAACTTTTGCGCCAAGTTGTAAGCCATGCCCCAGTCGGCAAGATCCGTATGATAGAACGCCGGCTCGAAACATTTGTATTCAATGAGCATACGCATGTCCGGCGTCATTGCACTGTACATCTCAGCCAAAGCTTCCTGCATCCAAGCTTTACGCTTGCGGATATGTCCTTGACCTGGATAGTTTGTACCGTCGGCGAACCATAAGCTAAATTCACGCGAGCCCGTTTCCTTGGCAATATCTACGCATTCAAGCAAGTGATCAGTCGCTTTCCGGCGCACTGCAGCATCAGAATTCGTTACGCTTCCAAGCATATAGTCTTCATCTTGGAATAGATTCGGATTTACCGCTCCAATCGAGAGTCCAAGATCTTCCGCATGACTTCTAAGCTTGCCGTAATCCTCTACCTTATCCCAAGGAATATGGATAGCGATAGACGGAGCGATTCCTGTCAAACGATGCACCTGTGCAGCATCCTCAAATTTCTCAAACGGATTGCGAGGCACGCCTTCCTTCTGAAATACCTTAAAACGAGTACCGGAATCACCATAGCCCCATGAAGGTGTTTCGATTTTGAGCGCTTTCAATTTTGCTTTTACCTCTTCAATGTTAATGCCTCTTTCTTTCTGCTGCTCCTCAAAAAACGTATAAGCGCGATCAGTCATTATGGAACACCCTCTCATTTATATTTTCAACCTATTTGATTGGAAAAGCTATCGTAGACATCAACGTATTCTCTGCCTGCGTCGAATCTAATCTGCTGTATTGTACAATGATTGGAATATTGCTCAGCACCTCAATGGCGTAAGGAACGCCGATTGGAATCGACGCCCCTTCCTTCATTAATGAGCTGGTGCGTATATGGTTAGTTCGTCTGCCAGGAACAACAACTTGAATATCTTCCATCGGCTCGCGCTCCTCAAAATAAATCGTAATATGAATAATGGCTTCTTCGGTGGAGCAATTCAACACGCATATCGATTCATGGCTGGTAAGCGTTCCCGTGCTGTCTGGCGGTATATAACCATCCGGTATATACCAAGATTTCTCGCCTCTCCCTTGGATCATATCGCCTAACCTCCTAACGGGTGAATGCAGCGGGTACGCCGCCGTCAATAGTTAACATACAGCCTGTCGTTTTATCTGCTTTGGAGGAGGCAAAAAATGCAATGCCCTCTGCGATGTCGCGCGGATAAATGTTGACGAGCAGCGTCGTGCGCTTGCGGTAGTATTCTTCCAGCTGATCCGGCTCAATGCCATAAGCCGCTGCACGTTCATTGCGCCAGCTGCCGTTCCAAATTGCCGACCCCTGCAAAATCGCATCCGGCAAAATCGTATTTACACGAATGCCGAATTCGCCGCCCTCAGCTGCGATACAGCGTGCCAAATGAGCTTCAAGCGCTTTTGCCGAGCTATAAGCAGATGCATTTTTACCCGCGTACACAGAGTTTTTCGATCCGATGAACACCATGTTGCCGCCAATGCTTTGCTGCTTCATTAATTTAAACGCTTCGCGAGCGACCAGGAAATAACCTGTTCCAAGCACATTCATATTCAAATTCCATTCCTTAAGCGATGTCTCATCGAATGGGCTTGAAGTCGCAAGACCAGCGTTGTTCACGATAATGTCCACGCCGCCATAAGCAAGTGCTGTCTCTGCATAAGCAGCTTTGACCTGCTCTTCGCTCGTTACATCCATTTTCACTGCTGTTGCCCGGCATTCGCCAAATTTCTCATTAATTTCAGAGGCAACCTTTTGTGCGCCTTCAAGATTAAGATCTGCAAGTACAACATGCGCACCCTCTGATACTAAACGGCGAGCTGTTTCACTTCCGATACCGCCAGCGCCGCCCGTAATGAAAGCAACCTTGCGCGAAAATTCCGTTTCAGCTGGAGCAAGCGACAATTTGTAAAGTTCTAATGGCCAGTATTCCACGTTGTATGACTCGTTCTCGCTAAGCGATACGAAATCACCTAATGCTGTTGCGCCGCGCATCACGGCAATCGCACGGTGGTATAGCGCTCCGCTCACTTGTGCCATCGCCCAGCTCTTGCCAGTGTTGATCATACCGATACCCGGAATTAGAATTACGCGAGGCGCTGCTTCAAACATGACGTCGCCTTCATTTTTGTTGCGTTCAAAATAAGCTTTATATTGCTCTTTATATGCAGCGATTCCTTCTGATAGTTTCACCTTCAAACCATCGATATCCTCTGCATTTGGCGTCCAGTCAATAAACAATGGAACAACCTTCGTATGCACCAAATGATCCGGGCATGCAGCGCCGACCTGCGATAATGTCGGAGAATTATTCCCGCTTACGAATGCAAGCACATCCGCTTCATCGTCAAATGTCAAAATCATCTTCTTCGCATCGCTCACTGCGCCGCGAATTGTTGGCATAACCTGTGCAGCTACACTTTTGCGAACATCGGCTTCGAGCACCTCATATTTCACGCCGCCAAACAACGAAGCCTCGTCAAAACGAGATTCAATGAATGCCTCTGCCTCGGAAATGATTTTGATCGTTTGCGCGTAACATTCCTCGCTTGTCTCGCCCCAAGTAACAAGGCCGTGCTTTTCCATCAGCACTAGCTCGGCATTTGGATTGGCAAGAACACCTTCGGCAATCATTTTGGAGAGGTTGAAGCCTGGACGTACATAAGGAACCCAGACGAAACGGTCGCCGAAAATTTCCTTCGCAAGCGCTTTGCCGTTATCCGCACAGCACAAGCTAATAATAGAATCGGGATGTGTATGATCCACATGTTTGAATGGAAGAAAAGCATGCAATAGCGTTTCAATTGACGCACGCGGGTGCTTCGAATCGATCATGCAGTTGACAAGGTAAGCAACCATCTCTTCGTCCGGCATTTCAGCACGTTCAAATAATGGACGGATATCATCCATCCGCAGTCCTGTAAAATTGCCTGCTTTCATAGAAGCAAGATCCGAACCGCTGCCCTTCACATACATCACTTCAACGTCGCGACCGCGGAAATCTTTTACGATTGTTTTGCTAGACGTATTGCCGCCGCCGTAATTGCAAACTCTGCGATCTGCACCAATGATGTTGGAGCGATATACGAGCTCAGCCAATCCGCCTTCCAACTGCCATGCTTTTTCGTTTTCCCACAAACTTTGTACCATGGATATACCTCCGAATGATGTTTTGTATTTGTTTGAATCGATCATATCACATTTGTTTATGTTTGAATACGATTATTTCAAACACAAACAAAAATATATATTTGTCGTTTTCTGTTTATATTTTTGACTAAACAAGCTATTCCCACAGCTACGGGCAGCAAGCATGTACTTAGTAAATAAACAAAAAAAGATGCCCCTCAAGGTTGTAAAAAACCTAAAGGGGCATCTCTTCATTATATACACTACGCAGCATGCCTTACTGGCAGCGCAGCGTCACTTCAATATCTTGGTTATAATTCCCGAATCCTTTGCCAAACAGCGTAACGCCGCCGCAATTTCTCGTCGTTGTGCTGGATGAGATGCGGAATAAAATTTCTTTGTCATAAGCGAGCATTAGCTCGCCAATCGTAACATCAGATACTTTTATCCCGTCAATGTAAGATCCTTGCTGATTGACGCGAATCGTTTTCATAAATCCATACTGAATATTTTTATGCCACCACTCGGGAGTATACAACCCTCGTGAGCTTCCAAAATCGCCTGGATACGTCCACGTTCCAACACCGACACCGTTAATCGTAAAAGCAATATCCGATGGCAGGTGGTTGACGCTGCAAGGCGTGTCCGAACAGATCTCCATCGCAATTTCGAGCGACTCTGGCATTTCGTTATTCACCATATAATTAGGTATACGGTATTCCACAAATCCTGAACCGAACCATAAGACTTTGGCATGGACATGCTCTGGATCGGCAAAATAACGTGGATCATCGCACATCCCGATCATTTGAGTATCGGATGCCAGTCCACAGGTTGGTTTAATTTGGTACGATGAATAATGTCCCACGGGAAGTGAAACCGAGTAACGCTTCGTTTCGTCCGTGACGGGTTCACTCTTAAAAACCAACATCGCCTGCRACAGCTGGAGATGGCATATCTTTTGCATGCCGCGCTTGCCCGCCACGCTTTCGCTGCGAACAATGCCGGCATCCTCCAGCATATGAATATGTCTTGTAACGATAGGAGACTTTATATCTAGCGCCTCGGATAAGCTTTTTATATTCATAGGCTGCACGCCTAGCAATTCAATCATTTTGACCCGTGTGTGTGATGAGAAGCATTCAAGAAACTTCATATTGCGGCTGCTCACTTCAATTTCCATTGCTGCTTCCCCTGTCTCTAGCTAATTTCAAATCATTATATAACTAAAAAGTTATCCTTTCAACACTTCCCTGCTCCACCTTGACTTATGGAGTAGAATTCACTAAAATAAACGGCGTATACATAACTCAAAAGATATTTAGTTACCTTTTTAGTTATCTAAATAGTTTTAGGAGGAATTAAGATGAACTCATTTCAATTCGTTAATCCAACTCATATYGTGTTTGGTGAAGGTACAGCCAAGCAAGTAGGCCAATTAACCTCCAAATACGGCAAAACGGTCCTGCTCGTTTACGGATCAGGCAGCGTCAAAAAAACTGGCTTGTACGATCAAACCGTAAGCCTTCTTCAAGAAGCTGGCATCAAAGTGCACGAGCTTCCTAATATTGAACCAAACCCGCGTTTAACTACCGTCAAAAAAGGGATCGACATTTGCCGCGCGGAAGGCGTTGATTTCATTCTAGCCGTTGGCGGAGGCAGCGTTATTGATGCAGCCAAAGCTATCGCTGCAGGTGTTCCTTATGAAGGCGATGTATGGGATTTCTTCACAGGCAAAGCTGTTATTCAAAAAGCGCTTCCGCTTGGTACGATTTTGACACTGGCTGCAACAGGTTCGGAAATGAACGGCTCTTCGGTCGTTACGAATGGGAAGAAAACTTAAAGCGTGCTTTTGGCAGCTCGCATACGTATCCTGCATTCTCGATTCTCGATCCTACGCTTACGTACACGGTTCCTCGCAACCATACCGTTAACGGCGCTGTGGACATCATGTCACATGTGTTCGAGCAATATTTCAGCTTAACGCCAAATACTCCGCTGCAGGAGCGCTTCTGCGAATCCATTTTGCAAACGGTAATTGAGAATGTTGAGCTAGCTCTTGAAAACCCTGAGGATGCGGCTGCTCGCGCGAACCTTATGTGGTGTGGTACGATGGCTTTGAATGGCGGTCTTATCAGCGTTGGCATGAGCAATGACTGGGCTTCGCACGGCATTGAGCATGAAGTGAGCGCCATTTACGATATTCCGCACGGCGCAGGCTTGGCTGTTATTTTCCCGAACTGGATGAAGTACGTTTATGAAGAGCGGGTGGATCGTTTCGTTCAATATGCAACTCGTGTATGGAATGTGAATCCAGAAGGCAAATCAGACAACGAAATCGCTCTTGAAGGCATTCAAGCCACTCGTGATTTCTTCACGAAAATTGGTGCTGAGTCACGTCTTGCCGACTTCGAGATCGGAAGCGACAAACTAGATCGCATGGCTGAGGAAGCTGTACGTTATGGCACGATTGGTTCATTCAAGCGTTTGGAAAAACAAGATGTTAAAGCTATTTTGGAATTATCACTTTAACTGGAGGCTACGATAAATGACTCATGCCCTAACAGCACATACCACATTAAGTAACGGTGTAAAAATGCCTTGGCTTGGTCTTGGCGTATGGAAAGTGAAAGATGATGGCGAAGCGGAAAGAACGGTCGCCTCTGCGATTGAAGCTGGTTATAGAAGCATCGATACAGCAGCAGCTTACAATAATGAAGAGGGTGTTGGCGCTGGTATTCGCAACAGCGGGATCGCGCGCGACGAAATTTTTGTAACGACAAAAATTTGGAATGCTCATCAAGGCTACGATTCCACGCTGACTGCCTTTGAAGACAGCAGACGGAAACTTGGCATTGAAGTTGTTGATCTATTGCTCATCCACTGGCCTGTAAAGGATAAGTACTTGGAAACTTGGCGCGCGCTTGAAAAGCTTTACCGTGACGGTTATGTACGTGCAATTGGCGTGAGCAACTTCCAAATCCATCATCTACAGGATGTCATTACAGCAGGTGAATTTGTTCCTATGGTCAATCAAGTGGAATACCACCCGCTTCTTACACAAACGGAGCTTCACGCTTTTGCCAAGAGCCGCAGCATTCAGCTAATGGCTTGGAGCCCGCTTATGCAAGGAAACCTGGATCAAAGCGTGCTCGCTGATATTGCTGCCAAATACGGCAAATCGCCTGCTCAAGTGGTGCTTCGTTGGGATCTGCAAAACGAGGTCGTTACGATACCAAAATCGATTACTCCGGCACGCATTAAAGAAAATGGAGATATTTTCGATTTCACGCTAACGTCTGAGGAAATGGCTCAAATCAGCGCGCTTAACCAAGATCACCGTTTTGGCCCAGATCCAGATAATTTCAACTTCTAAATTAAATCACTCCAAAATAATAACGGCTCCATCCTTGTTTCAAAGGATGGAGCCGTTTTTTGCTTAAATGGAATTATACACGCTTAGTAACGTATATCTGTTTGGCCTAACGAGATGGGCTTTCTGCAAACTTGCCGTGAGCAGCTCCGTATCGACCCCGAGCTCCTCCGTCGTTGTCGGACCGCCAACCTGCTTTAGCCACGCTCTAATTTGGGCTTCATCCGGAAGTGCGGCAATGGCCTCCCGTACCTTCTCAGGATTAGCTGTAAAAGCTAGACCTTCTTCTTCAGCAGCAAGCTGGTGATATAGCTTGGAAATTTCCGCGCAGGCTACGCCAACCTTTGCACCGTGCAGCAGCTGTCTTTTGCCAAGGCGAATATATTCCATTTCCCAGAAATGCGACAAATGATGCTCTGATCCGGACGCCGAATGCGATTGACCGAATAAGAGCATGGCAAGGCCGGACTCAATAAGCGCTTCAATAAGTATGCGAATGCCTTGCTGGTCACGGGTAGCAATTAACGAAGCATTCTCTACACATTTGTTAAGTGCAATACGCGTAATTTCAGCAACCTCTTCTGAATAGGGCTCACCGCCTTCGGCTGCGCCAAAGCTCCAATCAAATAACGATGTATATTTTCCCAGCATATCGCCAAAACCAGCAGCTACCATGACTGCTGGCGCCGCTGCGAGGATTTCCAAATCAGCAAATATCGCATCGGGGCCAATGGCCGCGATCGTCTTCTTCTCGCCGCGAATAATAATCGGCGCTCCTTTGGAATTGAAGCCGTCAACAGATGGCGCAGTCGGAACAGATACAAAGGGAATGCCCGCTGTATAAGCGGCATAACGAGAAATATCATGTATCGTTCCTGAACCTGCTGCAATGACTACCTGTGCTTTACGCAGTTGAATGTCCAATAAGAGCTGCACGATCGATGCTTCATCCGCAATGACATCGCCTTGACGGTCCGCTTTTATAATCGTCACATGAACAGAAATTCCTTGCGCTGCAATGGCTTCCTCAAGTTGTTTCCCAGCAATGCTGTATGTAATCGCATCCGCAGCAATAACAACCTGACTATACTGCTTTTCCTTTATATATGGTGCTACCGCTTGAAGTGCACCCGCTTCGACAAGCAAAGGGTTTATTTCAATCGCTCGCAGCGTTTCTTCATCAAAACCTGCTGCTAGCTTTTTCACTCTATCAATAAGGTTTGACATGGGCTATGCCTCATTTCGTAGTGTAATATTTTTATTCTGCTCTTGATGGCATACCTTGTCAACTTTAACAGCACTCTCCTTCTATTAATATTCACGGCTTGCTAGCGCCATTTTGGCAGATTCCTGCGTAAAAACACCTTCAGCAGTAATAATCTTCATCGGAAGCTCCTTGCCCTCCGACAAATCCTTAACCGCTTTCATGAGCTGAGGACCAAGCAGCGCATTGCATTCAACTGCAAAGTTAAGCTTTCCGATACTTAAAGCTTTAAGAGCTGACTTTGTTGCATCAACAGAGATGATCGTAATGTCCTTACCCGGCCGCAAGCCAAAATCCTCAATGGCCTCAATAGCGCCTAAAGCCATATCATCATTATGGGAATAAACGACGTTTATCGCAGAGCCATGCCGTTTCAGCGCCGCCGCCATCAGCTCTTTGCCCTTCTTCTTCGTAAAGTCGCCCTGCAATGATTCAAGCAAGGTGAAGTTTTTATCGGTTTGGATAACCTCCTTGAACCCTTGCATCCGCCCAACAGCTGGCGCAGAGTGCGCTGTTCCTTGCAGCTCGACGAATTGATAGCTTCGTCCTTCCTCTCCCTCTTGAATCAACCATCTTGCCGCCCTTCTGCCCTCCTCGCGAAAATCTGAACCGATGTAAGCTGTCCACAGCGTATCATCGCTTACGTTCACTTCACGATCAGACAGTATGACTGGAATTCCTGCCTCCTTCGCCTCCTTCAATACTTCTTCCCAGCCGGTCTCCGTCTTCGGTGAGAAGGCGATCACATCCACCTTTTTGTTTATAAACTGCCGAATCAGTTCAATTTGTTTATCCTGCGACTGCTCCGCATTCTCATAGAGCAGCTCCACGCCTGCTTCCTTTGCCGCATTAATCACCGACTTTGTATTTGCGATTCGCCAGCCGCTTTCCGTACCTACCTGTGCAAACCCTAATACAATCGGAGATTGTGCCTCTTGGAGCGTTGGCGCTGGTGAATGCGTAACGCGCGGCTCACCCTTCCCCTCCAGTTGATTCGTTATTTTCTGACTGCGCAAAATAACCTTTTTGGGAATTCCCTTTTCTTTATTCAATATATCGACCGCATAACGAATCGCTTCCTTGCCGCCAGGGGGGCTTGTAAAAGTGCCTGTCAGCTTGTTCTCCGAGACGAGCTGCAGGCTGCCGTTTTCAGAATTGACGCCATCGATGCCAATAATATTAATATCATTCCTATCAAGCTTCTGTACTGCACGATATGCGCCTAACGCCATGGCTTCATTATGGGCAAAGATTAAGTCAACCTCGGGTTGATCCTTTAACCAATCCGTTAGCAGATCCTCCGCTCGATCGCGCTGCCAATCCGCATTCATCGTCTGCACGATGCTAAGCTTGGAATTATGAATCGCTTCTCGAAATCCATTGCTGCGTTCTTCAACGGTCGGTGAACCGGCCAGCCCTTGCATTTCAATAATTTTACTGCCCGACTCACCCAGCGTTTCCATTGCAAATTCGCCAGCTTTTCTGCCGATCATTTCATCGTCCGTACCGACATAAAGCGTATAATCATACCCTGTCACGCCTCTTCCGAGCACGATAACAGGAATATTCTCGTAAATGGAGCTTACCGTTTGTGTGAGAGCTACTGGATCATCAAGCGATATGATGAGCAGATCGACGCCATATCCAACCAGCTTCTTCACATCCTTCGCCTGCTGCTCGCTGCTTTGCGCGGCATCGGTGAAGATGACCCGCATATCCGAGTGCCTGCTGACCTCCTGCTGAATTTCCTCATTCATGGCCACGCGCCAAGGCTCGCTCAAATTGGGCTGGGACACCCCGATCAAATAATTGTATCCGCTGTCATTTTTCACTATCTTCTCGTTCATTACGCATGCCCGCGTCCATACTACCAAAGCCACAAAAATCAAGCAAAGGATAAGAAAACCTGCTGCCTTTCTTCCAATCATGAACGTATCCCTTTCTTATAGACCATCGGCGAGGTTCCAGTCACCTTCTTAAAGGCGCTGCTGAAATAATGCTGGCTGCTATACCCTACCTTCTCCGCAATTTCATACACTTTGAACAAGGGATCGCTCATCAATTGAATCGCTTTCCGAATTCGAACCTCCGTCAAATAATCGATAAATGAAAGGCCAAGCTCCCGCTTCAGCTGCTTGCTTAAATAAGTAGGACTCACCTGCACACCTTCAGCGACATCGCCAAGCGTCAGCGAAGGCATGTAGAAATTACGATCAATAAATTTTTTTGTCAAAATAACGATCGGAGACAAGCTGCCTTTGCTGCCAAGCTCTCTTGACAACGTACGGTACAGCTTCGGAAACTCTTCAATACTCTCCACTGCCTGCTGCTCAAAAATAATCGTTTTTTCAAGAAGCGCTTCCATTTTATCTTGAATTTTCTGTCCTAACTTGAGCCATTCGTTATAGCTTTCTATACAGCCCATGACGATGATTTGGCCTTTCTTATCGTTAAGCACAACATGATTGCCTGCTCCATTGCCAGCAAGCAGGTCCTCTGTAATGTTTTTCAAAGCAAACTCCAGAAGGTCGCGGTCCCACACGCGCATCGCCTTGCCGGATTCCACGTTTTGAATCACCTTAAAGGCGATCATGCCGACAGCATCTACCCAGCCCAGTCTTAGGAAGGCGGTCTGATTATGAATTTCCTCAGGCGCAATAATGCCTTCCAGCCATTTCAACAAAAACGTATCCCGAATCGCGACGGAATTGGTTTTGAGCTGCTGATCCATCCATTCCAGCTTTTGCTCCTTGTCTCGTTTCTGCTCAAGCTCGCTTATTGCTTTGCGTACAACAGTCTCCAGCTTGCTTTTCATTACAGGCTTGAGCATATATTCAAATACATGCAGCTTTACGGCCTGCTGTGCGTAACGAAACTCATCATGTCCTGAAATAACAATGACAATGCTGCGTTCCAGCGTTTGCCTCAGCCGCTCAATGAACTCCAGCCCGTCAACAAATGGCATGCAAATATCAACAAACAAAATATCAGGCTTACGCTCTTCCGCAAGCTCAAGCGCTTGCAAGCCGTTCTCGGCTTCGCCTACCAGTTCTATGCCAAGCTCCTCCCAAGGAAGCACCTTGGCTAATCCTCTGCGAATCTTCGGCTCATCATCCGCAATAAGCAGCTTCCACATCTCCATACCCCCAGCCATTTCAAGTTATCCAACCATTAACGGTAGTTTTACCACGATTTTGGAGCCTTGTCCCCGCTCGCTCTCAATGGTAAGACCATAACCAGAGCCATATGACAGCTTGATTCGTTCATTCACATTGTACAATCCATAACCTCGATCCTCACCGCTTTGCCGGATAGCATGAAACGATTCATTCATCAGAATCAGCCGCTCCGCTTCAAACCCAACGCCGTCATCTTCAACGACGAGAACCAGCTTATTGTCTTCTGTAAAGCCATGTATACGAATCGTGCCTTTAGCCAGCTTTTCTTTGATGCCATGATAAATCGCGTTCTCGACGAGCGGCTGCAAAATGATTTTGAGCACGCTTAGCGTCTGCAGCTCCTGCGGAATGTCGATCTCGAAGGATAACTTATCCTCATATCTGGCCATTTGAATAATCAAATAGCTCTCCACATGCTGAATCTCGTCGCTAAGCGGAATAACCTCTCGTCCTTTGCTAAGGCTGATTCGGAAGAGATGAGTTAAGGCAACAACGATATCGACGATATCATCGGCATCCCGGTCCTGTGCCATCCACTGAATCGTATCCAGCGTGTTATAGAGGAAATGGGGTTTAATTTGCGCTTGCAATATTTTCAGCTCGGCCTCGCGTTTCTCCCTTTGCTCCAAATAAACGAGATGAATCAAATTATCAATTTCCTGCACCATATGGTTAAAGCTATTGCCCAGCTGTCCGATCTCATCTTTCGTTTTACTAGGAAAGCGCAGATGAAGCTCGCCTTCTTCTACCTTCTTCATTAAACTGCGCAGCTTCCCAACAGGACGAACGATCGCATTCGTGAAATACCACGATGCCATAAAGGCCAGCAGCAGCGTGACCAGCGCAATAATAACAGTATAAAATTGAATGTCCGCAACGACTTGAAGCGACTCCTTAAGCGGAAACACGCCGACGATTCGCCAATCAAACTCTGGAAAGGTATTATAGATCATCTGGTATTCAAGCTCATTGACTTGGCGAATGACTTTGCCAGAGCGCCCCTCCATCCAATCGCCCGAAATGCGGTACACAATCGGATTGACTGGCGAATACACGACACCGCCATTCTCATCCATAATAAAAATAAAGCCGCTTTTCCCTAGCGATACCGATTCTACGATCGCCTGAATAATGTCTAATTTCATATCGATCAAAATAACGCCAAGCACTTGGCCGGTCAATGGGTCCTTTACGGCCCGCACGAATGACAGCACCTGATCGGCGCTTAAATTTTGCTCTGCTCTAATATTTCTCCCAATCGGATGGCTGAACAAATGAATATGCTCCGGCTGAAGAGCTGCCTTCTTATACCACTGCTCTTCCGTCATAAAATCTCTCGTAATCGGCTCTAAGCCGCTGCTTGCGAATTGGTTGTTGCGGCTCACAATCATTGCTCCCGCAATTTCTACATGCTTCTCTATATAGACCCTCTGAAGTTTCCTCACCTTAGAATCCAGCAGCTTCAGCTGCCCTGATTCGTTATTCGACCTTCTCATAAATTCGATGACCGACGCGTCCTGCGACAAATAATAAATAATGTTATCCATTTCTTTTATGTATACTTCAATGTGGTTTTTTACCTGATCCATCATTTGCACCGTATGTGCGTTCGTTTCCTCTTCAATAGCATTTTTGTATAAGGTGCTGCCCAGAATGCTGAGCGCAGCGATTGAAAATAAAATAATGATGACGAAATAAAATAAAAGCTTGAAACGGATACTACGATTCGCAAATAAACCGCTTAGCATAAACATTCAATCCGTCCTCATCAAATAGTGATCATTTCCTTTGAAATGCGAAAAACGAAACTGCATAAGAGATTTTTCTCTTCTGCAGTCTCGTAATTTACCTATCTTCAATTGCCATAACGATTAATATTTGCGATTTGGCAGCGCATCGATTGCTTTTTGGCCGAAATAAACGTCCTCATCCGATTTAATCCATTTTTCGAGAGTGGTGCCAGCTTTGTAATCGAGAATCGCTTGCTTCAGCTGTGGTCCCAGCAATGGATTACATTCTACAGTTACATTCATTTTACCTTCTGCAATCGCTTCAAAAGCTGCTTTAATGCCGTCAACGCCTATAATTTTAATATCTGTACCTGGCTTCAAGCCCGCTTCTTCAATCGCTTGAATCGCGCCTAGCGCCATATCGTCATTATGTGCGTAGACAACTTGGATGTTTTTATCCTTTTTCAAATAAGCTTCCATGACCTCTTTGCCTTTGGCGCGAGTGAAATCGCCTGTTTGGGAATAAACGATTTTGTAGCCGGCTTCGCCAGCAATCGCATCCTCGAATCCTTTTTTACGGTCATTCGCTGCGCTTGCACCTACTGTGCCTTCCAATTGAACGATGTTGACCTGAGCGCCAGCGCCAAACTCATCGATCATCCATTTCGCTGCGTTTTGACCCTCGAGAATAAAGTCGGAACCGATAAACGATACATACAAGTCCTCATTGCCTTTTGTAATGCCGCGGTCTAGCAAAAACACTGGAATATTCGCATCTTTAGCTTCCTTCAATACCGTTTCCCAGCCTGATTCTACGACTGGCGCAAGTCCAATGGCATCTACTTTTTGGGCGATAAACGTACGGATCGCTTTAATTTGGTTTTCTTGCTTTTGCTGTGCGTCAGAGAATTTAAGCTCGAAGTTCGGATCTTCGCTAAATGTTGCTTTAACCGAATCGGTCTCAGCATCACGCCAGCCGCTTTCCGCACCGATTTGCGCGAATCCTACAACCAGCTTCTTGTTCGCTTCCGGTGGTGCTTCCGTTGCCGCATTCTCTGTTGGCTTGTTTGTTGCATTTCCGCTTGCTGGTTTGTTGCCCCCATTATTGCTGTTGTTGCCACAACCGGCAATCAAGCCTACCAGCATAATCGCAGCTAGCATCGTGACGATAAACGGTTTCTTTCTGTTCATTCWTATTTCCTCCCTATCGAACTTGTATTGGCTACACTCTCAATATACAAATGTTGCAAATGTTCTGTATTTACAAATTAACGACTTTATTTTCAAATTTCGGTTTATTTTTGGAAGCTGGCAAAGCGTTTTTTTCTTTTCTCATCACAATAATTCGTTGAAAAGCCATGAAAAGAAACAATAAAAATCCAATAGTAATCTTCGTCCACCAAGAGCTGAGCGTCCCTTGAAACATAATGATCGTTTGTATAATGCCTGTACAAAGCACGCCGAGCGTTGGCCCGATCAAATAACCAAATCCGCCAGTGAGCAAAATACCGCCAATAACGCACGACGCAATGGCATCCATTTCCATACCCATCAAATGCAGCGAATAGCCCGACAGCATATAGAGTGTAAACACGATGCCCCCAATTGCAGAGAACAAACCGCTTAAGGTATATACAAGAATCGTCGTTCGAGCAACAGGCAGCCCCATCAAAACAGCGGACTTTTCACTGCCGCCAATCGCATACACCGCCCTGCCAAAGGAGGAATACCGCCCAATCAGGAGAGCAGCGATAACAACGGCAATCGCAATGACGACACTAATCGTTATAAAATGATCGCCCCACAAATAAATTTTGTATTGGGAGAGCTTCACATAAACCGAATTGCTAATAACGATACTCTCCGTGCTGATGAGGAAGCTAATCCCTCTAGCGAGGAACATTCCCGCCAGCGTGACAATCCAAGGATGCAGCTGAAAGCGCTGAATTAAATACCCTTGCCCTGCCCCAAACAGCGTACCAATGACGAGAGCAACGATCGTTACAACAAGCGCGTTTGCCCCATGCTGGAAGAGTGACGCCGACACCATGCTGATCAGCGCAACGACCGAAGCTACGGATAAATCGATGCCGCCTTTAATAATGACGAATGCCATGCCTGTAGCCACAATAATGAGATAGGCGTTGTCTATAAATAGATTCAAAAATACTTGCATGGAGAAAAAGCCCTTGTAAAGCGCAGCACCTGATCCATACAAAATAAACAAAAGAAGCAGCGTAGCCAATACAATAATATTGTTATGGCTAATTTTCAGAGAAATCAGCTTCATTATGCCGCCACCTTCTTTTTCACCAATTTGAATGACTGCCGGAATAAGTCGGATTGAATCAAGCAGACGATAATAACAACAACCGCTTTAACGAGCAAAATGCTGGAAGGCTCGACACCCAAAGAATAAATCGTCGTCGTCAAGCTTTGGATGAACAAGGCTCCGAAGATCGTTCCCCCAAGGTAGAAGCGTCCGCCACGCATCGAGGTTCCGCCAATTACGACAGCTAAAATAGCATCCAGCTCTATCCACAGTCCAGCATTGTTCGCATCGGCACTTGCTACGTTTGCGCTAATAATAATGCCGGCAATACCGGCGCAAATGCCCGTAATCGTATATGCGGTCATGAAGATTACTTTAGGACGTATACCCGCATAGCTGCTCGCTGTCTTATTGCCGCCAGCAGCCTCTAGAAAAAGTCCGAACGCGGTACGCGTTTTGAATAGATATACGAGTAAAAATACAGCCATCGCAATGAACAGCGGAAATGGCAGCCCTAGCAAATGCCCTTTTCCAATAAACTGATACGCCTTATCGTTAGTCGTAAGCACTTGCCCGCTCGTAATTAGTTGAGCGATTCCTCGGCCAATCGTCAGCAAAATTAAGGTAGCCACCATCGGCTGAATGCCAATCATCGCAACGAGCATCCCATTCCATAAGCCGCATAATAATCCTGCAAATACCCCCGCTAGAATGACAAGCCAAAGTGGATAACCATCGAGCATAAATACCGCGATAGCCCCCGAAATAGCGAGAACTGATCCTACGGATATATCAATTCCCTCTTTAGCAATGACTAGAGTCATGCCAATAGCAATGATGATGAGCGGCGATCCATTTTTCAAAATATCAATCAAATTGCCGAATAAATGACCGTCCTTCCATTCCATTCGAAAAAAATCAGGGATGACGATCAAATTGAAAAGAAACAATACAGCGAGTGCCAGAATCGGCCAAATGATTTTCTGCTTGCTTAAACTACGCGCCAATCCCGTCAGACCCGCCATACATTTCCGCTCCCTTCGCAATCATTTCCATAATAATGTTCTCGCGCATGCTTGCGCCGGCGACCTCGCCGATCTTGATCCGATCGCGTAAAACGATAATCCGGTTGCAGCATTGAACAATTTCCTCAAGCTCCGCCGATATGATAAGGATCGATATGCCTGTAGCCGCCAAATCAAGAATGAGCTTGCGGATTTCCATCTTGGAACCCACATCGATTCCGCGTGTCGGCTCATCCAGAATAAGCAGCTTCGGCTGCGTAGCAAGCCACCTCGCCAAAATAACCTTTTGCTGATTTCCGCCGCTTAGATTTTCAATCTTCTGCTCCGCGCTTGGCGTTTTGATCTTTAGCAAATCAATGTAATGATTGGCGATTTCCTTCTGCTTGCGCAGCGGTATGAATGAGAAGAGGCCTTTACGGGCTTGCAGCGCCAAGACGATATTTTCACGAATGGTAAGCTCTCCTATAATGCCTGCTACTTTGCGATCCTCTGGCGTGAATCCAAGCCCTTTCTGAATAGCTTTCTGCGGATACATGGAAGAAATAAGCTCGCCGTCAATGGTCAAGCTGCCTTCATCCGCTTTGTCGATGCCAAAGATGAGCTTAGCGATTTCTGTTCGGCCAGAGCCAAGAAGTCCTGCAAGACCGAGCACCTCCCCTTTCCCGATCTGAAGATCGATAGGATTAATGCTGCCTCGTTTGCCAAGCGAGCTGGCCTCCAAAAAGTTTTCGCCAGCCGTTCGCTCTACTGCTTTTTTCCCTGTTGCTTCTTCTACGCTCCATTCCCTGCCGATCATATGGGACACAAGCTCTGTTTTGGTCAGATCCTTCGTTAAGTATTCGCCGACGAGCATCCCATTGCGCAGCACCGTAATCCGGTCGGTTACTTCATATACCTGGTCTAGGAAATGAGTAACAAATACGATGCCCATGCCCTCTTGCTTCAGAATGCGCATAACTTTGAACAGCTGTTTAACCTCATTCGCATCAAGGCTTGACGTAGGCTCATCCAATATAAGAATACCGTTCGAAATATCAACAGCTCTCGCAATGGCTACCATTTGCTGAATAGCAACCGAATAATGCGATAATGTTTGCTTAACATCAATCACAAGGTCTAGACGCTCCAGCAGCCGCTCGCTGTCGTTGTACATTTTGTCCCAGTCTATTAATCCGCGTTTTCTGGGATGACGACCAATATAAATGTTCTCAGCCACGCTAAGATTTGGGCATAAATTGACCTCTTGATATACCGTACTTATGCCAAGCCGCTGTGCTTCCAGCGGAGATTTTGGAGCTATCGTCCTGCCAGCTAGCAACACCTCTCCAGCATCCCATTTGTGCACGCCGGTCGCTACTTTAATCAACGTCGATTTTCCTGCGCCGTTCTCTCCCATGAGCGCATGGATCTCGCCTTTCCTGAGACCAAAATCAACATTTGAAAGCGCCTTGACGCCAGGAAACGATTTGCTAATTCCTTTCATATGCAGCACATAATCGGTGCCCATGGTCCTTCACCTCTTTCCGTTTTCACCTCCAATTGTAGAAAAAACGACTATCGTTCGTATTTAGAAATATAGGTCTTTTTTTAATGAATTCGGACATTTATGCAAAATAAAAGAGCGACCCCGCAGCTGCATCAGCTAGGAGTCACTCTTTTGTTCACCTATGATTTATTTGCCTGCGGCTGCTTCCATAAAACCAGCAATTTGTACCTTTTGACCGGTTTTTGCACTCTCAAGTGAGGCCAGAACCATCGCCATACTATAAATATTGTCGCTGCAATCCGTTTCCGGCTTGCTGCCTGCCTCAAGCGAAGCGAACATATTGTCCAAACAGCCTTTATGATGCGTATTTTCCATTTCAGGAAGCTGGGATTCTACTCGTTTATAGTCACGTATGAATTTCCCACTCTGATCGCCGCTAACCACGATCTCGGCATATGGGTTGTTATCTCCTTCCCAAATCGCTGTACCATGCTCGCCAGTTACTCTCCAAGTAGCCTCCCATGTTGTGGACGCCCCCTCCGCGCACCAAGATCCGCGATAATTAAATACGGAGCCGTCGGACATCTCAAAGATACAGATCGCGTTGGCATTGCCTGCATACCAAGAGCCTGGAGGATTAAATTCATGACAATAGACAGAAACAGGATCAGCACCAATAATAAATCTCGCCTGATCGAAGGTATGAATCGCCATATCCAGCAGTAATGGGCTGTCCATCGCATCGCGGAACCCGCCAAAATGCGCGCCTAGAAAAAAGTCTGCGCCTACAAAACCTGGTTTGCCGATCGTGCCATCCTCAAGCAATTGCCGAAATGCACGAATGCGCGGGTCAAATCTGCGATTTTGCATTACGGCATGTGTTCTGTCCGACGTGGCAGCAATACGTACGATTGCATTACAATCAGCCATCGATTCTGCAAGCGGCTTTTCTCCGAAGACATGGCAGCCCATCTCTAGAGCCGTCGTGCTGATTGTATAATGGCTTGCAGGAATGGTCACATCGAATACGATCGTTGCATCTGTCTCCGCGATCGCTTTTTTAATGTCGGTAAAGGTGGGACAATGAAGTCCCTTGCGTTCAGCCATCGCTTGCGCAAACTCTTCCTTAATATCAACAAGCCCGACAATTTCAGTGTCTTCACGTTCTTTGGCGTAGTCTACCCAAGTGTTCGCCATGCCTCCGCAGCCGGCTACGACTACACGATGCTTAATCGACATTGTATTCTCTCCTTTTTTGAACTCTATTATTTTCTATACGGGATTAGGTACAAAATCGCCGCCGCGGCAGTTTTTCAAATAATTAAGCGCATGTACTTGTCCCGTCATTTCCAGCTCGTCCTTATAAACAGGATCATGCCAGCCCTCAATATCAATCGTGCCTTTATAATCGTTCTGTCTCAAAATCGTAATAATATCTTTCCAGTTGGTATCGCCAAAACCAGGTGTACGGTGCCATACAAACTGCTGTTTGCTGTGTACCCCGTGCTCCTTCACGATATCCCATGCAATTGTTGCATCTTTGCCATGCACATGGAACACCTTATTCGCCCATTTGCGCAGCTGCGGAATCGGATCGATTAAGCTGACCATTTGGTGGCAAGGCTCCCATTCCAATCCGATGTTGTCCAGCGGCACCGCATTAAACATAAGTTCCCAAGCTGTTGGGTTATGGGCAATATTCCAATCGCCTGTCGCCCAGGTTCCGCCCATATCGCAGTTTTCAAAAGCAATCCGTACACCTTTATCTGCTGCTCTACGTGTGAGCTCCCCGAAAACTTCCTTGAATTTCGGAATGGACTCGTCAATCGGTTGATTCGTCAAGCGGCCTGTGAATCCAGATACAATATCAGCTCCAAACAGATGCGCATGATCAATCAGACGCTCCCAGCTCGCAAGCGTATCTGCATTGTTTCCTTCTCCCGTTAGCGGGTTTCCGAAAACGCTTACAGCTGGAACCACAAAGTCATGTTCATCTGCGAGCGCTCTTACCCGTTTAGCCATCTCCACAAGATCTGTTTCACCAGTCGTTTGCCAGAAAGTTAAGTTAAATGATTCAAATCCGTGCTTTACGATTTGTGGAATGATCTGATCCGCATTCCCTCCGCCGACAAGCGTTCCAATTCTCAATTTGTTATTCATCCTTGTATATCACTCCAATATTGGCTTATAGTATTCTCAACAACTTCATTATAACTAGGAGTTTTGCATATTTCTCTATACAATCTTGCGCAATACTAGTCGAATCTTGTGTTGGAGGTGCTGTAGATGAGCTATCCGAAAGAGCTATGGGAAAATACGCGTCTAGAGCAAAAAGCGTATCCATTTCAGCTCTTCCAAAACCGTGCCTATAATGTAACGCCAAATGAATGTTTCCTTTATTTACACTGGCATGAGCATTTCGAGATTATCATCATGAGAGAAGGCAATGCTCTCTTCCATATCGACAGCCGTCCATTTGTCGTCAAGCCAGGAGAAGTGCTGCTCATCCCAGGCGGCGGTCTTCATGTCGGCTATGCACTGGGTTACGACAATATTTATTATGATTGTATCGTCTTCAACGCTTCCCTCTTCAATGATTGGGTGCATGATCCGCTGCATGCGCAGTTTGTTGCGCCTTACTTGGAGGGTAGGCTTCGTTATCCCGTAAAGCCGGCCGAGCAGGATGAGTCCTGTCTTCAGCATTACTCGCTGCTGGAAGAAGCAATAACCGAGCTGATTGCCAAGCCTCCAGCCTATCAGCTTATCGTCAAATCAAAGCTGTATGCTCTATTTACGCTTCTTTCCCGTACTTTCATCGAGCGTCAGCTGGTAGGCATGCCGGCGGAACCATACTTTGTCAATCGCGACCGCTTCAAGCTGCTCATTCAGCGTATTGAATCTGATTTTCGCGAAAAAATGTCGATTGAGCAGGCCGCCAAGCAAGTCAGCCTCAATCCCTACCATTTTTGCAAGCTGTTCAAAAAGCTGACAGGACGCACCTTCGTCGAATATGTCAATGTCAATCGCATGAACGAAGCCGAGCGGCTGCTGCGCGAAAGCAATGATACGATTACTGAAATTGCAGCAAAGGTAGGCTGTGAGAATCCGAACTATTTTACGAAGCTATACAAGCAGTACAAAGGGATTACCCCCTCGCAGGCACGTAAGCTGCAATAGCGGCAGATGAGCGTACAGCAACCTTTTGGCCTTTCCCAGCGTCTTACTTACAACGATGATTAAAGGAGATAATTGGATGTTTATGCTTAAAACGAAATACTTCTCCGTCATATCCATGGTTATACTCATAACGGTCATTACAGCTGCCTGCAGCAGCGCCGGCAAACCATTAAATAATGACGAGAGCAGTTCTTCAATATCAGGCGGAAATACCGCAACGGACAAGCCTACCGAGGCACCACTCCCTACTGCGACTGAGGATATAACTACTGAAGCGCCGACAGCCACCACATCTCAAGCGGATGCTGTAGAGACGGCCACACCTGCACCAACTAAACAACCAGCAAAAACTGATCAACCTGCTGCGACTGCGAAACCAACGAAGAAACCTGCAGCCTCAGCTAAACCTTTGCCAACCATAAAGCCGACCAAGAAACCAGCCTCTCCAGTACCGACTGAGAAGCCAAACACTGAGACACCAACCGAGAAGCCGATCATTAAACCGACGGTTACACCGAAGCCATCCACCCTGCCGATTGCTACGCCGTCTCCTATACCGAAGCCGACGACGAAACCAGATCCAGGCAATCCATCTGGTGCGGTCACCGTTGCTGATATCGCAGCCAAAATAAAAGCCGATGCAGGGCTTGGGTCGCTTTCGGAAGTTGAGGGCGAACGAATAAAAGACAGCTATGGCATAGACCCGGAAACGATGCTGATTGACGGCATTTTCTATCAACCGATGATAATGATTCAAGCTGGAGAGTTTTCCGTCGTTCAGCTCAAGTCAGAGAAAGACTTTTCCGACATTGAAGCTCTGTTCAAGAAACGTGCCGAGGCTGTGCAAAAAGTATTCGAAACCTATGTGCAAGATCAATACGAACAAGCTTTAAACTATCAAATCCTGCGCAACGGAGATTTTGTTCTTTTCTCTATCTCGCCTGACCAGAAAAAAACAGCTGAACTTTTCAATGCGTTTTTCAAGAAAAAATAATGATGGTGAAATAAGGCTGTCTAAGATGAATATAAACCTTGCGGGACTCAACTCCGTCCATTTGGCGATTGGATAATATAAAGCTAAAATCTATACCTCTTTTCGAGACATTAGCCCTTTTATCAAAAATAGGTATAGAAAATAGGCTTAATTTGCCTCACAACCCGCCAAATGGCCCCCCAATAGGTCATTCAGCCAAAAATAAGACTAAAATATAGATCTATTTCAATTAAACTAGCTCATTTCGTAAAAATAAGTATAGAATATAGCCTTAATAGAAAAATGGCGGTGCAGAAACAACTCCTGCACCGCCATTTTGTTGTAAAGCTCGATCTCACTTTGCTTATCTCCGAATAACCGGCTTTCGCTCTCCAAGCAGCGGGAATTCACCGATTCGCAGCTTCGCGCTGCCATATGGCACTAGCTCCAGCTCAGTCACCGGCTGACCCTCTGTATCCGGATTAAGAGGCGGAGTTCCCGCGTTGTTGCCTTCCATCCGCCATTCTGCAACAAGCTTGCCGCTTGCTTTCAAGCGGATCGGCGCAGCAGCCGCATCAAACGGCTGATAGGGAATCGCCTCTTCGCTCACCATTACCTCAAAGCTGGTGTCCGCAAGCAGGCCATACTTCCATGGAGAACCCGGGTATATTTCCCAGTCATGAAACCGTTCACGCGGCCTAAGCAGCTGCCAGTTTTCCACCAGCGGCAGAGCGTAGACTAGAGGTCCACGTTCTACGCTTACTGCGTACAAATTGCGCGAAACGGTACGAACCTCCATAGGCAGCTTCAGCAGTAGCTTATCTCCGTCTTGCCATTCACGTTCAATTCGCGCGTAACCTTTTACTGGGTTTAAAACAATAGTTTCACCGTTCACAAGCAGGCTCGAATTGACGGACCATTCCGGCACACGCAGCGAAATAGCAAAAGTAGCGGAACGTTCAAGCACTAGCTCTATCGTCACTTCATCACGGAACGGATATTGTCCTCTTACTCGCACCTCAGCTGCAACGCCGTCTGCAACTGACGTCTGGACATGGCATGGAGCATACGATACCGCTGCCAAACCTCCGGCTGCATCCGTCATCCACAGATGAGAAGCAAACTTCGGCCATCCCTGATGCATATTTGATGTACAGCAGCCAAAATTAGGCTCTAAGCCAAATAGGTTGGCATCTGGCCCATTGCTCCAATTTCTAGGCGCTACATTGCAAACAATTTGATTCACCTGCTGATCATATTGATGCGCGCTCCAATCCTTGGAAATCGTAGCTGGCAGCGCGTTGAACGCCACCTTCTCCAAAATATCACCGAATCGCCCTTCGCCAAAAATCCGAGTAAGCTGCTCCATCGAATACATATACTCAACGACTGCGCAAAGCTCAACCCCTTGGCTCGGATGTGTACCCGACAGCCATTCGTCGCCGGAGAACATGCCATGCGCTTGCCCATGATGAGTCATTAAGCTGTCTATGCCGCGATGAACCGCATCACGCTGAACACTCTCACCATACAGCTCATATAAGATGCCTGGCATCTTGATACCCATCGCCACATTTACAACATGTGTTCGAAAATCCCATTGCTCTACTTTTCTCCAGAACGGGAAGTCATGGAAAATATCTGTCCAATCCAGTGTTTGACTGGCAACAATATCAGCCAGCTTGAGCAGCTCGGCATCTTCCGTCTTCTTATATAACCATAAAATACATAACAGCATTTCGGAGCCGCGCGACTTCGCCCAGCCGCGCAAAGGCTGCTCTTCGATAATCGAGCTTACATAAGCGAAAAATTTGCTAAGGAATGGAACGATTCGTTCATCGCTCGTTGCCTCCTCATATTGCATCATCACCTTTAGCATAATCATGAAATGCCACCAGTCCTGCTTCTTATCCAGGTCATTATTAACCGTCGTAATATGTGCAGGCCCAAAAAAGCCATTCTCCTGCTGGCTGGCGAGCGACCATTCTATCCAACGGTTCGCTTTCGCGATCAGCTTCTCATCGCCCAGTRTGTACGCAAGCGGCAGCAGCCCGTCCAAATAATAGGGGCCGCGCTCCCAGCTCTCGCCTTCCCCTCCTATCCAACCATTGTTCGGACCAACATCCGCCCAATGCTCCTCCAGATGACCCGTAAGTCCATCGGCTTGTATTCGAAGCTGATTATACAGCCAGCCTTCTGCCTTAATGCTGCCAAGCGGCAGCGCCCCAAATGCTTCATGTAATTGTCCCATGCTTCTGTACCACTCCTTCATGCCATGATGAATGCATACCGAATATACCATGCGGGACTTGCCCGATTGGATAGCTGATCTCAACCACTTTTTATCCAATCACAACATCTTTGTTTTATAGCATCTTTACTCAAACTGCAATCATCGCATATGATTATCCCGTAATGACTAAGCAAGGAGTGAAGCCTGAATGTTACAATTCATTTGTCCCCCCATGCCTCATTTCATTCATGGCGGCGAGGACACTTACCCTATACTTGGCGGACATGCTGATCGTTCAAACATTGGCGTATTCGATCTTATATACGTAACACGCGGCAGTTTATATATGGAGGAAGAAGGACAGGAGTTTAATATTTCGGCAGGCCATTATGCTATTTTTCGACCTGACCGTTCTCATCGAACGACTATGCCCTGCAGCGAGGAAACCCATTTTTATTGGCTGCACTTTCAAACGGTCGGTGATTGGAGTGAATCACATGAACGGCTTCCTTTCTCCATTTCACAGGAGGGGCAGCCCTTTGCTCCGATCGAGTATTTCCCTTTCCAGCTTCCAAAGCAGAAGCGTGTACTTGTCCCCCATGCCATTGAAGAGAAAATACGCGAGCTGCTGCAGCTGCAGGAGCAGCCCTCAGCTCAATCGCGCTGGACCCAGCAGCAAATTTTTCACCTCCTCCTCCAGCTGCTTCAGGATCAAAATCAATCGGCGGTGGATAGTCCTTATTTGCAAATTGCCGAAGCAACCGCTCTGTTCCTGCGGCGCAGCTATCAAGACCCGCTCAGCTATAAGAAAATGGCAGAGGAGCTGCATTTCCACCCCAATTATATTGCGATTTGCATGAAAAAAACTTTTGGGTGTACTCCCCTTGAGTACCTCACGCGCCACCGTATTGAGCAAGCGAAGCGGCTGCTTATCCACACGAATGAACCTATAGGCAAAATTGCCGAAGAAATAGGCTTCGGCTCCTTTCCTTATTTTGTTCGCTGCTTCACGAAACACACAAGCACGAAACCAAAAGCCTTTCGAATGCTGTATCGCTCTAAATAATCAATGAGAAACCCTTGCAACTTCCATATTTTTCTTTATACTTAATTAAAATTTACAATTTGGAGATGCATGCTATGACTGTATTTCATACCGACAGATTAATACTCAGACCATTTGAGGCTGGAGATGCCGAGGAACTACATCAGCTAATAAACGATTTTGATGTTGCAAGCACCACTCTAAATATTCCTTATCCTTATCCGGAAGGCGGAGCTGCTGCCTTTATTGCCCGTCGCGCTGAGATTGATCAAGAAGGGACAGGCTACACATTTGCTCTGATCGATAAAGGAAACCATACGTTTATGGGAAGCATCGGCATGACAATAAATAATAATCATAAAAGAGCTGAGCTTGGTTATTGGTTAGGCAAACGGTACTGGAATCAGGGGTATGCTACGGAAGGCGTCAAACGAGTTTTACAGTTTGGGTTCGAGAAGCTTGCACTTAATAAAATTGTTGCAGCTGCCATGACAAAAAATCCTGCCTCATCAAGCGTTATGAAAAAAAACGGCATGACATACGAAGGCACTTTCCGCCAGCATTTTCTAAAGTGGGATGTATATGAGGACATCGCTTATTACAGTCTTTTGCGCGAGGAATATTTCAAATGATAGATTAGCAGGACATCAGGGAGAAAAGGTTTCCCAGCAAAACTCCCTGATGCTCAAGCTTAGCTCATTGCCTGAATTCACATTTAAACCTTCTTGCGCTGCCGCGTGTAAATATCGACGTACACCGCAAGAATCAGTATGCCGCCCTTTACGATATATTGCCAGAAGGATTCAAGATTCATTAAGCTCATCCCGTTATCCAAGCTGGCCATTACGAGAGCTCCGATAATCGCGCCAACGATGGTGCCCGTACCGCCCATCAAGCTCGTTCCGCCGATTACGCAAGCCGCAATGGCGTCCAGCTCATAGTTCTGACCTGCACTCATTGTTGCTGCATTTAAGCGAGCAGTTAGCACTAGTGCAGCTATGGCTGCTAGCGTATTGCAGAGAACAAACACGAGCAATATGCGGCGCTTAATATTAATGCCTGATAATCGCGCAGCTTCCGGATTGCCGCCAATCGCATATACTTGACGGCCAAAGGTCGTATTTTTTGATATAAACGTAAAAATAAGCGCCAGCACAATAACCATAACGAATGGAACAGGAATACCTTTGTAGCTGTTCATTAAATAAACGAATCCAATAACAATGGCGCCAATGACGCCTAATCGCAGCACGCTGACGGCAAACGGCTCAACATCAAAGCCAAATTTAGCTCTTGCTGCTCGCTTTCGCATGACAAGGTATCCCGCAACGGCTAAAGCAGTAATGCCAAATATCCATCCGATAATATCCCCCACATAAGATTGACCAATGGCTTTCACCGATGGCGTCAGCGGAGCAATGGTAACGCTGCCGGTTGTACCAAACAAAATACCCCGAAAAATGAGCATCCCGCCGAGTGTTACAATAAACGCCGGCACCGCCCGATAAGCAATAATCCAGCCTTGAATAAAACCGATCGCCGCACCCACACCTAAGGTAGCTAAAATAACCGGTATCGTATTCCACTCGTACCACACGTTTAGAATTGCTGCGATACCACCCGTTAAGCCAACTAAGGAGCCTACCGACAAGTCAATTTGCCCTGCGACGATGACGAGCACCATTCCGATAGCCAGTATAGAGGTAACCGACATTTGTAGAAACAAGTTTGATATATTCGTCGGCGATAGAAACCGGTCATGCAGCAGCGAGAATAAAACCCAAATTGATATTAATGCCCCGATCATCGTATATGCGCGTGCGTCAAATTTCAGCCATTGCGGCCGCTGCTTCATTTTTGTCTGGCTTATCACCGTTTCTTGATTCATGCTCATCGTCCTTTTCCTCCCGTAGCAGCCGTCATAATCATCTCTTGTGTTGCTTCCTCTGCCTTAAACTCACCTGTCTGTTTTCCTTCTGCGATGACGATAATTCTGTGGCTCATGCCTAGCAGCTCTGGGAGTTCGGAGGATATCATAATGATGGACACGCCCTGCATAAGCAATTCGTTCATAATATTATAAATTTCAAATTTGGCGCCCACATCGATGCCCCGCGTCGGTTCGTCCAAAATTAAAATTTTCGGATTCGTCATCAGCCATTTGCCGAGTACGACCTTCTGCTGATTGCCGCCGCTTAAAGTTCCTACAATCGTCTCCACTGAATTCGCTTTCACTCGTAAAGAGTTCAAATATTGATTGCCTGCCGCAATTTCCTCATTAGGGCGAAGCACCCCGCCTGAGGATATAGCTGCAAGGCTTGCTAGACTGACATTGCTTTTAATATCCATGCCAAGAACAAGCCCATACTTTTTTCGATCCTCCGATACGAGCGCCAGACCAGCTTTTATAGCATGCCGCGTATGCTTAATCTTTACAGGTTTCCCGTCGATCTCAACCAATCCGTTGCTTTGACCTGGATAAGAACCGAATAAGCTCATGACCAGCTCCGTTCGCCCCGCTCCCATCAACCCGGCAATGCCTAATATTTCACCTTTGCGCACCTCAAAGCTCAAATGATCGATTACTTTTTTACCTTGCCGCTCCGGATTCATAACCGTATAATCCGTCACCTTAAGCATGACTGCACCGGGCTTTGCTTCCACCCGCGGGAATCGCTCCTTGAGCTCGCGTCCAACCATCAGTGAAATGACTTTATCCTCATTCACATCTGACACGTCGTATGTGCCAACCGCCAGACCATCCCGCAGTACCGTAACGGTATCTGCAATCGCAAACACCTCGTTAAGCTTATGTGAAATGTAAATGCAAGTAACGCCGCGTTTTTTAAATTCACGCAATATATTAAGCAATATATCAACTTCCTGCTCCGTTAAAGCAGCTGTAGGTTCATCGAGAATAAGAATATTCGCCTTCTTGGACAATGCCTTTGCAATTTCAATTTGCTGCTGCTTGCCGATGCCAAGGCCGCCGATCAATTGCTCTGGATTCACATCCAGAAGGCCGACTTCCTTCAGCCACCGCTCGCTCTCCTTGAATACGCGCTCCCAGTTAATAATTCCGAATACCGCCGGTTCTTTGCCGAGAAATAAATTTTCGCCAATCGATAAATCCTTCACTAGAGCAAGCTCCTGATAAATGATTGCAATGCCCGCTTCTTCCGCATCCTTTATTTTATCGAAGCGCTTCTCTTCACCGTTAATGAGTATTTGCCCATCGTAGGTGCCATGCGGGTATAGACCGCTCAATACCTTCATGAGCGTCGACTTTCCTGCTCCGTTCTCACCACACAGTGCATGCACCTCTCCTTTTTTCACCGAAAAGGTCACATCGCTCAGCGCTTTAACGCCAGGAAATTGCTTCGTAATATTACGCATTTCTAATGCCGCCGTCATTCCTTCCTCACCTCCGTAAATGGCAAAGAGGGGAAGAGCGTCTTGGCACCCCGCTTCTTCCCCTTTACCTGGTCAAGCAGCTACTTCACGTTTTTGTAAACATCGTCCTTGGAATGGAAGCCGTCTGCAATGACGGTAGCATCCATGTTCGTTTTGTCTACAGCTACCGGATTAAGCAGCACGGACGGCACATCGATTTTACCATTGTTAACTGTTTTATCAGCGCCTACATCCTCGCCTTTGGCCATCTTCACTGCAAGGTCGGCCGCTTTCTCAGCCAAATCCTTAATTGGTTTGTATACCGTCATCGTTTGTGTTCCTTCAACGATACGCTGTGCTGCCGCAAGCTCGGCATCTTGACCAGAAACAGGAATTTTTCCATCAAGCCCTTGCGCTGCAAGCGCTTGAATAACACCGCCTGCTGTACCATCATTCGCTGCGACTACAGCATCGATTTTGTTATCATTAGCAGTTAACGCATTCTCCATATTAGCCAGCGCGTTAGCTGGGTTCCAATCCTTCGTCCATTGATCGAATACGATTTGGATGTCACCGCTGTCGATGAGCGGCTGCAAAATATTAAATGCGCCTTTTTTAAATAAATGGGCGTTATTATCCGTCTCGGCACCGCCGATGTATACGAATTTCCCTTTTGGAGCCAATTTAATAATCGCCTCAGCCTGCATTTCGCCTACCTTTTCATTATCGAAGGAGATGTATAGATCCAAATCAGAGTTTTTGATTAAACGATCATAAGCAAGCACTTTAATACCGGCCGCATGAGCCTTTTCTACAATCGCTGCCGTTGCTTCTGCATTATGAGGGACGACGACCAGCACATCTACGCCTTGGCTTATTAAGTTTTCTGCCTGAGAAATTTGCTTCGCGTCATCGCTGTTTGCTGCTTGCACCTCTACCTTAGCGCCAAGCGCCTCGGCTGCTGCGATGAACAAATCACGGTCGCGCTGCCAGCGTTCCTCTTGCAGCGTATCGAGTGAAAGGCCAATTACAATTTTGTCATCGCCTGATTTTACGTTGTTCGTTTTTGTTGTTGCTTCTTTATCGGTTGACTTGGACCCCGCGTTCCCATTGTTTCCATTGCCGCTAGAGCATGCCGAAATTACGATGATTAGAGCTAGTACAAGCGATACAACTCCACCTCTTGTAAACCGTTTCCCCATTTTCTTCGCTCCCTTTTATAAAAAAATGTAAATGCTTACATTTCTAATATAACATCGCGCTGGAAGCAGAGAGCCGCCATCTTCCAGTACTCTTTTGCTATCGTCTGCATTTTTTTAAGGCGAACAGCCCTGCTTAGGCTCTTTTGCCAAGGATGGCTCTGCGGTAATCGGTCGGCGATACTCCGCATACCTTCTTGAACACCTTGCTGAAATAATTAGGATCGTTATAGCCAATCTCATAAGTAATTTCCTTTAAGCTTCGATCGGGATCAGCCATCAGCTTCTTGCCCTTTTCAATTCTACATTCGGTTAAAAAATCGATATAATTCATGCCTTCCTGATCCTTGAACATTTTGCTCATATAAAAAGGGCTTAAACCAAATCGCTGCGCCATCAGCTCCAGCGATATATCCTTCTCTGAATGTTCAATGATATACTGCTTCATTTGCAAAGCCGCATCCGGCTGTACTCTGCTCTGATGAGTGACGATGCCTTCGATCAGCTTAGTAAGCAAGCTTTCCGTTTCTGTACGCAGCTGCTGATACTGCGTCACTTGGAACGAAAATAACGGCTTCTCCACTTCGATCCCCATCTCCTCTGCGACACGGGCTATAATCCACAATCGCTCCAGCACCCATTGGGCAGATTGCTCCAAGGAAGCATGATGCTGATCATGGACGACGATTAGCTCCATCACCATCCTGCGTACAATATCCCATTTCCCTAATCGAATATGATCAACAAATTGTTTCTCAGTCTGTTTATCTTGATACCCGCCCGCAAAGGGACTACGCGATTCAATTTCACCATAAAATTGATGTTTCGCCGGCAGCGAGGCGTTGGCCGTTGCAAGCAAAGCCTCTTGATATGACAACTTCACGTTTTCTAACCCCTTATAGGAATCTCCGATTCCAACAAATAAATCTCCGCCAACTTCGCGCTGCCGCAGCAGTAAAAACTGCTGGACAAGCGAGGCTGCTTGAGCACGATAGGTTTTACCGGCATCTCGAAAAATGACAATTGGAATTTGCCGCGCAGACATCGCGCCTACCCAGCCGCTTCCAGCTTGTCTCACCCTTGCTTTAATCTGGCCATAGAGCACTTCTGACGTTGCATTGATTGGCAGCATGACGAGCATAACAAATGCCTCGCTTGTCCGCTCTCTGCCAAGCAGCCTCAGCATATCGTCGATATGGACATCATGCACATGGTCGAAGAGCAGCTGTGTCACGACATCTGATTCGACAATAGGCATCACTTTCCTCAGCGCTTCCTCCTCGTATTGCCTAATCGCAATCTCGCTTTTTTCACGCATAATCTCCTCTATGACCTTGCCAATCGTTGTTGTGATTTCACTTGCCTTGCTTGGCTTTAGCAAATAATCCTTAACCCCAAGCTTAATAGCCTGCCTTGCATAGTCAAACGTGTCATACGCAGTGACCATAATAAATTTGGCCGAAGGCAGAAAAACCGAGATTTTCTCGATTGCTTCGATGCCGTTAACGCCGGGCATTTTGATATCCATCAATATAAGATCAGGCTGCCACTCGCTTGCCGTCTCGATGGCTCTAGCCCCATTTCTTGCTTGCATAAATTGACAAGAAGGAAAACCTTTTTGCAAAATAGCCTGCAAGCCTTCCCGTTCTACTTGCTCATCGTCAACGATTAACAATTTCAGCATGCTCAGCTGCACTCCCTACGATTGGCATTTTTATCGTTACTTTCGTGCCCTCTTGCGGCGCACTTCTTATTTCAATAACGTCGTCGTCACCAACAAACAACCGCAGCCGTTTCACTACGTTGCTGAAGCCGATCCCCGTTGAATGGCCTACACCATCCGCATTTCCGCCTTCTGTCAAAATATGATTGGCCTTCTCCGCCGTCATGCCTGTGCCGTCATCCTCAATTTCAATAAGAACAAGATTATCCTTCTCATAGATGCGAAGTGAAATCGTTCCTCCATCCTCAAGCGGCTCAACTGCATGGATGACTGCATTTTCGATAATGGGCTGAAGCGTCAAGCAAGGCAGCAGCAGCTGCAGGCAGCTCTCATCCACCTCCAGTACAAATCTAAGCCGATCTGTAAAACGCGCGCTTTGAATTTCGATGTATTTCAATATGACAGACAGCTCTTCCTCAAGTGTGACTGCCCGGTCTAGCCGGCGCAAATTATAACGAAGCAAGCCTGCAACGTTGGCAATCAGATCGCTCGTTTCCTCCGAGCCGTCTAGGTATGCTTTTTTGGATAAAATATCTAAGGTGTTGAATAAGAAGTGAGGGTTAATCTGGCTTTGGAGGCTAATAAGCTGGCTTTCCTTCAGGAGCAGCTTATTCTGCTGAAGCTCGCTTTCGAGCTGTGCCTTCTGCTGAATCTCGGAGATGAGATTGTTAATATTGATCCGCATGCGATCAAAGGTTTTGGCGAGGAATGAAATTTCATCGTTGGAGTGTACTGCTATAGGCTTATCGAATCTGCCGCGCGATAATTCTTTTACAGCTATCGTCAACTTCTGGATAGGTCTTGTAATGCTAAGCGAAAACCAATAAGTAAACAGCAGCAGCATAATCGTGATTAGTGAAAGCAGCCATATGCCAAGCCGCTTCAGCTCCGCGCTTTGTTCGATAATGCCGCGGTAAAAAGCATCGTACGTCCGTACTTCCTTGTCGATGAGCGTTACTGTGGTTTCTGCTATGTATTTGTCGATGCGGGTCGCTTCCTCAAATTTCTCAGCTGATTGCTCCCCATTGCCTTGCTCCAAAAACATGACTGACAAATCCGCCGACGCCACCAAGCTATCAATCATATTGATGAAGCTCGTCAGCGTAAACGTATTATCCTTATTTCGAAGGCTTATCGTTTGCTGCTTTGCCATCATTATGTTTTCCTTGCTTTGATTCAGCGTCTGCTGCTTAAGTGCTGTTGGCTTCTGCAAATAATCATTTAATGCCGTAATCGTCTGATGACTGCGATCAGTCACCTCATTCATGCGCAAGTAACGCTGCAAAATATCATTGTATTGCTCCTGCGTCTTCTGATTATAGTAGGTGAGCACCATCCAAATCGTAACCATTATAAACAGCACAATTAAAGACATCGTCAATATTTTACGCTGAATGCTGTTCATTTGGCATCCTCCGCCCGCATGACACGAATATCTGTGAAATAACCGTCAGGGTTTAGCGGAACCTGCTCGCCTGTCAGCCATTTGATCATGAGAGCGACGCTTTCCTCGCCCATCGCCTCTGGTGATTGCGCAATTAAGGCATCTATCTTTCCTTGCTGCATCAAAGTAAGCGTCTCTGGTGAATCATCGAACGAATAGATAAAAAAGTTGTCCACTCGCATTCGCTTGCTAATCTCCTGAATAATCGAACCCGCATGATTCGCCGAAACGGCGATGAACGCATCCGCATCCGGTTCCTCATTAAGCAGTTCATTTGTTGCCGCCGCCACATCCTCACGGGAATCTCCTGCAGCTACAATCTTGGTTATAATCTTTGGGTACGAGTTCAGTACATTCAATATGCCCGTTAAGCGCGTTCTTTGGAAGTATTCCTGACGATCCGACACCATCAAAACCACTTTGCCCACAAAGCCCATATCCGACACCATCTGCCGCGCGATCATGCTCCCCGCTTCCAAATGATCCGAGCCTACATACGTTCTGCGCAAACTCTCGTTCATCGGCACATCGTTCGCTACGGTTATGACGGGGATACCTCTACTTGCCGCCTTCACCTTTGTTAAACTTTTAAATTCGTCTGTATCAAGCCCCTGCACGATGATTCCATCTACTTTAGAAGCAATCGCAACCTCAATATTTTTCAGAAAATCATCCCGATTTGTGCCATATGTCCCCCACACCTCAAGACTTGCACCATTTTGCTCTGCTGCAGCTTTAGCGCCTCGTTCCACCTTCGCCCAAAAAGGGGTATCTAGCTCCCTCGTTATGAGGACAAGGCGGTAGCTATTATGCTGCTCTGCCGTCAATGCCGGTTCAATCAATTCGGAGGAGAACACTTTAACCATGGAGGTTAACGTAAAAAACAAGATGACCAAGCACACTGCAAACAAGCTAACAATTATCGATTTGCGCAACCTATTTTCCTCCTGCCGACAAAATAGGATATTTTTATGAGAGCGGTTTCATATACAAATCATAGTAGATGGCTGGCTTGCTGTCTAGTTCTAGAGATAGAAAGAGGCTGCCCTCGGTATTTAACCGTGAAGGCAGCCTCCAAATATAAAGCCATAATATGATGCATAATTAGTCAGCTATTCTTAAATAACGCCCTTTTTCAAAATAAGATTGGCATAAAGCGCACTCTCGCCTGTAGCGATTACCGCATAAGCCTGCTTCGCACGCTCATAAAATGCAAAACGTTCGACCTGCTCAAATGGCTCCAATAGACCGGTACGCTGCTCGATAATCGAGCGGTATTGCTCCCAAATTGGGGTTTCAACCGTATCACCCGGAACCACCTGCATAAGTGCTGCTGGCTTCTCAACATATTGATCTAAAGGGAACAGCTGCAAAATAGCGTCAAGCAGCGCCGGTACATCATGCCCATCCGCACGAATGAGCCGCTTGGCATGACTTGCCGCCGGAAAGTTACCGTCGGCAATCACGATTTCGTCGCTATGTCCCATTTCGCTGAGCACCTTCAGCAGCTCTGGAGAAATCAGTTTCGATATCCCAATCAGCATGCTAACCTCCTCCTCCCGGTATCGATATAACCATATGAGTTATATGACTCTAGCAACACGCTCATAAGCTTCGAACGCATAATCCCACTCATTCTGCTGCTCAGGAGCAAATTCCTCTACCTTAAACGATGCTGCTACAAGCTTCCTTGCTTCTTGAAGATTGCCGCATTCGCCCAGCGCGACGAGCTGCATGAGCATATTGCCAATCGCACTTGCTTCTACTGGTCCCGTCCAAACCGGACGGGCAATCGCATTAGCCGTTAGGCGGCAAAGCAGCCTATTCTGAATGCCACCGCCAACCATATGCAAGCCATCAAAACGCTGCTTCGTCAATTCTTCCATTTGAGCCAGCGCCTGCCGATACCTTAAGGCCAAGCTCTCCAAAATGCAGCGTGTAATTTCTCCTATAGACTGCGGAACCTTCTGGGACGTTTGTTCGCAATAAGCTTGTATGCGCCCGATCATGCCGGAAGGTGCAAAAAACATCGGATCGTCGGGATGGATAAAGCTGCGGAAAGGCTCAGCGGCTTCGGCTTGCGTCACGATTTCTGCAAACGTCCAATCGTTCCCCTGCTCCTCCCATTCCCGTTTGCACTCTTGTAATATCCAAAGTCCCATAATGTTTTTGAGCAGCTGATAGGTTCCCTGAGCGCCTCCTTCATTAGAGAAATCAAGATCTTGCGCTTCTCTTGAGACGTTTGGACCTGCAAGCTCGGTCCCAAGCAGCGACCATGTTCCGCAAACTAGATATGCAAAGCCCGATTCACCATCCGCAGGAACAGCTGCAACCGCTGATTCGGTATCATGCGTTCCAACAGCAACGGCTGTAATCGGAGGGACATCCAGCTCGGCGCAAACCTCTGCCGTTAATTGCCCAATCTTCGTACCCGGATGAATCGGATCAAGAAACAACCGATTCGGAATGCCCAGCTCATCCATTAACTCTATATTCCATTGCTGTTCTTTAGGCTTGTATAGCTGCGTAGTCGTCGCCATCGTAAACTCGCACACCTTCACGCCTGTTAAGAAATAAGCAAGCAAATCAGGCGTTAGCAGCAGCGTTCTAGCTGCCGCAAGCTTCGGCGATGCCGCTTTCTTCATCGCATACAGCTGGTTTATCGTATTAAAGGGCATAAATTGCAAGCCGCCCTGCTCATATAACCGGTCTTTGCCAAACCGTTCGAGCAGCTCTTCTACTATTCCATCTGTTTGCGAATCACGGTAATGATATGGATTGCCTAGCAGCTCGCCATTATCATCGAGCAGCCCAAAGTCTACGCCCCATGTATCAATGCCGAACGTTTGCGGAGCGTAGCCTTCTTGAAAGGCTTTGCGAATGGCAAACTTCAGCTCCTGCAGCAGGCGTAAAATATCCCAGTGCAAATGACCGTGTACAGCCACCGGTTGATTCGGAAAACGATGAATTTCCGTCACCTTCAGCGAGCGCTGACCGCTTGCCTTATCATGCAGCAGCTCGCCGATTAACGCCCTGCCGCTGCTTGCGCCCAAATCAAACGCGAGCACAGTCGCAAGCTTCGTCATGCTTAAAGCCTCCTTTAACTAAAGCTGGCGCTTCACGAATGGGCATCGAATCACTTCATCTTTTGCAGTAATTCAATGCGGTAAGCTTCGCTCTCCAGCGATGCGATCTCTTCGAACTCTTCTGTCGTCAACACCTTAGGCTCACGAATCGCCTTGGCAATCAAATAAATTTTTGTGCTTTCTTCAACGACCTCCGTACGATAGTAAGCCTCGCGTAAATTGCGACCAGACGTTACTAAGCCATGGTTGCCAAGCAGTACTGAGCTTGCTTCATTTACTTTCGCTACGTATGCATCAGCGAGCTTATCCGTCGTCGGAAGCACATAGGGAACGTACACCGTCTTGCCAACGAGCGCTGCTTGATCTGGAAACATAATTGGAAGCTCCTGCTCAACTAAAGTGAATGCAATGCAATATGGCGGATGCGTATGAACGATTGCTCCAATATCCGGATTAGCACGATAGGCATATAGATGCATCAGAACCTCAGATGATGGACGAAGACCGATATCTGTTATTTCCCCAGTCTCAATATCTACCTCGACCCATTGATGCGGCTCAACCTCATCAAGAGCAAATCCGCTTGGCGAAAGATACATTTTGCCTTCAAACTTCGCGCTAATATTGCCGCCTGGCCCTACAACCAGCTTGTTCGTTACTGTTTTGCGAGCATATTTGCATAGCTCGTTGCGAATGTCCGTGCTACTCATTGTAAAACCTCCGATTTATTTGTAGATAGGCCCGAAATTTTGACAAGCTAGGTAATCGGCATTCTCTGGATTCGCCGTACCGAACAATCCCCATGCTCTTGGGCGGAATACACGTTCTCTCGAAACGTTATGCATATTAACCGGAATCCGTAGCATCGAAGCGAGCGTAATTAAATCAGCGCCGATGTGTCCATAGCTGATAGAGCCGTGATTTGCACCCCAATTATCCATTACCTCATAAACGGAACCGAAAGCCCCTTCACCCGTCAAAATTGGTGCAAACCATGTTGTCGGCCAAGTCGAATCGGTACGTTTGTCGAGTGTGTCATGGACATCCTGCGGCAATTCTACCGAATAACCTTCTGCAATTTGTAGTACAGGGCCAATGCCCTTCACCAAATTAATGCGAGACATTGTCATCGGCATGCCCCCGCGCGTTAAGAAATCAGAGGAGTAACCGCCTCCGCGGAAATATTCGACCGAAGCTGGCCGCCATGACGTAGCATCCAAACATTTTTGCGCTTCTTCCTCCGATATTTCCCAGAACGGCTTCATGACCGGTTCGCCATCCTTCGTCTGCTCTCCTGTACCGTCAAGCGTTGCTGAACCGGAGTTGATCAGATGGAGCAAACCGTTCTCAGCTGCACCCGCCAGCTTGTGTCCCGTGACTCGCTCCACAGATTCTGGGCTCCAATACGTACGGACATCGGCAAAAATTTGAGCGGTATTCGTAAGCAAATATCCGAAGAGCATAACCACGCCATTCAAGCTGTCATTTTCCGTAGCTACCATATAAGGCGCCCTTATGCCGTTCCAATCGAAGGATGAATTAAGTATGGATTCCATGAAATCACCGTTTGGAAAATGATCCGTCCACTGCCGCTGCCCTTGGAATCCAGCTACGATCGCGTTACGGCCGCCAGCTTCCTCGCCGAAGCCAAGTTTGGCAAGCTCAGGGTTGCCAATCATCAGATCACGGGCGATTTGCGTCATTTTCACAACTGTTTCCCAGTCCTCATCTTTACGCTCTCTTGACGTCTGGATATCCGCAGCATTGTTATCCGCTCCTTCGATACAGTTCTCCTTCACCCAGGTAAGCGCTTTCTCAAACTCCGCTGTATCATATATGTTCTCTTCCATACGGCGTACAAATTCAGTCATATCGATGTACTCGGTACGCATGCCAAGATATTCTTGGAAGAAAGCGTCATTTACGATTGAACCGGCGATACCCATAGATACAGAACCCATCGACAAATACGATTTACCGCGCATATAAGCAACCGCCAGGCCTGCTTTTGCAAATCCAATCAGTTTATCTTTAACATCAAACGGAACGGAAGTATCGCCAGAATCTTGAACATGCTCACCATAGATACCGAAAGCCGGAAGCCCTTTTTGCGCGTAACCCGATAGTACAGCTGCCAGATACACCGCGCCTGGGCGTTCTGTCCCATTAAAGCCCCATACCGCCTTCGGAATGCTTGCATCCATATCCATCGTTTCCGTGCCGTAGCACCAGCAAGGCGTTACCGTTATCGATACCCCTACGCCAGAGGTTGCAAATTTTTGCGCACATGCTGCTGCTTCAGCTACTCCGCCAATACAGCTGTCAGCGATGACACATTCGACCGGTTCGCCGTTTGGATAACGCAAATTGTCCGATAAAAGCTTAGCAGTCGCGATTGCCATGTTCATGGTTTGTTCTTCCAATGATTCTCGAACGCCTTTTCTTCTTCCGTCAATTGTTGGTCGAATACCTATCTTTGGAAACCCTGATTGAAAACGAAAGCTAGTATCTGTCATATTAAAACCTCCATTATGTTATAATAATGTTACCGATAACATTAAAATAACAACAATAAGGCTTGCTGTCAATGACTACTTTTTTGTATGATAGAATCTACGATTTATCCATAAGGGGATTACGAAATGGTAACGATATATGATGTAGCCGCTAAGGCAGGCGTCTCCGCTATGACCGTCTCCAGAGTTATCAATAACACTGGTAAAATAAGCGAAAAAACGAGAACGAAGGTAACTCGTGTTATGGAGGAGCTGGGTTATGTTCCGAATCAAACGGCGCGAAGCCTCGTACTCCAGCAAACGAAGCTGCTATTCCTGCTTATAACGGATATTATGAACCCTTTCTATACGACACTCGCACGCGGCGCGGAAGATGCTGCCAAACGTTCGGGTTATCGTCTGCTGTTTGGAAACAGCGACGAAAATCTGGAAAAAGAAGCCGATTATGTGACGACCATCTTAACGACTCGCGTTGACGGCGTTCTTGTCGCTCCTGCTGGCGATCCCTCTCTTCCTCATTTGAATTCGCTGCGCAAGCATAATGTGCCATTTGTGCTGCTTGACCGTGAGGTGCCGGGCATTGATTGTGATATCGTGCTTGGTGACAGCAGAGACGGTGCAAGAAGGCTTGTTGAGCATCTAGCCTCACAAGGGCATCGCACAATAGCGATGGTGAATGGTTCTTCCTCCATCTCCAGTGCGAGATTAAGGCTGCAAGGCTATCAAGATGGCATGAAGCTCAATGACCTGGACTATAAAGAGAAATATGTATTTGAGACCAGCTTTGGTCCTTTAAACGATTTGACCGAAATGGGGCAGTGGTTCGATCAGCTCTCCCCTCCTCCAACGGCTATCGTTGCGGGCAACAATGTGCTTGCTGTAGAAATTTTACGACTGTTCCGTGAACGCGGAATGAGCGTTCCTGACAATATGTCCATCGTTTGCTTTGATGATCTGGGACCTTATTCAGAAGTAGAACCATTCCTTACCGTAGCCGCTCAGCAGGCTTATCAGTTCGGCTACATGGGCATGCAAATGCTAGTTGACCGCATACAAGAGCGTGAAGCCGCGCTGCCATGGAAAAAAATCGTTTTGCCGGCGGAGCTGATTATTCGTCGATCCGTGAAGGAAATCACTTCACTCTAGCTAAGATTGTAAAAAAGTGCCTAGAGGAAACCTCCAGGCACTTTTTTAGTTTATTCTTGCTCCTTCAAAACGAGTAGCTAAACCGCTCTGGATTTGAACATTCTTATTCAAAACGGTGGCAAAAACCTGTACTCGATCACGAGCCTGCAATTGTACAAGACCGCTGGCCTCAATAATGCCGCTTGTATTTGTAAAATCTTCTTGATCTGAAATTCTTGGCACGCCGTTTACTCTTATCTCCAAATCAAGCGTATAGGTTGTGACCGTAACCGTTTGAAAGAAAACACTTGCAAAAAGAGCGTAAACGCCTTTTTGTTTTGGACGAAAAGTTGAGTTTGCCGGGTTGTATTCATTGTTGAGATCCAGTTCTTCCACTTGATAAAGAACTTTGGCAGTTGTACCATCAAGAAGATTCTGATCGATTCCAGAAACAGCTCTGAACGCGGATTTGCGTCTTCTCACTGGCTTACAGATCAATTTCTTGCTAACAGGCCGCTTGCAGACAACCTCTTTGCAGATCAATCTTTTGCTGCTTTGTTTTACCTTCCTTGCTCTTGTAGCAGTCATGCTTTCCCCTCCTTCTAACCCTATTATTTAGCTGGTAACAAATCTAGTTGTTCTAGCAATACATTATTATATGGATCGAATTGATTAATAGAGACGGTACTTGTCTAGCAAAGATGAAACAGGCTGTTTTTATAAAAAATAAAAAGTAGATTTGTTATAATCCTGCTAGCTTCCAGCCTTTCTTTTGCCCAGTCGTTGCTCTAGCAATCGTTTGTTGTCTAATAGGTTTGTATCCGTGGGAGCATACGAAAGAGCAATTTCATTATGCTTATACGCATGCTCTAGTTTCCCTAACTTGCCGTAACAGGCCACTAGCTGCAAATGGGGAAACCATGTCCAAGCCATGTGGTTAATGCCAAGCAGACGTTTTTCTGGTTTTTCCAGCTTCAGTGCCAATTGGTACCAGTTAACCGCTTTCTCATAATCATGGATTTCCTGAAAATAGTATGCGATACGGCATACGTAATCAGCACGCGGGATATCATAGTTGAATGTTTTTATAAGAGAATGCAGCTCCTGCTCTTTATTGCCAAGATCATGATGACAATGAGCCATTCGATCACAAGCTAGCAATCGATCTTCAAAGTAGCTTGCGCGATTAGAAATAATAGCTTCATAAATCTCAATTGCCTTTGCAAAATAATTATTAGCGGTTAACTCCATTGCATAGTGAAGCAATTGCCGATTGGAGAGAACGGCTCCTTTCGCAAGCATTCTTTCATAAATACGCAAATTTCGTTCTGAGTTTGTATGCACGCGCCCGTGACTCACAGCAATATCAGAGAAGATAACATGCCCCTCAACTGCCAAATATTCATGCACGGGATCATGCCACTGAAATTGCTTGGAGCGCTTCACCAGCCGGTTTCTTTGAATGACAGCTGTAGGCTGTCCAAGAGGATCGAAACCAACATAATAATCCATGCTGACGGAGTCCACAGTTGAATCTAGCGTTTGTTTAAGCAAGCTGAGCTTCGTTCTATCATTTTCTTGAAGCCAATCGTCTGCATCCAGCCATAAAATATAATCTTGAGCAGCATGGCTGAAAGAAAAATTTCTCACAGCCGAAAAATCGTCATTCCAATCCATATGAAAGATTCGACTTGTGTAGTTAGCTGCAATTTCCTTTGTCTTATCTGTCGATCCCGTATCTACAATTATGATCTCTTCAACTAGGTCTTTGACGGAGTTTAAGCATTTTTCCAGTACTTGCTCCTCGTTTTTTACAATCATGCATAAACTAATCGTAATCATTGCTTCACACCTCCATAACCTATTCTCTAAGCAGTATATGGAGCCATAACTTGTGGTGTTTGGACAAATATACAAACAAAAAAAGGCCGGAAGCTCCTCCTTTTACGGAGAAATCCGGTCTTAATTGTCGTTTGCATATGAACGTTAACTCTAGTATTGCTTTGGTGGAACCTCAGGCGGAATGTCCGGCTTAATCTCAGGTTCAACCTCCGGTTTAATTTCCGGGATCGTCTGCGGCTCAATTTCCGGAATAGGCTGGTCGGGCTTAATTACCGGCGAATCCGGGGGGACAATTTCCGGCTCCTGTCCTGGATTTGTCTCAGGAACCTCCTGCGGCTTGTTTTCATTATCTAACATGCTTCATCAGCTCCTTTCGCTTATAAGCATGTTTACCCCAAAACAGTCCTAAAATAACGTTCACCGCATAATTTTTTTCTCAGACTCGACTTTCCCTTTACCCGTTGACGTAATCGCGCCATTGATGTTTTGGCTTCCAGTTGAGCAGCCGTTTAGCCTTCTCATTGCTAAGCAATGTTTCGTGCCCCTCAAGCGGCTTGCGGTAATCATTGACCTCCGGAAAACGAGCGGCCATTAGCGCCCGGCTTGGCAGCGCCATGCTGCTATCATCCGCTGCAAGATTAAGCGCCACGCTTCCGAGCCCCTCTGCTTCAATAGCGAGCTGACAAGCTTCCGCCGCATCTCTCGTATCAATGTAGCTCCATAGAATACGCTCGCGTTGCTCGGGATCATGGATAAATGACTCGAATCGCTCATACGCTTCTGGTGCAATAACATTGCCTAGGCGGAATGAAACAACCTGCATGCCTGTTCTCCGGTTTATCATATCCGCTGTTTGTTCATTTACGATTTTGGACAAGCCATAGCTGTCCTCAGGAAGCTGCGGATGCTCTTCATCGACGGGAACATACTTAGGCCCGAACTTCTCTTTGGCAAATACGAGGCCATAAGAGGATTCGCTCGAAGCAATAACTGCCTTGCGGATGCCAAGACCCGCTGCAGCCTCCAATATGTTGTAGGTAGACATCACATTGTTGTGAAACGTAACCTCATTCGGATGCGAATACGCAACTGGGATGGCAGCCAAATGAACAACAGCATCCGCCCCAGCCAATACGCCGTACACTTCGCCCAAATGGTTCAAATCAACGATTACGGTGCGGCATAGCGGTTCGGCTGGATGCTTCACATCCGCATTCACAACCTCGTATCCCTGCTCAACAAAATGCTTAACTACCCATTTCCCCAGCATGCCGCTGCCGCCTGTAACAACTACTTTCGGCACTTCATTCACTCCTTCTTATGCTCCTAATATTTGTTCAATCCGCTCCGTAATATCAGCGCTTAGCACGACGCCCGATGCCTTCACATTCTCTTCCACCTGTGCAGGATTGCTAGCTCCAACGAGTGCACTAGATACATTCGGCTGACGCAAAATCCATGCAAGCGCCAGCTGGCCAACCGTTAACTCCAGCTCTGCTGCCACCACGCTCAGCTCGCGCACTTTATTAATTTTCTCTTCCGTCACACCTTTGCGCATGCCGTCAAGCTTCGCTGCACGGCTGTCCGCAGGCACATCATTCACGGAACTGTATTTGCCCGTTAACAGACCTTGAGCGAGAGGCGAGAACACGACTTGTCCAATACCGCCGCGCTCTCCGTAAGGAATGACTTCCTTCTCGATATAACGGTTAAACATATTATAAATCGGTTGGTTAACCACGATTCGGTCGAGCAAGTAACGATCGGCAATTGCATGCGCTTCCACCATTTGCGCGGTTGTCCATTCGCTAACGCCAACGTACAGCACTTTGCCTTGGCGCACCAGATCATCAAGCGCACGAAGCGTCTCTTCCATAGGTGTACTTGGATCATGGCGGTGGCAGTAATATAAATCTACATAATCTGCTCCAAGCCGTTTCAAGCTCGCATTGCACTGCTCCATAATATGTTTGCGGGATAGTCCCCGATCATTTGGACCATCACCCATCTGTCCAAACACTTTCGTTGCGAGCACATAGGATTCCCGTGGAAAAGCACGAAGCGCTTCTCCCATCAGCTTCTCTGCTTCCCCTCTCTCATATACATTCGCTGTGTCAAAAAAATTAATGCCAAGCCCGTAGGCTGTTTGAATCGCTTTCACCGCATTTTCACGTTCTACATAACCGCCGTATGTCAACCAGCTTCCCAGACTGATCTCGCTAACCTTCAATCCACTTTTCCCTAAATGACGAAATTGCATCTCTACTCATCTCCTTATGAATTGTAAAATAGCAATCGAAATGCTGCCTTAAGCACGCTCGCATCTCTATTCTAGAGAAGTTTGTATCATTATGTAAGTAGTGAAAAAAAGGTCACTATATTATATGAGATATACATACTATACTTAAAGTAACTGCTAGATTCTTGATCTTTATCCTAAAATAAACCCGTCGGGACGGGTGATTGGCAATACTATTCGTCCAACCATTGCTGCACTTTTTCGTCCATTTCTTTTTGTAAATCTTCTAAATTGCCGCTTTTATTATGCAGCATATCCAAATACTTTTTGGGAAACATCTTTTTCAACGAAGATTGATAAAGGCTGCCGTCTTTCGGTTCAATGTATTCGGTTACAACATATCCCGCTGCTTTTTTCTTCAAACGAATGACCGCAGGCAAGGAATGTCCCGCTTGATTTTCCAGTCCCGAAAATTTATTAAATCCGCCAAAATAGGAATGCATATACACCGTAATGATGCCCGATGATTCGCTTGTGCCGTAAACCTCATGCACCTCAAACTGTTTTTCCGTTTGAGAGGAGACGGAATCGTATTTTTGAATAATATAATTTGAAATAACTTCGTTCATATCATCTGATAATTGTGTTTCTTGATTGGAGGATTGCCTCTCCAACGACTCGCTAGAGACCACTTTCCCACTGCTATTCGTTGTTCCATTATTAGTCTCTTCCTTTTCGCAAGCACTAAGAATGCAAACCGCTGCTAGCAAAACAAACCAAAGCTTGAACCTCACCAAAAATCCCTCCTCTTCATTCTCATAATCATAGACTCTTTAATGATTACTTAGGTTGCATTTATGGATAAATTATCCACTGCATTCGAATGCCCACCTATCTATTTTCCGCTCGTATATCGTTCTATTGCTTATTCAAGTTCTTCCGAAATTCCGTAGGCGATTGTCCGCTCCATTTGTGAAATTGCTTCGTAAAAAAGAGCGGGTCATTAAATCCAACAGATGAGGCAATCTGGGCGATCGTAAGCTCGCCTTCAAGCAGCTCCTCTGCTTTCTTCATTCGTACCTTTTGTAAATATTGCATGGGTGGCAGCCCCGTCGCATCCTTGAACAGCCTCGTTAAATGCGCGCGATGATAGCCGAGTGTTTGAGCAATTCCTTCTATAGAGAGCTGCTGTCCATATTGGAGCGATATGAGGCGAATTGCCTGATCAATTTGGCGGTAAGAACGAGATTCTGGTACGATCTCTTCGGTTATTCTCGTTTGGTTCATTCGTCCAAGCTCATGAAATATTAGTCTCAGCCAACCCGAAGCCTCCATATTGCCAAGCGCTGGGGCATTCGTTTTCTCCATACCTTTGCGTATTTTCCGAAACATCCGATAAATCGTCGGCAGCGAAAATCCACGTATAACAGCAAGGTCCGGCGTGATCCCAATCGAACTAAGAGAAGCTTCCACGATATCTCCCGAGAAGGCTACCCATGTATATTTCCAAGGATTGTGCAGGCTTGCCTCGTATTTGACCAAAATATCCGGAAAAATGATGAAGGCATCCCCCGCGCTGCAAGAATACGTCTTCCCCAGCGTTTCAAATGTGCCTTCCCCATCCAGTACAATGTGAATTAAATAATAATCATGAACAGCAGGTCCTATAAAATGGCCCGCGACCGGTTCGCCGATTCCGCTGAACAAGACCGACATTTCGCCTTTCAGCGGAGCTGTATTAATACTCATGGTTATACGATGATGCGTTTCCATCCATACACCTCCAATAAGCTGACTTCTCTAAGCATACTAAATGATGCAACATTTCTCCATATAATGCTTCGTTCCTTCCATATTCATTTGCAGTTGTTCTCCTTATACTAAAGGAGTCAGCAATCATCCAATAGGAGGCTATTGTCTAATGTCTAAAATTACTTTTATCGGCGCAGGAAGCAGTGTTTTTGCCAAAAACATTCTTGGAGATGTCATGCAGACACCTGCACTGCAAGGTTTTGAAATCGCTTTATTTGACATTGATGCGGAGCGTCTTCTCGATTCCGAGCAAATGCTGCTTAATATTAAAAAAACAAGTGAAAGCACTTGCGAGATTAAAGCTTATACCGACCGAAAAGAAGCGCTTCGCGGTGCCAAATACATCGTAAACGCCATTCAAGTAGGCGGCTATGATCCGTGTACGATTACCGATTTCGAGATTCCAAAAAAATACGGCTTGCGCCAAACGATTGCCGATACCGTAGGCATTGGCGGCATTTTCCGTAATCTACGCACGATTCCTGTGATGCTGGATTTCGCTCGCGATATCAACGAGGTTTGTCCTGATGCCCTGTTCCTTAACTACACCAACCCAATGGCCGTGCTCACGAATGTCATGAACACCTATGGCGGCGTGAAAACGGTTGGCTTATGCCACAGTGTACAAGTTTGTGTGCCGCATTTATTTGATCATTTGGGTATGGACACAACGGGCGTTAAGTACAAAATTGCAGGCATCAACCATATGGCATGGCTGCTTGAAGCAAGCAAAGACGGAGTTGATCTTTACCCGGAAATCAAACGCCGTGCAGCCGAGAAGCAATTGGAGAAACATCATGATATGGTTCGTTACGAGCTCATGCTGAAATTCGGCTACTACATCACCGAATCTTCCGAGCATAACGCGGAATACCATCCATACTTCATCAAACGCAATTATCCAGAGCTGATCGAGCGTTTCAACATTCCTCTCGATGAGTATCCGCGCCGCTGTGTTAGTCAAATTGAAGGCTGGAAATCCATGCGCGATTCACTTATTAATGACAGCAAGCTGGAGCACTGCCGCAGCCATGAATATGCTTCGTACATTCTCGAAGCAATTGAAACGAACAACCCGTTCAAAATTGGCGGCAACGTGATGAATACTGGGCTTATTACGAATCTTCCGAAGGAAGCTTGCGTAGAAGTACCATGCCTCGTGGATGCGAATGGCGTTACACCAACCTATGTTGGCGACCTTCCGCCACAGCTTGCAGCATTAAACCGTACGAACATCAACACGCAGCTATTAACGATTGAAGCGGCAATTACTGGCAAGCGAGATCATATTTATCACGCAGCAATGCTTGATCCGCATACCTCAGCAGAATTGTCTATGGATGACATTGTATCGCTTTGTGATGAGCTCATCGAAGCGCATGGCAGCTGGCTTCCAAGCTATAAATAAACGAATAGGCAGACGAGTGCATCGTTATTCATGCACTTGTCTGCCTTGTTTTTTTCCAGTAACCTTCACCATCATATGGGCAAACACATATCCTATCCCAGTAAACATTTACCAGCTAATGGAAGAGGGGCAGGATTTACAAATGACTTCTTATATGGACTATACGTCTCCACAGACGGAATTTGCTTATGATTTGAACAATAGTACTTTTTTCAAAAAAGATCCATACAACTACATCAACTTGCTTTCAGTGAAGCAATTGAATACGTTAGGCAATTCGTCGCTTCTTGATATATACCTTAGCAAAAGCAATGTCGTTGAGCCTCATTACCATCAGAATGCCTCCGAGCTCGTATATTGCATATCAGGATCAGCAGAAATTGCGCTTATGAACCCTTTTACGAACGAGTTCCTTCATTACTTGGTACAGCCTGCTCAAGTCGTCAACATTCCGCAAGGCTGGTGGCACTATGAAATGGCGACCGTCGATAATACTCATCTGCTAGCCATCTTTGATGCGCCAATCCCAGAAGTTATTTTTGGCTCCGATATTTTAAGATTAACTCCAACCAATATCCTTGCGTATACCTACTGCTTAGATCAAGAAAAATTAGAAAATGCATTAGCACCTTTAAAAGACACCGTTATTCTGGGACCTCCGAGCAATTGCAGCTATAATCCCGTACAAGGCCAAAGCAAAAATATGCAAAAGCCTAATCAAGCTCCAATGCAGCAGCAAGCTCCAGTGCAATCGAATCAAGTATTGCAATCCAATCAAGTATTGCAGCCAAACCAAACGTTGCCGTCCAATAAAGCATATCAGCCTAATCAAGCTATTCAGTCGAACCAAGCTAAACCTAACCAAGGCTATTACAATCAAATGTATGGCCAGCAATATTATCAGCATCCATATTAATAACTTAAACCCACAGAAACCGACAAAAAAAGAGGGAACCCAAGCGTTGCTTCGGGTCACCCTCTTCTTTATTGTAAGCAAAATCTAACGAAATGTTACCCCAGAATCCATCTTGCAAGCATCGCGATATCCACAATATCAATTTTGCCATCCGCATTTAGATCGGATTTCTTATATTGCGACCAATTCGGATCTGCGCTTGTTTTGCCATATGCAGCTGCTACGATGCCGAGGTCGCCAATTGATACCTTATTGTCGTTATTAATATCGCCTGACAATTTAGAAGCTTGGAACGTCGTCACTGCCGCACTTAGCTGAGCAATAGCTGCGCTCACTTGCGCTTCGCTTGCATTCGGGTTAACGGCAACGGCTTTCGCTGCGGCAATGGCTTCACCGAACGCTGCTTTTGCTGCTGCCGGATATTGACCAGGCTGTGTGCCGACTACCGCTCCATCATAAATGGCTTCCGCTGCGGCTATCGCCTGATTTAAGCCCGTCATATCAACAACGGCACTAATTTGCAGCGTATGGGATGTTGATTTTGCTTCAAGTTCTTCTCCCAAGCTATTAGCAACTATAAAGTCGCTAATTTGAATGGCTGTATTTCCTGTGCTCCCCGTAACAGCTGCCAAGAAGCTCAGCTTCAGCCATTCCGAATTGGCATCAATGCCTTTGCCTTGACCTGCCGCTACAATCCTCACCTTGCCTGGCTCGATAACCTTTTGCTCAAGGATGCTGAAATCCTGCTGCAAGGAGGCTGCGCCAGTCAGCGTTAATTTCGCAGCATCGAAGCTAACTGTTAAAATTTGCGCATACAGCTTTGAATATTTCTCCTCCGTTACGGCTGACAATCCAACCGTTGCATCGAAGGATTGACCCGCTTTCACCAGTGCCGCTCCGGCAATCGTAGCCGTCGCGTCTTTCACAGCAGGAGGTACAACAGAAGCTGCGAAATCAGCAACCGATTTGCTGAGTGCTGCCAACGCTGCATCTACTGCCGCTTGGTCTGCAGCTGCAAGAGCCAATACGTCTTTAGCTGTTGCGATTGAAGCAGCAAATGCATCTTTTGCAGACTGCGGATATTGACCGGGTTCTGTGCCTGCAACAGCGGAGTTAAGTTTGGCTTCAGCAGATACAACTGCCGCTTGAAGCGCTGTTTTATCCGACAATTGAACAGGACCAACCGAGAAATAATCAAAATTTGCTTGGACAGACGTTTTATCACCCGAAGATAGACCATAGAAACCGATTTTCAAATTGCTTAAATTAACGGTCATCGGGTCTGCCGCAGGTTTCCATGCACTGCCATCCCAATAGAAAGTAGAAACGACATTGCCTACCTTTTTGATTTGCAAATAGGACGTATCGTAACCTGGATGGCTGACCATGTTTGTCGCTTTAACATAAACCGCATTTTTCTCATATGCGGTTTCGAGGCTTTTGCCAGTTGTTGCTTCCGTATCCCAAACATGGCCAAGCTTGACGTAATTGTCCTCATTTTGCCAAATGAACAGGCCTGCTTGCTGGAAGTTTTTGCGTACTGGAGCTTCCACTTTTGTTGTAATGACGAAGTCGCCTGCTGGCGCATCCTTTAAAAAGATGTTCGGCAAGTTATTTGAATTTCCGAACGTGTCGCCTGGTGAAGTGTCCAAGCTTAAAAAGCCTGGTTTACGCGTCAGCGACCATTTGGAGTTGTCTGCCTTAAAGACTGACCAAGCACTGTCTAGCGACGCCTCATTAAACGGATCAACGGAAGAACCCGCTGGAATTGGATCGTTCACCGATACAAAAAATTGCTCACGTGCGCTTTGGAGAGATTTAAGAGCTGTTTGAATATGTGCAGGCATTGCAGCATCATTCTGAGCTGTTTCGCGGGCTGAATCAATGACAGCCTTAAAGGAATCAGCAGTCGATTGCTCATATTCGCCGGCTCCTGCACCCATTTTCGCGAGATTCAGCATGCCTTCTGCTCTGGCAATTTCAGCGAGCAAATCCCCTTTGGTTGCTGTGCCGATGAGCTCACGGTGCGCGGTCGCAATCCGATCAAAATCCATTTTTTCAACTTTGCGATCGTAAGACAATAGGCCGTTGATTTCATATTCCACATCTGTAATTTGTGTGTATATGGCTGCGCTCAGGCCTGATTCCTTCAGCTGCTTCAACCTGTTGATATAGGCAATATAAGTAGAAGTCAGCTGTTCCTTGCTATTCATTAATTGATAGGAAAATACGAGCGGACTCCATTCATGCCCCGGGACATGCAAGCCTAAACCGCCATATTCGCCAAGCACAGCTGCCCTTGTATCGCTGTAATTCGGAGCGCCGGGATCAGGATAGCGATGAATATCATTCAAATCGCCGACGCCCGCATCCCACCAGCCGCTTGTGCTGTTAACGAGCCTAGTCGAATCAAGGCTTTTTACATAGCTGGTAGCATCCTTCGTCATTTGCCCGCCTTGATCAAATTGTCCCCAGCCTTCATTAAACACCGTCCACACAATGATCGATGTCACGCTGCGCAATTGATCGACCATCTCTTTGTATTCTTTAAACCACTGCGTCTTCGTTGCTTGTGTAATATCTGACCCTTTATTTCCTTGACGATCCTCAAGGCTCGGCATATCCTGCCATACCAGTACGCCTAGCTTATCAGCCCAATAATACCAGCGAGCGGGCTCCACCTTAATATGCTTGCGGATCGTATTCATGCCGACGCGTTTGACCGCCTCAATATCAAATTTCAAGGCTTCGTCCGTAGGTGCCGTGTAAATGCCGTCCGGCCAAAAACCTTGATCGAGCGGCCCCATTTGGAAGACGAATTTCCCATTTACTAGCGGCCTTGTTATACCGTCTACCTTGCCGAGCGTAATCTCTCTCATGCCAAAATAGCTTGAAACCTCGTCTACCGTTTGTGCTCCATCCTTCAGATACACATTTAAATCATATAGATAAGGATCATCTGGGGACCAAAGCCGTGCATTTGGAACTGCCACAGCAATCTCAGCTCCAGCTGCTCCTGTTGCGGTTCCCACCACTTTTCCATTTTCCAAAACAACCGCTTCAATCGTTTGCCCTTCAACGCCGATAGCAGCTGCCTTCAGCTTCAAGATGCCGTTTTGAATATCTGTTGCCATGTCGAGTTTATCGATATGTGCAGCAGCTACAGGCTCAAGCCACACCGTTTGCCATATACCCGATACGGAGGTATACCAAATGCCGCCGAGTTTTTTGACCGTTTGCTTGCCAACCGCTTGGTCTGCTCCCATATCCGTCTCATCCAGAACATGCACGATAAGCTCATTGTCCCCAGGCACAAGATAATCCGTAATATCAAAGCTAAATGAGGTATAACCTCCCTTATGGCTGCCTACCGATTGTCCATTCACATACACCGTTGCCAAGTAATCAACCGCTCCAAAATTCAGCTTCACTCGCTTACCATCCCAGTTCTCAGGAACGTTAAAGGAGCGCTTATACCACATGAGATCCTCCACGCGGTTAATGCCCGAAAGCTTTGCTTCTGCTGCAAACGGAACAAGAATTTTCTCCTTCAGCACTTGACCTACAGGAACAGCTTCACCCTTCTGGGCTGCTTGGAACTCCCATTCCCCATTCAAATTCATCCATTTTTCACGCGCTAATTGTGGTCTTGGGTATTCAGGCAGTACGTTTTCTTTGTCTACATCCTCCGCCCAAGGGGACATGATCTGATATTTTGAACCATTGTAGACAGGTTTATCGAAGCTAGCTACAGCAGCTCCCGCCACCGTTTCCAGTCCGCCTTTGCCATCGTAGATTACTTTAACATTGCCTACATCCTTAGAGTACATTGGATCTTTCAGCAGTACGGTGACGACTTTATCGTCCCCATCCTTCAAAGCTGCCGACAGAATAGGCAAATCGCCCGTCACGATACGCAATTTCAGATGCTTAACAAATTCAGCAGTGATTGGCTTCAAAGATTCTTGGAATGGCAGCTCAACTTGCAAACCATCCTCGGACACGATACCTCCAAGCGCGAAACCGTCTGGCAAATAAAACGCTTCTGTTGGAACTGCCTCCTTCGCTAAGCTCTTGCTAGACCAGCGCAGGTGAACATTCGAGCCGCCCGTGTCTTCGAACAACTCCAGCTTAATGCTGTATTTCTGACCTGCAACCAAAGTGACAGGCTTTGAAGTTTGCTCTTTGTCCCAGTCCGCTATCCAGTGGTCGATCGTAAGCTTATTATCAACCCAAAGGCGGAAGCCATTATCACCAGTAATGTAAAAGGTATAGTCCTCAGAGAGCTTAGGCTGAATGAAACCCGTCCATCTGATGCCGACGCGATCTTCTTGTCCTGTAAACATTTTGATGGCCGGCTCTAAATTGGAAATATCCAAATTCGAATCGTAGCCAGCTCCTTTAAAGGTTCCAAAAGCAAAATTGGGCGGCCCTCCCGCAGTGAAATATTCAGCCATCAGCCCATGCTGCTGCGAAGCTGCCATTCCCCCTGCATCTGCTGCCGCAGCCCGGGGTGCAAAGGAGATTGCGGAAGCTACTATACTAAATATCATAGATAATGCCACAAGCGTACTCATTGTTTTTCTTATATTCAACATGAACGGAACCTCCAAAGATTCATAGTATCGATACCGAAATCTAGTGGAGGAAGTGATGCGCCTTCCCCCTTGTACCGTTTAGCCAAGAATCAACCGAGCGAGTAATGCAAGATCCTCAATATCCACTTTGCCATCATGATTCAAATCTGCTTTTTTGAACTGCTGCCAATTCGGATCGCTGCTGGATTTGCCATACGAATAAGCTACAATCGCCAAATCGCCAACTGTAATTTTATTATCATAATTCACGTCACCGTTACTTGGCTTAATGACACCGGCAAGGAAATCTTCTACTGCAGCATTCAGCTTCGTAATCGCGGCTGCAATTTCAGCTTTCGTTGCCTTCTCGTCATCAGCAACCAGCTTCGCTTTGTTGATAACCGATTGCAGCTGCTGCTTCATCGCAGGAGGATATTGTCCCGGTTCTGTTCCTGTTTCCGCTCCATCATACAAAGCTTGCGCTTGCGATAATGCCGCCAGCAGTGCAGACTTATCACCCGGAGCTGCCTGTATCTGAAGATGATGCTGAGCTTCAAGCAGAAGCAGCTCCTGCCCTTCTGCGTTTGCAAGCTTAACGCCTGTTACCGTTATAGAGGTATTTACCGTTTCATCTGCTATGCCAGCTCGGAAAGTCAACTTCAGCCAGTCTTCGTTTGGCGAAAGGGCTGCCCCCTCTCCAAAGGCTAATATCCGAATTTTGCCCGGCTCAAGCTCTTTAGGCTCAAGCACTTGCAGCCCTTCCCGTAGTGGTGCCGCACCCGAGAAGCTGAGCTTGCTTGGATCAAAGGTTACCGTAACGTCCTGTGCATAAACACTCTGATATACGCTGTCCGTAACATTTCGAACCGCTAAGGTAAGATTCAGATCAGCACCGCTCGGTACGTTTGCAGCACCTGTCAGTACAGCTGTCCCTTGATCCGAAGGCTCAACAGCTTCTTTACTGACTGCTGACAATGCGATGTAGTCTAGCTCATAAAAGCCTGGATTTGGTCCAGAACCCCGCATAAACTTGATCGAGTTAACCCCTTCCTTCAGCTCAACGTTGACGCTTGAAGCCATAAATCGACCCCAATTAATCGTCCCTGCGAGCTGCAAGGACTGCTCTTCGCCTTCATTAACCATAATTTTTGCAGCAGCTGGCTGGTAATTCCCCGTATTCTGCGCGTACCAAATAAACATTTTGTACGTCCCTGCTGCTGGAACCTCAACCTGATTAAAGTTAACGTAGCTGTCGGCATAGTCGATGCCGCCAACGTAGCTTGAGCCTGATGCATGCACATTACTGCTGCGAGCCGTCGCCTTGAACAGCTGGGCGTTTTCCGCCTCGTATTTATAAGGTTGAATGCCCGTTTCCTCAGTCACCTCAGGGAAATAAGTAACCCGCAGGTTTTCAGCTCCAAACGGAACAAGCGTAATTTCCTCCGTAGGCTCTGCGGAATATACAGGACCCACCGGCGGCTCTGCGGCTGATACCCCGTTAGCTGCTTTGCCCCATGACGGGATTCTCTTCCCTTTCGCAATTAGCTTAATCGGTGTAGTCTCCTGTATGAACGGATTTTCCGGCATATCGGATACGACGACCTGAATCGAGTCTGCTGGGTTGTCGCGATCAAGCAGCAAACCATAATTCCAAGGGGACTGCGCATTGATGCTGAATTCCTTGAAGCCAGGCGCCTTCACTTGTGGCGCTGGATTAGACTGCTCTACCCAGTTCTCATCGATTTTCAGAGAGAATACGAGTGGTCCTCGTTCGATGCCAATCGAATTATTGACCCAAGTCGACGTTTTGAGCTCCATTGGCAGCGTCAATACAACGGTATCGCCTTTTGTCCATTGCCGATCAATCGTAAAATATTGCCCGGATATTACGGCCTCTTGCGGCTGCCCATTCACCGTGATAACTGCTTTGTCCGTCCATTCCGGAATACGCAGCTTCAGCGGGAAATTCACACTCTTGGACGCTTCCTCAATCGTAAACCGAATTTGATCCTCGAACGGATAGTTCGTCGTTTCCTTAACGGTTACATTCGCCCCATTGATTTTGGCTGATACACGGCTCGGTCCATAGGCAATAACGCCAAGCCCGCCATCCGAAGTACCCGCCCACATGTCCTTCACAAAATAAGGCCAGCCCATATGCATATTGAAACGACAGCAAGGATAACCCGAATAAGGCGACTGTACGGTGCCATTTCCGTAATTTTGCTTAAAGCCATGATCGGTTACGCCGCTTTGTACTTGATTCGGCAGCGAATAGTATTGATGGGTTTTAATATCCTTGCTCATAGCACCCGGAAGCGAATTAAAAGTAATTTTCTCCAGCGCATCTCCGATTGCCGGATCACCGGTAATCATGGCGGCAACCGCGTTGCTGTGTACCCGCTCCACAATGGCACAAAGCTCAACCCCTTGCGTTGAAGCTAACCCTGCGAGCATCTCTGTTCCTGAATTCATGCCGGTAATTTGATTGTGTGATTGATTCAGATGCTCTACGCCTGCTTGAAATGCAAGCTTATCTGCTTCATTGTTCGATAGTTGATAATAAATAGAGGGGGTTTTAATCGATTGATTGACGTTGACTGTATGCTGCGAGTAAAAGTTATCAGGATTAATCTTAGCGGCTGTTAAAAAATGGTCGTTCGTAAAAATGTCAGTCTCATCACCGCCTTGCTTATGCAGCTTCTCAGCGAGCTGCAGCAGAAACTCATCTCCTGTACGGTTGTACAGCCAGAGCACGACATTCATATTGTCGCCGCTGCGGATTTGTCCCCAATCCTTAAGCGGACGCTGGTCTAGATTGTTCAGCTGGTAATGAAAATAATTCGTAAGAAAGGAGATCACTCGCTTATCATTTGTCGCCTCGTAATAATCCTTGAGCACATAAATAGCAACCATGCGCGGCCACCAATCATTGTCGCTGGCAGGACCGAAGAAGCCGTCATCACGCTGGCTATTCAACATCCAATTGACCCATTTTTGCGATTTTGCAATCAGCTCCGGATCGTCAAGCGTATAAGCGAGCGCGACCAATCCCTTCACATAATAGATAGGGCGTTCCCAGTTCGATTCTGGCGCTGTTCCACCCAGCCACTCCGAATTTGTGCTGAGCTCTCCGTATAAATCTTCTGCGTAGCCGGTTGCACCATCCTTCATTAGCTCTAATTGCTTAAGCAGCCAACCATCAGCTTTGACCGATCCAAGCGGAAGCGGCACAAACGGTGTTTGTACAAGCGGATCTTTATTTTTGACCAGCTCTTGGAACGACTCCGCCGGTACGGCATAGTCTGTTGCAATAAAATTGTCAAATAGCGGCTCAGACTCATCCGCCCATACCCCAATGCCGCCTGAGGTAAACTTTTGTTCACTGTCATCGGTGTATTCCAGAATGGAATTGTGCATATCGTCCACATATATTTTGATGCCATTCCCATAGGTTACAACCTTCAATTGATAAAACTTGTTCGCAGTGACCGTATCCAGCGCCTTAACGACTTTAAGATCGGTCCACTTATCCGTTAGCCGGCGAAGAACCAAGTTTCCATCATTTCGCAGTCCTGCAAAATAACCTTGGGGCACCTTTCCCTCACCGCTTAGCTTAGTTCGAAACAAAAGTCCTGCCGTACCCGCAGCTAGCGGCAGCTTAATATCGGTCTCCACTGTAAAATCGGTGAACACCGTATCTTTTACGAGTAAAGCCTGATTTGCGCCAGCGTTTACGGTTATCCCACCCGATTGCAATTTCCACTCGCCTTGAGCAGCATGCCAACTCGGCAATGTGAGCCCATCCACTGGGGCATCAAATGAATCCGTAAATGCGAGCTCCCCCTTATCATTTGAAAGTTTGAGATTGTCATAGGTCGGCTGGGATTGGTAAAGCCTTACGCCGACCTGACCTTTCGTATAGGTCGTATCCGATTGTTCCAATACCAGCTTATCATCGACATAAAACTTAATTTGCGATCCGGCAACGCTAACTTTAAAGTGATAAACTACATTAGGATTAATCGCTATCGAAGTCCGCTTCAACTCAGTCCATTTGTTGTCCATACGGCCTAGAAATACGCTGCCCGTTCCTTGCGCGGAAATGCCTGCGTAATAACCTTTCACATTGTCCGCCCCTGGCGCTGCGCTAACCGTTCGGAAAAGCAATCCCGCATCACCACTTCGACTGGCAAGGCTTATATCTGCCTCAATGGTGCCATCTTGTATTTCGGTTTGCTTAACCAAAGCTTTAGATCCCGATCCGCTTTCTCCGGTCATTTTGCCATTTGCCGTTGACCAAATTCCATCGATGACCGTCCAATTTTCATTAATGATGGAACGATTGAAATGATCCTCGAAAAAAACCGGCTCTGCTCCAGTCGCAGCTTCTACATGAACTGCTGGCAAAAAAATGCTTACATACATTGAAAAAATGAGCGGTAAAACAATCATTGATTTCAGCCTGGCACTGAACCGCATCCAGCTTCACTCCTCAATCATAGTTCTTGCAATCGCAAGCTCATGCTAAGCTTGCGTTTCAATTCAGCTGCTAGCAGATGATGCAAGCTCACCTCCCCTCCGTTAACATTTCCAGCTTGCTCTCAAACTCCATCGGATCTATCAAATGAAACGTATCCAGTACCGTGCCGTCCGTATCGATAATAAATGTTGTTGGCAGCGCATGCAGCTCGTATAAGTAAGAGGCACGTTTATTGGCATCCAGTAAATTCGTAAACCGCCATTCATTTTCCTCGATGAACGTTTCAATGGCGCTTGCTTGTTTTTCTTCTGATGATAGATTCACGCCGTAGAAATCGACCTTATCTTCATATCTCTCATGCAGCTTCTTTAAGGTGGGAGCTTCAACACTGCATGCCTCACACCAGCTCGCCCAAAACTGCAATACAATCGGTTTATCTTCTGCACCCGCTACGGTGTGGGTTGTTCCGTTCAGATCCTTGAGCGTAAAGGCAGGCGCCTTCACTCCTGAAGTCGCTTTGCGGTGCAAAGCAGCTTCCTGATTCACGCTTAATACGCTCTCCAGCGCGGATGCATCCAGCTTATCGCCTGCATTGCCGCTCGTTTGATCCGAATTTAATATGAAAAACAAACCCAATACCGTAGCTGACAAAAAAACGGAAATCACTAGAATCGTTTTTTTCATTGCTTTGAGTCAATCAAAGCAAGCAAGAGAGTAACGGCTTCAGCCCGAGTCGCATTAGCGCTTGGTGCAAACTTATTTTCGCCTCTGCCTTTGATGATGCCCGCTTCAGCAGCCATCGTTACAGAAGGCTCCGCCCAAGCTGGAATTTGGCTCCGATCTGCAAACGACGATTTTTTCGCCTGATCAACCTTCCATTCGAGCGCTCTAACGACCATTACCGCAATCTCCGCACGATTAATTGGCTTGCTAGGGCGGAATGTATTGTCCTCGTACCCTGTTATAATGCCAGCTTTTACTGCAGTTCCAACGAAAGCGGAAGCCCAGCTTGGTATGCTGCCTGCATCTTTAAACGATATATCTGCTGCAAGATCAGCCTTCAAATCTAGTGCTCGGACGAGCATCGCTGCAAATTCCGCTCGGGTAACCTGTGCATTTGGTTTAAAGGTTCCGTCCGTATAACCATTAACAAAACCTAGCTGAACAGCCCGCTCAATGGATGCGATTGCCCAGTGTCCCGTAATATCTTTGAATGACGCCGCTGAATTTCCAAGGTTAGCGGTAAGCTTCACATTAGGCTTCAGATTACTGGAATCGAGGGTGCTTTTTACAAGCTTCGCATCCGTGAGCTTTACCTCGGTATCTCCATTTCCTATTGGCTCGAATAGAAAGCTGGATAATACGCTTTTACCATTCTCGCCTGCTTTGTTCCCTATCTTCGTCGCAGCAAACACAATTTGATTGCCTTCGACGATCGGCGATATCGAGAATCCTGCAATGCTGCTGCTGGCACTTTTAAAACGAAGCTTCTTTGCATCAAATGACAGCTTTACCTCATAAGCGTACATATCGGTTAGCTTATCCGCAGTAACGACGATTTTAATATCTTTATCCGATTTCTCCTGGGTAAGTGCGAACACCGGCGTATCCGCTGCAAACGCAAAGCTTGGGAGTGCCATAGCAAGCAATAAAACGATCAAACCAGCCGACATAAAACGCTTACATTTCTTCAATGAAATCGTCCCTTTCATCTACATAGAATAGTAATGAGAGATGTGCATAACCATTTAGCAATCCAATCGATAGTTTTATTGTACAAAGATGAATTTGGAATGTATTTGCAATATCAGGTTAAAAGTTATGAATTTCCGCCGTTCCTTTTTAAAAATAAATAGAGCTGCTCTCTATATAGACAGAGAGCAGCTCTAAGATCCTTATTCATATATTTTCATGCATATTTCGACCAGCGGCTATCCCCAGGATTCGGACAAGCACGTTCTTTATATTTGGCGGCAATACGTACGAAACACCCGCATACGATACATGTCGTACCATATTGAAACTTCGGGCAGTTTCTACATTGCTTCAAGCGCTGCTCGTACACATCATCCGGCACACTAATTTCGGACTGGAACATCGGCGCCGCCAAAATCCGATCGATCTGCTCATCAGTGACAAGGTAATCATCACGACAGCCTTTGCACGCATTTTTGCTGCTCATTGCTGGTGGTATCCCTATTCCGAGATCAGCTCTAGCACCGTTACCGACATTGGCGAGAGCTTCGCGCTAATTTTTGACCCATTAACAGTGAAAGCTTGAAATGCGGTTGGCGCAACAGCTTCCGGATTTTCAAACGTGTTGTGCGCGTCCTTAGCGGAAGCTGAAAGCTCTGTACCCGAAACCTTAAGCCCTGCACCTGCTAGGCCGCGAAGATCAATCTCCACATCCGCTCCGGACTGATTGTCCAAATTACACAAACTTACATGGATGCGGCCACTCGCGTCCTTTGAAGCAGATACGGATACTTGCGGAATCTTCTGGTCATTGTGCGCATAATCCTGACTGTCAATTGACGTGGTAAGAAGCGTTGCATCCTGATGCACCTTATACATATCAAAAACGTGATACGTTGGCGTCAGCACCATTTTCTCTCCCTCAGTCAAAATGACCGATTGCAGCACATTGATCACCTGAGCAATGTTAGCCATTTGTACCCGGTCACAATGATCGTGGAAGATATGAAGCGTAATTCCAGCAACCAACGCATCACGAATCGTGTTTTGCTGATACAGGAACCCTGGATTTGTACCCGGCTCCACATCGTACCACGTACCCCATTCATCAACAATAAGGCCAACTCGCTTCTTCGGATCATAACGATCCATAATAGCCGAATGACGTGTAATCAGCTCGTCCATATAAAATGTTTTCTTCAATGTACCGTACCATTCATCCTCGGAGAAACCTGTTGCTGGACCTTTTTGTGTCCAAAACTCCCCTGGAATGGTGTAATAATGCAGCGATATCGCATCCATCATCCCATGTGCTTCCCGCATGACAACGTCCATCCAGCGGTAATCATCTACGTTTGGACCGCAAGCGATCTTATGGATTTTGTTATCGCCATAATTGCGCACATAGGTTTGATATCTGCGATACAGATCTGCATAATATTCAGGACGCATGTTGCCGCCGCAGCCCCAGTTCTCGTTGCCGACGCCAAAATATTTCACGTTCCACGGCTTTTCCCTGCCGTTTTCTGTACGCAATTCTGCCATTGGCGATACGCCGTCAAATGTCATGTACTCTACCCACTCCGACATTTCCTGAACGGTGCCGCTGCCCACGTTGCCTGAGATATAAGGCTCGCATTCCAGCATTTCACACAGCATCAAAAACTCATGCGTGCCAAAATGATTGTTCTCAACAACACCGCCCCAGTGGGTGTTGATCATCTGCTTGCGCGACTCACGTGGTCCAATGCCATCCTTCCAATGATATTCGTCCGCGAAGCAGCCGCCCGGCCAACGAAGAACTGGAATTTTCAGCTGCTTAAGCGCTGCGACTACATCATTGCGAATCCCGTTTGTGTTCGGAATAGGAGAATCCTCGCCTACCCATATCCCTTCATAAATACAACGTCCCAAATGCTCAGAGAAATGTCCATAAATATTGCGATTAATCGTACCTGCAGCCAAATCAGCGTTAATGGTTATACGGTTTGCCAAATAAATCGACCTCGCTTCAATATAATAGAATAAATAGACTTTGATAAATAGTTGGATTAATACATTTATTCATCCATATACTCATACATTAATCCTAACCAAATCATAATGGTAGCGGATACATTTTGCAACCCTTCGAATAAAAAAAAGCTACCAGCCTCTCGGCATGATAGCTTCCTTCTTATTCGTTTTGTTTTGGCAGCCATTCTAAGAACTGCTGGATATGCGTGTCCCAATAGCTCCATTCATGATTGCCTGGACCTTCAACATAAGTTAAAGGATAATTCGCCTGCTCGCTCGCATTACGGAAGGCGATATTATCATTGTATAGAAAATCCTCCGTACCACAGCATTGATAGAGCAGAGGCTTAGCCGCCGAATCCAGCTTGGCACTCCCCGCTACAAGATGCAGCAAATCATCATCCGTGCCTTTAATTTCTTTATCACCATATATGAGATGGAACAGACGCTTCAGATCAGTCATTTCGCTCCGTTTCACCATATCCGCCATATCCAGCGCACCGGATAAGCTGCCAGCTGCGGCAAAACGATCCGGATGCCTTAATGCCCATTTGAATGCTCCATAACCGCCCATCGATAAGCCCGCGACAAAATTATCTTCACGGGCATCAGATAGAGGGAAGAAAGAACGAGCAACGGCCGGAAGCTCTTCGGTTAGAAACGTCCAATATTTATTGCCATATGCCATATCCGTATAAAAGCTTTGATGCACATTCGGCATGATAACCGCAAAACCCTGCTCGGCTACATAACGTTCAATAGAAGTTCTGCGCATCCAAATGGTATCATCATCAGACAAGCCATGCAGTAAATATAACGTTTTATGAAGCTTCTGACTGCTGCGATTATTCATACCAATTTGCGATGTCGTCTGCTGCGGCAAAATAACGGTCATCGATGTACTGAGGCCCAGTGCCTCAGAAAAAAAGTTGCAAGTAATGAGTGCCAAACGATATTCCTCCTATTAATAGATATGCTCTGTTTATCAACTTACTCTAATGATATGTAATACTAGTAATGTAGCATCTATATGAAGCGCTTGCAATCTATCATATGAAACGGCGATGCTTCCATGTCCTATACGCCCTAAGGTTAGTTAGTGAACTTTTTTTCAGTGCTTATATGTACAGAAATAGAAAGGTATAATAGAAGTCGTCACAGAGTGAATATAAATTTTGGAGGTTGATTACGAATGAAAATGATGCCAATAGAGCGTCGTGGAATATCCGACAGCCGTCTCGTGTTAGGCTGTATGGGGTTTGGCGGAAGCTGGGATCTTGCAGACCCGATTACACCTGATCATATCAAGCAAGCAGAGGAAGCGATAGAAGCCGCGCTATCAATCGGCATTACGATGTATGATCATGCGGACATTTACACAAGAGGCAAAGCAGAATCCGTATTCGGTCAAATTCTTAAAAAGCAGCCCAAGCTTCGTGAGCAGCTCGTTATTCAATCTAAAGTAGGCATTCAGCTATCCGATGGCATTTTACCTGGACGCTTCAATTTCTCGCAAGAGCATATCTTATCGTCTGTCGATGGCATATTGGAGAGGCTTGGCACAGAATACTTAGATGTTTTGCTGCTTCATCGCCCTGATCCGCTTATGGAGCCGGATGAAATTGCAGAAGCTTTTACGAAGCTGAAATTATCCGGCAAGGTTCGCAACTTTGGCGTATCCAATATGAGCCCAGGACAAATTCGTTTCCTGCAGCGCTCGCTGCCTGATCCTATTGTCGTAAATCAGCTGGAAATGAGTCTACTCCGTCATGATTTCATCGATCAAGGTGTGCATGTCAATCAAAAGGCAGGTTTAAAAGACAACTTTGCTGAAGGTCTTATGGAATTGATGCAAATGGAAAATATACAAATTCAAGCATGGGGGCCTCTGGCACAGGGGAAATTTTCTGGAAGAGTATCCGAGAACGCAACGGAGTCAGAATTGAAAACAGCTGCTCTCGTACAACAAATAGCTGAAGAAAATGAAACGACACCGGAAGCCATCGTACTAGCTTGGTTAATGAAGCATCCCGCTCGCATTCAGCCTGTAATCGGCACTGTTAATCCTAAGCGGATAGCAGCCTGCAAGGATGCGGTGAAGCAATCGGAACTTATGACGAGAGAGCAATGGTACACGCTTCTAGTAAGCGCAAGAGGCATAAATATGCCTTAATTCGCGGGAATACGCGGATTATTAATATTTTTTCATTTAATTCTCATAATCGCTCATAATCCTTATAATACCTGCCCTTTTGTTCTCATGAGTGAAAATAGCCCTTTTGCGGATGTGTTATAGTCATAATACATAAAACGAAACGCGGAGGGACAACCTGACAGCATGAGAAAATTACACCTACTGAAATCGATTGCCAAAGCAGGCATTTGCAGCGCTATCGTCATATCGGCATTCACAATCGGAACTTTTGCTCCAAAGGCACATGCAGCTACACCTGAAACACTTAATCTTGTTTCTACAGGAAAAGAATTTATCGGCACTCCATATAAATTCGGTGCACCGGYAGGCGTTACATACGCATTTGACTGTTCATCTTTTACTCAATTTTTGTTCAAAGGACTTGATGTTTCTCTTCCACGCACATCTGTAGCACAAGCTACGGTTGGCGAGAAGGTTCCTAAGGGTTCACTCAGCATGGGCGATCTTGTCTTCTTTAAAACGAATGGCAAGACGATCAGCCATGTCGCTATTTATGCAGGCAACAACAAAATTATCCACAGCGCTACAAGCACTGGTGTTACCGTGTCGGACATGACCTCCAGCTACTGGTCCAAAAGTTATGTTACAGCAAGACGCGTCACAAATTAATTTTATAATATAGAACTTGGCTGTTATCGCCCTTTGCGATAGCAGCTTTTTTTCTGTTTATCGTGAATCAATCGCTAGCTTCTATAACATTCTTAACCATATATACGGGATATGAAACAATAAGATTATATTCTTTCTATTATGGATGAAATGAATAAAAAATAGACATGCAGTACCTTCATTAGGTTTGCATGTCTATTTCATTATTTTTTTAACGGCTGCTGAGTGCAAATTCAGCAGCTATTTGCTCTGCCGTCAGCGCTTTACTATAAATTTTCAACTCATCTACTGCGCCTTTAAACGGAGTATCCCAATAGTTTACCCCCACGCCAAATACACCGCTATTATTAGTAAACACATTTGGGAAGCCGGAGCCTGTAAACTTTTCTTTTCCATTAATATACACCTTGGCTGTGCCGTTATTAACGGTAAATGCAATATGCGTCCATTGTCCAATGCTGATTTTCAGCCCTGTACTCGCATCATACCAAGCAGTGCCAGACCAAAGCATCGTGTCGCTGTTGACTGGGCCTCTTGGCACGAAGCTAATCCAGCTTTCATTCGTTCTTGATCCAAAAAATGCAGTCGCAAAGTTGGTCGCCTCCGCAGGATTAAGCCACATGGAAACCGAATAAACGTTGCCTTCAATTATTCCGTCTGGCAAACGAATGCCAGAAGCACCGTCCAATACAGCCGCTGACCCCAAGATGCCTGTACCAAACGTAATGCTGCCTCCCGTATTATCTACTCTATTTCCTGTAATCGTACCCGCAGATACACGCCCTAATGAATCCATTAGATTCGAGTTAAAAGCATAATAAGCATTTTCACCATCCGTTACATGTACAACATAGGTCGCTGTTTTATGTCCGGCGTCATCAGCTGTTGCAGTTATTGTAGTTGTTCCGAGTGCAACTGCTGTTACTTGCCCTGTAGCTGCATTCACGATAGCGATGCTGGAATCGGCTGAAGACCAAGTAATCGACTTATTAGCTGCATTCACTGGTAAAACATTGACTTCAGGCAAATAAGTTGTGCCAATCGCTAGCGACTTCTCCGCAGCATCAAGCTGAATTTGTGCAACTAGAACAGAGGCATCCGGCTCTCCAAAAGCCAACCACCCTATTTTCTCTGCATGTAAAGCCACATCGTAAATACGAACCTCATCGATGAGACCTTTATAAGGGGTGTCCCAATAATTGACCCCTAGTGCAAACAAACCGTGCTTGTCTGTAAACACATTTGGCATTCCTGTACCGGAATATTTCTTAATCCCGTTGATGAATATTTGTGTCTCGCCGTTTTTCACTGTAAATGCAATATGTGTCCACTCATTCAGCTTGATTTGGATACCTGTAGATGCATCATACCAAGCTTCACCTGACCACAGCATCGTATTATTTTTCGCAAAATCATGCCCTCTTGGCATAAAGCTGATCCAGCTTTGCGGCGTTTGTGCACCGAAGAAAGCTGGAGCAATGTTTGCTGCCTCGGCAGGGTTCAGCCACATCGATACGGTATATTCATTTGTTGAAATTAAGCCCTCCGGCAAAAGAACACCTGACGCGCCGTTAAAGCTAGCTGCCTTTCCTTTGCCCGTCGTTCCATCTACAAACGAAATTTCTCCGCCTGTACGATCAATTCGGTCGCCCGTGATCGTTCCTGCCGCCATTATGCCCGTCATCTCTTCAAGATTATTCTCAAAATTGTACTGAGCAACTAATCCATCGGCTAGCGGACTTTCATTATGCTGTTGAACTATAAGTGTGAACGTTTTGGATGCGGTTGCGCTGCCTAACGTTATCGTTGCTGTTAATTGCACCGCTGCATCGCCGGAACCTGCGCTAGGCCTTGTTACAGCCCCACTTGCCGTTACGACTGATACATTCGAAGACTCCCATGTAATCGGCCAATGGTTTGCAGCTTTCACAGGAAGGCTGACATCATTATATATGCGGCTTGTATCGCCTAGCGTTAACCTATTAACTGCATTCGCAGCGAGTTCTTGATCAGTTAACGCTGCCAATTGACTTCCCCAAACAGCAGCGCCTTTGCCTGACAAAGCGCTAAAAGCCAAGATGTATACATTCGAAGTAGGGTCCCATTGGCGAATGAATATCCCTTTGTATGTCGTCTGAACAGGAACGTCATTTACAAGCTCATCAACTTTCAGGTTCGCATAATAGTCGCCATCTAGTTCCCAAGTTCCGGTCACAGCCCCTGTAATTTTGCCGTCCTGCTCCAGCTTAATGTAAACAGAAGGTTTAATCTCCTTCGTAATCTCTTTGCCGTGGTTAATATAATGATAAGCGCCAACGACATCGCTTTCGGAAATTTTGCCAATCGTCTCACCCGTGTAACGATGTGGAGCGACCACTGGCCAGCCATCTTCGTTCATAAACATCTGATGCACACGAACCTCATGGCCTTCCCCGCGGTAAGGGAACCGACTGTGAAAGATGTTGAACAGCTTACCATTTGATTCATCGTAGTAAGTCGAGTTATGGCCTGCAGATACATAACCATAGGTAGGGAAGTTCGCTTGTCCATTTAAGTTGCTGAAAATAAAATTACCAAAGCTCTTCACGCCATACGGTTCAATTGCCGCATCTTTAAAGAATGAACCCTCTGGACCGTGAGCCTGAATCATATCCTGACCTTCATAATCCACATAAGGTCCATCCGGCTTTAAGGAACGAGATATTCTCATATTGTAGCCGCCAACCGAATCTAATCCTCCAAATGTCACAAATAAATAATAGTAGCCGCTATTCGGATGATATTGGATGTAAGGCGCTTCAATACGGCTGTGATTTTGACCCATCAATCGTTTGCCATAACCTTGATTTTCTAATGGAAAACCGGTTTCGGCATTCATCTCTAAAATAAAAATTCCGCCTGAGTATGAGCCATAAACCATCCATAATCGGCCATCCTTATCAAAAAACGTATCGGGATCAACAGCATTCGGATGTTTTGTACCGTCATAAGCCGTACCTTCAGCGCTTATTCCTTTGCCTGATTTCAGGAAGATGCCTTTATTCACATATGGCCCTTCGATATTATCCGCAACTGCAACCCCGAGTGCTGAGAGCGGTTGATCTCCTTTGCATGCATTGTAATACATGTAAAACTTGCCATCTGCAAGCTGAATGACATCAGCAGCCCATAGCGTATCCGTTTCTGCCCAGCCGAGCGCCTCAGCCAATTCCTTTTTCACATTGCTTTCAGCACTCTTGAACAGTTTATTCGTTTCCGTCACGCCTGAATCAATTAACGACCAGCTCATGAGATCATTCGATTTGGCAGCCGCCAAATGCGAGCCAAATACGTAATACGTTTCGTCAACTTTAATAACGGATGGATCGTGAACCGATACATTTTCAAAAGTTGGCGTCGGCGTCGGTGTCGAAGTAGGAGTTGTTGTTGGCGCAGGAGTTGTTGTTGGCGCAGGAGTTGTTGTTGGCACAGGTGTTTCATTTCCACCACCATTACCACCAGCAGCAGAAATCGTTGCTGCCTCTCGCTCAAGCTTAGCCTCATTCTCACTATTGCTTGTCACTTTGCCTTTGCCTGTAACTTTGAGCTTACCGTCAAACAGAATGATAATCTCTTTAATTTCCGCGRCCTCATTCACATGCAAGGCTGCTTTTTGCTCCACTATCATTTTACTTATGATGCCTTTCAGTAATTTAATAGCAGGTAAAGATAATGCAGAAATCTCAACCATATCGAAGTTTCCGTCCAGCTCAATGGTTGCATCCGCTGCTGTATCCTTCTCAATCAATACATTTTTGAAGCCATCACCTGTTAAATCGGCTGCCTCTTCAAGCTTAACGCCTGAAATGGTGAATACTTGACCAACGGTTGTTGTTCCTTGGGTTACCATTCGCAGCTTGCCATTCTTTTTATCAACAAAAATTTGCGCGATATCCGAATCCTTTATTTTAATGCTGTTTTGGCCTCCTCCAAATACCTTCACTACTCCTTTTACTTTGACATTGTCGAGTATGACATCCCCTTCGGCGATGCCTTCGGTTAAATATAAATTTCCTTCAATAGTTGTATTTTTTAACGTAATATTCGCTGTATTAATGATTATGTTTTTGCTTGTAACATCCGCATATGTGCCCACTTGATTCAATATCTCTCCAGAAATATTGTTTATTAGCCGCAGCGCCTCAGCTCTTGTAATCTTGTTAGTTGGTTTAAATGTTTGATCTTTATACCCTGTTGCGTATCCTTCCATAACGAGCGCGTTCACGGCTTCCTTACTCCATGAAGGCAATGAGCCTAGATCCGTAAGAGCGCTTTCATTTTTGGCCACACTACTCAATCGAAATACTCTAACTAAGATAACGGCAGCCTCTTGACGTGAAATGGAATCGCCCGGACGGATCGTTCCGTCGCTGTAACCGGAAATATATCCTGCCGCATCCGCCTTCTTCATTTCACTGTAAAAAGAACTCGATGCAGATACATCAGAGAAAACAATCTCTTCCTCATCAACAAAACGAAACACCCGATTCATCAGAGTCATAAATTCCACTCGACTAATCGCTTGATCTGGCTTAAAATTCCCATCTCCATAACCCTGGATAAGCTGTTTCTCGTACCAGGCTGTAAAATCCTTTTCCGCCCAGTGGCCTTTCACATCGGATTTGATTTTGCTTTGGTTTGCACGATCCAAGGTACTCTGAACGGGTACTGTATTACCTTCAGCAGCCACAATTAATGGTGCAGGTACAAGTAATAAACAAACAAGAACCAATGCAATCCGTTTGCTAAAATATTTGAGCATCGCATAACTCCCCTTTCGATTGAAAATCATGTTTCATTCATCATGATGGCAACATCAGTAAATCGAACGATATGCTCCCATTCACCTCACATTCCCTATTCCTGCATAACCTTTAACCAACGAATAACAATTAAACTAATCGATTACTAATTTTGTTAACGTTTACATTGTAACGACAAACGCTGTAAATCGTCAATAGAAAATATATAAAAGATATAAGTTAGTTCCACTCCCACTCCCCTTCTAGTACGGCAGTATTCCATTCCTTCGTTTTAGAAATAAACGCAAAAAAAATGCCATCAGCTTTTGCCGACAGCATTCATCTCACTCACTATAAAATCATTTACGCATATTCGTTGTTATTAATAAAAATATTAATAACACCTTTACTCAGCAATTGAGGTTTTTTTCTGATTTGAAGCCATCGATAACGATTTATAATTATCATTTATCACCTTTAGCCAGCTCTCCTGACGACCCTCAGCGTAGATGCTATCCTTGCGCTTGCAGGCAATGCCCTCCAAATCCGATCTTCTTACAAGATCAAAAATAGCTGCACCCTCTCGCTCCACGTACAGCATCTTTTTGAAATAGGCATTATCCTCCAAAATATATTCCAGCAGCCGCTTTCGCTCAAGCAGCGGTTTCTGCCTTAAATCAAGCCCGTTGTAATAAAGAATATCAAATACAAAAAACTGGACCGGCTTCATCCTTTTGGCTTCACGGATACTCGGCTCCTTCTTCAGCCTGTAGCGTTCCTGCAGTGACTCGAACTCAATCGCTCCTGTAAATGGGTTTACATAGGTTACCTCGCCATCTAACAGAACATCCGCAGGCTCCCTCAGCGGTACATTATGTAATTCGGGATACTGCCGCGTAACTTCATTGAAATGCCGAGTATATAAAGCAGCCTTGCTTCCTATAAAGGAGAGCTGTAGGCGGTGTCCATCCAATAGGGGTTCAAATATAAAATCATCATCATCAAAAGGTTTTTCATATTCCGTTAATAACATGGGTTCCACAAACATTACGGCGCCCCCTTTCCGTTTAACCATTTTAGCATGATTTCACTTCAAAAATAGGAGGTAAATTTAGGTGAAAGATATGAATAAACTCTCACTCGTATCCACATAATAGGTTCAAGAAGGAGGCTGAGAAAAGATGGCAAATCGTACGAATCAACTTCTTATACCGCAAGCCCGTGCAGCTCTAGAGCAGCTTAAATATGAAGTGGCCCAAGAGCTTGGCATTCAACTTCCGCAAGACGGATATTATGGCAATATGACCACTCGCGATATGGGCTCTATCGGCGGATTAATTACACGCCGGCTCGTTCAAATGGCTGAACAGCAGCTGTCAGGACGTCGTTAATTTCTACATAAATAAGCGCCAAGAATGCAGAGATGCTTTCTTGGCGCTTATTTATTTGAGAAAAAATAAGAAATTGTGCAAATAAATGCTTTTGTCACGAATGGAGAACTTCCCTTCTTCCATAAAAATCGGTAAAATGGGAGAGAGTTGTCCCGTTACATAACGCATACAAACAAATTCCATTATGGAAAGGAATATTCTAATATGATTATTCAACCAAAAACTCGTGGCTTTATTTGTACGACAGCACATCCTGAGGGCTGCGCACAACAAGTACAGCGTCAAATCGATTACGTAAACGCTCAACCAAGCATTGAAGGCCCGCGCAACGTGCTCGTCATTGGAGCTTCAACAGGTTATGGTCTTGCTTCACGTATCGTTTCTTCTTTCGCTGCTGGCGCTAATACAATTGGCGTTTATTTTGACAAAGCTGCTGAAGGCGCACGCACAGCATCCGCTGGCTGGTACAATTCCGCTGCTTTCGAGGAAGCTGCTGCAGCTGCTGGACGCAAATCTTTCAGCATCGTTGGAGATGCTTTCTCTGATGAAATTAAAGCAAAAACAATCGACTTGATCCGTACGGAACTAGGTAAAATTGATCTTGTTGTCTACAGCGTTGCTTCCCCGCGCCGTACGCATCCAAAAACAGGCGAAACGTTCTCTTCCGTTATCAAGCCGCTTGGCGGCACGTATTCGAACAAAACCGTTAACTTCCATAACGGCGATGTAACGCAAGCTACAATCGAGCCGGCAACAGAAGACGAGCTTCGTCAAACGATTGCTGTTATGGGCGGCGAGGACTGGCAGATGTGGATTGACGAGCTTGAGAAAGCTGGAGCGCTTGCTGAAGGCGCAACTACAGTTGCTTACTCTTACATTGGACCTGAAATTACACATGCAGTTTATCGTGAAGGTACAATTGGCGCTGCTAAAAATGATCTAGAAGCTACGGCTCACCGCCTTAATGAACAGCTCAGCACAAATGGCGGTCGCGCATTCGTTTCCGTTAACAAAGCGCTCGTAACGCAATCAAGCTCCGCGATTCCAGTGGTGCCGCTTTATATTTCCGCCCTTTATAAAGTGATGAAAGAAAAAGGCATTCATGAGGGCTGCATTGAGCAAATGTATCGTTTATTCTCAGATCGTCTATACGGCAAAAATGAGACACTGGTTGATGAAAAAGGCCTTATCCGCGTTGATGATTGGGAGATGAGACCAGAAATCCAAGCTGAGGTTGCCGATGTTTGGGCTAAGCTCTCTACAGAAAATGTTTATGATCTTTCTGATCTTGAAGGTTATCGTCTTGAATTTTTCCAGCTATTCGGTTTCGAGACAGATGGCATCGATTATGAAGCAGACGTTAATCCAGAAGTAAACATTCCAAATCTTCGCTAATATTTCCACTATAAAACCAATTCGAGCGTTTATTCACTCGAGTTGGTTTTTTTGTGTTTGCTGGTGCAAATACATTACTGGTATGGCCACTGCTATAAGGATCATACCCATAAAAGCGGGTGCGGCATGACCAAATGATACATAGATTTGACCTCCAATGATTGGCCCAATCATTCTGGCTAAGGCTTGAATAGATTGGCTGCCTCCTTGGATTCTCCCTTCGTCTACATACCTATACCTTACCAAAAACAAAAACAGAGTGGTAGTCCTGCTCCCACTCCGAAAATTTATAACTTGATTAATGTATAAAAAAAACCCCTTAACCGAAGTTAAGGGGTTTTGATTTAATACTATAGTTTTACAACGTTTTCTGCTTGTGGTCCACGGTTGCCTTGAGTTACGTTGAACTCAACGCGTTGACCTTCGTCAAGTGATTTGAAACCGTCGCCTTGGATTGCGGAGAAATGTACGAATACGTCATTGCCGCCTTCTACTTCGATAAAACCGAAGCCTTTCTCTGCGTTAAACCATTTTACTGTACCTTGTTCCATAATTGATTACCTCCAAAAGTATATTAACATGTTTTTTCCAGAAAAACTAAAAATCACACATTGAAAAAGATATCATCATACAAATGACAACCTTTTCAATGAGTGAATTCAAGGTTAAATTTGTTGTTTGTATTGATAATATACCATAGGCATTTGTAATAAGCAAGTCTTCATTTTAAAAAAGATCAAATCCCTTTTTTCTCCGGGATAACAACCGCTTGGTCAGGAAATTATATATCGGGTAGCAAGCACACTATTCTAACGTTGAGGAGTATGTACATGCGGAAATTTTTCATTTTAGCTTTACTTATTTTAGCTGTAGGCTGTTCGTCAAATCCAAGGATGTCAACCAATAAGCACTCTGCTCTTGGTTACACATCAACCAAAACACCTATTATTACGTCAACGCCACACACAACCCAGGCCTCTTCAATCTCTACACCGATGATGAAGAATCCTACTGTTTCAATGAAGGGCTCGCAGTATAACAACATTCCAGATTGGCTGTTGGGCGATGGAGCAAATGGACTCGTTAATAAGTACCCTTATCCATTTCCGTCTCAATACCCTGGTCAAAACCCAGCTCAACAACCAACGACACAGAATCCAACAACTCAAAACCCGACCACTCAGAATCCAACGACTCAAAATCCAGCGGAGAAAGCTCCTTCTTCCTCTGGACAATATGAACAACAGGTGCTCCAACTGGTCAATTCTGAACGATCAAAATCAGGGTTGCCTGCACTCAGCATGGATGGCTCTTTATCCAAAATGGCTTTGGTCAAAGCACAGGATATGATTAACAACAACTACTTTGATCATAATTCACCAACTTATGGTTCTCCCTTCGACATGATGAAACAATTCAATATTACGTACAGTTCTGCTGGTGAAAATATTGCTAAAGGTCAGCCTACTCCTGATCAAGTAATGAAGGATTGGATGAACAGCCCTGGGCACCGCGCAAATATTTTGAAATCCAGTTTCACTAAAATTGGAGTAGGGTATTACCAAGGTGCATGGGTTCAAGAATTTACTGGTTAATCGCATCGATCAAAAAAAGAGCAGCCGACGAATTTCCACTCGTTGGCTGCTCTTACTAAAATCGCAGCATAATTATTTACTAAAGATTAAACCGAACCAAGTATTTCGCTTAATGCGGCAATAAACTGATCATTTTCTTCGGGCATACCTATTGAGATACGCACATGGAGCGGCAAGCCCCACGTTTTTCCGTGGCGAACGATAATCCCTTTAGCCATTAAACGCATGTAGATGGACTCCGATTCTGGCCCAAGCTCAGCAAGTACAAAGTTAGTCATACTTTGCGTATATTTGATTCCAAGCTGGTCAAATGAAGCGTACATACGCTCACGTTCCTTGGCAACCAGTGCTTGCGAACTTAAAACATGCTCTTCATCACCGATCGCTGCAGCTGCAGCTGTCTGGGCAAGTGCATTAACATTAAACGGCTCCTTCACTTGAAGAATGCTCTGAATAATTTGCTGAGGAGCAGCCCCATAACCTACTCGAATACCTGCAAGACCGTAAATTTTCGAAAAGGTTTTTAGCACGATGAGCGGGTAGCCTGCTCTTACAAATGCCATTCCATCCGAATACAGCTCCTCCGAAACGTAGTGGCTGTAAGCTGTATCGAGCATAACCATGATACGTTTTGGGATTGAATCGAGTATATATTTCAAATCTTTTTGAGCTACATAAGTACCTGTTGGATTATTTGGAGAACATAGATATATAATTTTGGTACGATCAGTCACTGCAGCAACAATAGCTTCTGCATCATATTGAAAAGCATCATTGAGCGGGACAACGATTGTTTTAGCTCCCATCAGCTGAGCACCAAACTCATATTCACTAAATGTAGGTCCCGGCACAATAATTTCATCACCCGCATCCAAAAAAGCTTCTGCTACAAGCGTGATGAGCTCATCTCCGCCGTTAGTAACAATGACTTGATCTGCATGGAGGTCGTAATAATCGGCAATGGTTTTCTTCAATAATTGAGACTGGTTGTCAGGATAACGATGAAGATCAGTCAAGGCGGTTTGGATGGCTTCAATCGCTTTTGGAGAAGGTCCTAATGGATTTTCATTTGAGGCCAGCTTAATTACATGCTGCAGGCCATATTCGCTCTGAACCTCCCAAATCGGTTTACCTGGCGAGTAGGGCTTCATCACTTCCAAAGCCTTTCGTGGTTTAACTTCAATTTTCTCGTTCATACATTTCACCCTTACTAAATAAAGTCAAAACCTTTATTACGATAATACATTAATCCTTTCTCGCAGTAAAGAGTTAATGCGAGATAAGATTGTCGAAATAATGACCAAATTCCCGCTCCAGCAGTATCGTATTGAACATTAAGAAAAGGAGGCACCCCTTATAGGCGCCTCCTTTTTATTTGTTTTTTTCACTTCGTTTTATTTTTCCTCAGCCAAAAAATCGATCATTGAACGAGCTTGTACCTTGCCCGCTGCAGCTGGCTTACTTGCTGCTTCTCCACTTTCGCGCAAGCGGAACTCTACGATTTTAGCTACACCTGGTATCAAATCAAAGAAATTGTCCGTGAACATGCCCTCGTGCTCTGCAGTAATCCATACCTGCTTAGCAAGCACATCCGTCTCCAGCGCGAACGACGTACCGTTGCTGCCTTGAACCTCTGAAATTCGAATAACCGCTGAAGCAAGCTTCTGTTCTTTCGCTTTTACGAAATAATGTTCCTTGCTGTCTATCAGCTTACCGCCTTGGGTCAGCTCTGCATACAATACAACACGCTTTGCTTCGCAGCCTGTCAGCCATTCCAGCTCGTTTATCGAGCTTACAATTGCTGCACTATTTCCTGCTATGGACACTTGAGTCGTTTCCTGCTTAATTAACACGCCTGCAAAGTCGTATAGCGTTAATCTGAGCTCGCCGTTCAACGTTTCCAGCAAATCCGTTACCGCATGAATATTGATAATGCCGTCATCTGTCTTGTCAAAGGACAGCATTGTGTCGGCGAAGCTTCTTTTCGCATAATACTGCATAGCTTTCCATTTTCCGTAATAATCCATGCCTGCCCAAGAAGCTACTGGCCAGCAATCATTCATTTGCCAGTATAACGTTCCCATGCAATATGGCATGCTGCGACGATGCGCCTCAATCGCCATCTTCATCGCTTCTGCTTGCAGCACCTGACTCATATAGAGGAAAGCAGGGAAGTCCTTAGGCTCGCTCATATAAATATCCATGTATTCTTTAATGAGACGATTGCCGTCGCCATTCTTCTGATGCGCGCGCATTACCTTAGAATCCAGAGCCAAATCCTGCTCCGTTGCGAATTTCATCACCGTATCATACTCAGGGAATGACTGGAAGCCGTATTCACTCATAAAACGGCCGATTTTCAGGTTGTAGTTCTCAAATGGCTCAACTGCGTGCCATACTCCCCAGTAATGAACATCTCCCTCTGTAGATAGCGGATGCGCATGCTGGTTAATGTCCCCCGACAGCGATATAAGCGGTGAGGATGGCCAATATTGTGTTCCTGGCGCATAGGCTTCAACCGCATCAGGTAAAATGTCATGGAAAACCGCCTCGTAGTCCGCCCAAATGACAGCGCGCTGCTCCGATGTATATTCTTTTTTCCAGCCCCAGCCGCCCTTCTCATCAAATTGCGCCCAAGCTGAATCAATCTCGTTATTGCCGCACCACAGCACGATGGAAGGATGATTGCGCAGCCGCTTCACATTCTCTTCTGCTTCCAAGCGAACATTTTCTAGAAAGGCCTCATCGCCAGGATACATGCTGCATGCGAACATAAAGTCCTGCCACACCAAGATGCCGTACTCATCACAAAGCTCATAGAACACCGACTGTTCATATATACCGCCGCCCCATACACGAAGCATGTTCATATTCGATTCCGCAGCAGAAACAATTTCATGTCTATATCGATCATCTGTTACTTCTGTAATGAAGCTGTCATTAGGGATATGGTTTGCACCTTTCGCAAACACAGGAACGCCGTTAAGCTCAAAATAAAACGAGGCTCCTACCTCATCCTTGTCTCGCACCAATCGAATGGAGCGAAGACCAGTACGAACGGACTTTGCAGCTATCAACTCTTCATCCTTGCAAAGCTCTGCTGTAAATGTATATAAATGAGCATCGCCAAGTCCTCTGCTCCACCAAAGCTTCGGATTCTCGATATCAACAGGCAGTTGAATCACATTGATCCCTTGCTTTAAGTGCGCAGCCTGCTCCCAAGTTTGTCCCCCAGCACTTAACTTCACCAAGCCGTTCCATTCATGCTCCGACTCAATTTCCACATCTACCGTTAAGCTAGCTTTCGAAGCATTTACCTGATCCTGCTTCACATATACATCCGTAATTTTACTGTCGGACCAGCCCTCTAGTCTAGCTTCACGCCAAATACCGCTCGTAACGAATCGTGGACCCCAGTCCCAGCCATAATGATAAGGCGCTTTTCTTGCAAAAATACTTATCTTCTGAGCACCCAGTCCGCCAAGCTCTGATTGATCATTACTAGCTGGTAGATTATAGCCAAGCTTCTCGATCTTCGGCAAATCCTCTTGCACAGGGGAGCGGAATTTAATCAACAATACATTATCTTTGGCATTCACCATAGACGCTACATTTGCTTTCCATGTTCTGAACATATTGTCTGCTGACAATACATGATGGCCATTTACATAAACGTCTGCATACGTATCTAACCCATCGAATACGAGTTCAATAGTTGAAGCATTAAACAATTGATCATTTACGTCGAAATGAGTCTCGTATTCCCAATCTATTTTGTCAATCCATTGCAAATCATGTTCATTTGTTTTATAGAAAGGATCTTTGATGATGCCATTGCGCAGCAAATCCGTATGAACGCAGCCAGGCACGATGGCTTCCATCCATTCTTGCTCCTGACAAGCTTTGAATTTCCAATTACTTAGCACTAGTTGTGTTTCTCTCATTTTGTCCTCCTAAGAATATGTGTCTTCCTATCGCTTGTCATTCTTCTTTATCTACAGCTTTTTTCATGCTAAACAAGTCTGGAAGTTCATCCAGTGTCGTCACATTTGAATGATTGTAGATTTTTTTCAAAATCTCTTGGCTGTTATGTTTTCCATCGTTTAAATAATCGCCTTCCCAGGTGACAAACCAGCTCCAATTCGCACCATACGCTTTCATTAAGTCCGGATCAGGAATGGAACCATTTTCGGTCATTGCAACAAGTTTTTTATTGCTTACTAGAGCGACGAGATTATCAAAATAATTAATGGCGGGAGAATGATCTCCAGGGGCTGGATAACTATCTACACTAACGATATCCACTACGTCATCTCCTGGATACCATTCGGGCTGGACCGAATTCCAGATCCATATGAGATTGTTTAATTCATGCTTATTGACCAGTCGATCGTATACGATTCGGTAAAGCTGCTTTGCCGGTTCAGGACCCTTTGCTCCCCACCAGAACCACCCGCCTTCCGCTTCATGAAGCGGTCTAAATAACACGGGCACATGGGCATCCTTTAATCTTTGAAGCTGCACGGCAATCGTATCGATATCAGCTAGCAGCAGCTTGTACTCCTCCGATTCAGTGTCACTCAAAGCTTTCTCCAAATCAAAGGTTACCGAATCAGCATAAAACCCCCGCCACCATTCTTTTCCCGGCTCGTCAATTATGCCGGTGGGAGCGTTCCAATGCCATAAGAAGGTTGTAATGCCGCCTTGCTTATGCCAGCCAATTGCTTTTTCCACTTCATACGAGATAGCTCCGTGCTCTGCTCTTGTTTTGGAATAATCGATTAAATCAAACCCGACCATCGCTGGTTCTTTACCGGTAATCTTCTCAATCCAAGAAACATTATCCAGTCCGGTTTGACCCGACAACATCGACTCGCCATAGTTTTCCACCAAATAATTCATTAGTTTTTTGGCTTCTGCAGAAGCATTCCCATTCACTAATTCACCAGAAACCTGATGTTTCGTTTCAGGCTTCGTCTTTTGCAGCTTAATATAGTCGATATCGTAATAACCCCAGCCTCGAGTCAGGCTAATCGTATTCGTGCCCTCTTGTAAAAGAAGCTTCCCTGCCTTGAGCTCCGTAAATTGATCATTTGGCTGTAAAACCAAATCGCCGTGGGGCTCATTATTCAATGAAATGCCAGCTACTTTATTGCCATTTGGCGCCCGGTAGCTGACCCATACATTGTATAATATTGCCTTTGGAGCAACAACCTCAAACGATAACTGGTCCTGCTCATCCGTAAAATCAGTAACGAAGCCTGAGCCAGAGAAGCCCTCCGCTTCTTGAGAAACCATAGTACCTTGAAGCAGCCCGGACTCCGCTTCGTATTTCAAAAATGGTTCTTCCTTGTTTGAGCTTGGCAGAACAGCCAATATAACGACTAAAGCGGCGCCTAGAAGCGCTAAGCTGACAGCCAACGCACTAATGACAACTCGCCTGCTCCTAAGGGCGGTCATCTGATAATCCCCACTTTCGCGAGACGGAAATTAGTGCCTGTGCATTCTGGTCGATTGCCATGAATGACTTCAAGCTCGAAGCGGTGACGGCCGCTCACCCAATCATCTCCGAAACAGCTTAAGCGATACCACCCATCATCCTGGACCCATGATGGCCTCTCCCGCTCCATCACTTGCCACTCCCCATCATCTATTCGGTATCGAAACTCAGCTGAGCTTCTCCCGAAGTCAAAGCCAAGAACGAGTCCTCTTCCCTCGAAGGAGAAGGACAACTCTGCTCCAATGGCCGATGTCTCGAGCACTTGATCGATCCACTCCAGGTGAGGCCATCTCCTTATGGCCCAAGAACCTCTCGTATGAATGTGATGAAAAGATAAGTCGAATACATCATCCCAGCATTGTGTATCCAGCGGCTTTGGTATCAAGTATGAAACCTGATCAGCCTCCACCGCGTGATCCGCGTACGATAATTCCTTTTGAAGATACGTAATTACACTTTGCCCATAGCTCAAGCTTCCTCTGCTTGTCGGATGAAGACCATCTGGCAGCCATTCTTCAAAGCGCAGCTTGCCTTTCTTGACTTCCTCAAATGCATACAATCCCATCCATACCGAGCTTAGCTCATAATGCTCTGCTATCCGCTCAAATTCATTAATCGTATCCGGTACCAAGCCCTGTGTAATGGCGCTGTACATATTTTGCGAATACGTGTATACGATGACGATATCGCGCTGGCCATCAGCGAGCAATTGCCTTATTAATCCTTCGCGCGAGCGATTGCGCTTCAAGGTTGGCTCGCCCTCATCATTAACTACATATTCAATAAAAACCAAATCGCAATTCGTATCGATTAAATCGCGTTTGGCGCGGAATGCAGCTAAATCGCTGCCCGTTGCTCCGATCGCTGCATTTTCAACCGTGATACGCAGTTCCGGGTATTGCTCCGTGAACCAGGCAATGACTGGCTCCGGCCAGTTATGACGCGGCCTTGCATCGGTAATCGAGCCTCCAATAAAACCCACCGTCAAGCGTCCCTCTTGGATTCCGCGCCGCGTTCGATGCAGATTGCTTCGGTGATTCCAAATCGACAAAGTCATAAATGGCGTGCTCCTTGCACAAGTATTATTCCTTGCGATGAATGTCATCCACCCGCTATTCTCGCAGCTGATAATTTTTCAAATCAGGCAGCTCATCTTTCGTTAACGAGAAAGGGTGATTATAAAATTTGATAAGCTGTTCCCTATCTGTAAACTTCTCGGCATATACACGGTGTCCATCCACAGTATTGTAGACAAAATTGCCATACCACGTGCAATTCCATGCCCATAGTGCACGATCCTGAAGCATAAGATCAGGATCAGGGATCGGTCCATTTTCAGACAAAGCTATAATTTTGTTCATGCTTGTGTAAGCGAGTGCCTTCTCGAAACGATCAAGCTGCGACTCGTAATTTTGCTCAGGAGGATAAATATCTTCTCCAATAATATCGACGTACTCATCGCCCGGATACCAATCCGCATGCTGTCCATTCCATACCCAAATCAAATGGTTCAACTTATGCACGTTCGTCATTCGGTCATACATCAGCTTCCACAATTGAACGCAGGGCTCAGCCCCTTTGCTGCCCCACCAGAACCAGCCTCCCGAAGCCTCGTGCAGTGGTCTCCATAATACAGGCACCCCTGCATCCTGCAGCCGTTTCAGCTCGGAGGAAATCGCATCAATATCTCTGATCAGCAGCTTATAATCCTCTGACTCTTGATCACTCAACGCCTTCTGCACATCAAACGTCGTTGCTTTTGTATAGAAGCCGCTGCCCCACGTTCGGTCAGGGGCCAAATCAATTAAATCCTTAGGCGCATTCCAATGCCAGCAAAAAGTTACGATGCCGCCGCTTTGCCACCAATCAATCGCAATATCCGTATCGGAGCATGTGGCCCCGCGCTCTGTGCGCGAGGGTGAATAATTCATGAAATCAAAGCCATAAACAGCTGGGTATTTCCCAGTCACTTCATGCAATATTTCAAGCTCAGGTGTTGATACTACACCGATTTGCTGACCGGTCAATATGCGAGTTCCATAAATGTCGCATAAATAGGTCATCAGCCTTTTCGCCTGATCGTCTGCATTCGGGTTTATGAGCTTAGGTTCCACTATGAAACGGGATTGCTGCTTCACATTCAACATTTATGGTTTCTCTCCTTCTTTGACATTTCTTTTTGTATATCCTTACTTAACCTACTGCCTGCTACCCGATAATACCGCTCCGCTCCACACTTTCAACGAAATAACGCTGAACGACTAAGTACAAAATGATTAGCGGTATGATAGCAAGCAAAATACCCGTATCAATAATCATTGCCACATGGTTCGGATCAGCCTTAACGTTACCGCCTCCGGCCGCTACCCCCAGCAAACCTGGAAGCAACGCATTGGCTTGAGCTGACAATGTCGAAATCTTAATCGGCATAAGTGCGGATTCACTCATGAACAGCGAAGTGAAAAAGGTATCGTTATACTGCCAAACAAAGCAGAACAGCACAACAGTAATGATTGGCGGAATGGCGTTCGGCAGCATGATTTTCAAAAATGTTTTCACTCCGCCAGCACCATCAATCAATGCTGCTTCCTCTATCTCTTTAGGCATTCCTTTAAAAAACTGGCGGAAAATATAAATGAACAGGCCCGCTTTTAATCCGATTGCCGTCGCAGACGTTATAATAGAAGGCCAATACGTATTGAGCAGATTAACGCCTTCCTTACCCGTTACGAGATGAATGACTCCGAGTATGTCAAAGCTTCTAAAATGAAGATACATCGGAACCATCAACGTGCTTGTCGGAACTAGAATCGTTAATATGACCAGAGCGAACAGCACATTGCTGCCTGGGAAGTTAAAACGGGCGAAGCCGTACCCAGCAAGCGCGCAGGAAGCTGTCGTTAGTAGCGTAGTCACAATAACAAAGACAAGCGTATTCCCTAGGAGAGGAAAGTAGTGTAAAATATCCATCGCCATTTTGATGTTGTCGAGCGTAAAGTGGACAGGCACCATATAAATCGTCGGATTGTAAATATCGACTTTGTCTTTGAAAGCAACAGAAAACTTCATAAGCAGCGGATAAATGATGATGTACGAGATGCCAATAACAAGCGCGTAACGAAAAATGGCGTACAACGTATCGATCGTCTTATTTTTCATTTTCTGCAGCCGATATTTATTGTCCTCGTTGCGAACAGCCTGTGAAGCCTCCATATGCAGCTTCCTCCTTTGTTAATCACTCAGTTGTAATGTACTTTTCTCGATAGCAGCACTCCGATAATGACCAAAACAACGCTTATAATCAACGTGTAAACCCAAGACATCGCTGCGCTTAGCCCAAAGTTTTGCGTGGTGAATGCCGTCGAGAAAATCATATCCGTAACTGCGCTGCCCGAGAATGAATCAATAATCGTATAGATGACATTGGTCAAAATGAGCGGGCTAACTAATGGAAATGTGATTTTCCAGAACGATTCATAGGCTGTAGCGCCTTCCATCTTAGCCACCTCATACATGGCACCTGGAACGGACTGCAAAGCAGCTAGAAAAATAAGAATTTGCACGCCAGAGCTTGTAATAATCTCATAGATTCTAGTAATCGCCTGAACGATGTAGTCTACGAACGATAGCGGCAATCCTATTTCACTAAGTATCATGACCATTGACATAATATTATAGGTGGAAGAAGCTTCACCCATTTCACTTACGACCGATGAATCGCCTACTAGATTAATAAGCCCCGCTGTTTCTGCAGCTGAAATCGCATTGGAAGCGAGTATGACAGGCAGGAAAAATATCGCTCTCGCGAGTATTCTGCCACGAAACTTCTGATTAAGCAGCGTAGCAGAGAAAAGGCTGAAAAATAATATCATCGGTACATTCAAAACCATTTCAGAAACGGATTGGGTCAAAATCCGATTGAAGGTAGCATCCACGAACAACGCTTCTTTAAAATTCGCCCAGCCAACCGATTCCAAAATAAACCCAGTCGGTTCCACCGTTAGCTTGCTGAAGCTGAATTTAATGGATTGGATAAGCGGGGTCGCAAACATAAATATGAAGCCCAGCAGCCATGGGAAAATAAATGCTACGCCAAGAAGTGAGCGCTTGTGGCGCAAAGCTAACTTATATCCATTCATTAACGCTCACCTCCTACCCAATAGTTTTGAGCTTCAACTTTGTTTCCGATAATGCTGACTTGCTTATCTGTGTAATTGACAATAATTGATTTCCCATTGCTGTATTGCATCTCTACGACACCGTCTTGATGGCGAATATGCTTCACCATTTGAGCGTTTCTCACACCGGAGAGCACATCGTTTGCTTCCTTATACATCGACAGCGCTTGATCATACCAGTCTTTGTAATGGGTAGAGAACAGCTTGTCAAAATGAGTGAATTTCAGTTTAGACGATGGTTCATAGCTCCATGAAAAATGCGGCGCTGAGCCAAGCTCTACCGAACGAAGCAGCTGCTGCTGAATATCCTGCTCATCCTCTAAGTTAATCGCACCGCCGGCATAATCGACATATCCATGAATAACCATTTGATAAAATGGAACTTCCTCATCCGTTAGCACGAAGCCGCTGGATGACGTTGGCACATTTATAAGATGATCTGCGAATGGCCATACATAAGCATTTCCGCCCGTAAGCATCGTTTGATCGACGCGCTCATCCACCTTGCTCAGCTCATCCTCAACGATTTTTTTAGCCGTTTCGCGTTGAATGACTCTGCTCGTACGGAAGTCCGAGCTCAGCACGCTGCCAAGGTCCCGCAGCGATATTCCCCTCATGCCAAGCGAATCATACTTCTTCATAAACGTATCAACGAAGTAGGGAAGCTTTGCCGGTGACAACAAATAATACGAGCCTAATAGCATATCCATTCGATTAAGCGCTCGGTTATAAGGATAAAGCTCTGCTTCCTCCCGTGTAACGAACCGCGATGCATCAGAGGATGGAACAAAACCTCCATCATCATGATAAATTTGCTGAAAGGCTACATCTGGGAACAACATCCCGCCGGATTGCTCCAGCTGATTCGCTAGCTTAATGAAGCTAGACTTGCTTCCGAGCTCGCTGTCCACTTTCAGCTTTACTGGTGTCTGATGATTGACGCCGTTGCCGAACCAGCCCGTGTAACGCATGAGCAATCGATCAATCCCATCCGACTTCAGTTGTCCAGCCATTTGTGAGGCTTGCTCAAAGGATGTCATGGAAACGACGGAGCTGTACGGTACACCAAGGAATGATTTCCGCTTGTCGACCGTTCCTAGAATATCCAAATAAAATGGAAGCTTTTCATCATCTTTTAATGGCTGAAGCTTGTTTTCAGCTACAAGCCTGTCACGATAAAGCTCCGCCATTCCTGAATAGCTCGCCTTATCGCCAGAGAGAAAGCTGTATCGAATTTGAATGTCGCCTTTATAAATCTCTTCACTCAACAGCTGGATTTCTTGAATCTTTGAGCCTGTGTAAAGCTCAAGCTCATCCTCTCCACGCAATGAGTAGCTGCTGTGAATATAATTGTAGGAATTTTTTTTACCGCTGATATCAGCAGCGATGCTGGCAACAGCATCACCTTCTTCAATCACCGCAAACCATGCTGCGCTTCCAGCCTTCATCCCAAATACCGGCATTCTAGCACTCTCGCTTACTTGACCGCGGCGGTAGCTGTTATCGTTCGGATCAAGGCCATATACTCTTTGTACGTATTGCTCTTCCTTTACCTTGCCGTTGTTTAGATGGATCAAGCTTCCGGTTCCATCCGGCACGAACATATATCCTTCGTTTTCCTTATCTGCAGCGCCAAAGAAATTAAGCATCTCGATGCTGCGAATTTGATAGCCTCCGCTTTCTTTGACCTGATTGACTGGAACGGATGCAACCAGTGAACCGCCATCAATGCGGTATTCCAAAGGAATAACGAAGTTTGGTTTGCTCGATTCGCCGCCGCCTGCAACGCCATTTTCCTCATTGTCGAAAGCAAGATCCTCATCGGAATAACCAGCCTTGACGAATGCCGCCGTCATTTTGCTCAATACAAGCGGCTTGGAAACCTGCGCATCTAGTCTCTCTAATACTTCCTTATTGTCCGCTTTCGGATAATAGCGCAATCCCACATATTTGGCCGTTGGCGCATCCAGCTTGGAGAGCACCTTCTCTTCCAATCGCACTTTGCTTATATACCTTGGCAAGGCATCCACGCCGATAGACGTATCGCCAATCGTATAAGTGATACGAATGCCGTTCTCAATGCTCTCAGCTGTAAACTGCTTATTTGCGATACTTTCCGTGAAGTTGGTGAATGTATCCAGCGTACCGATTGAATCCCGGAACAGTACCGTCAACTGAGAAGACAATATTTCCTTCTCGAAGCCCGATGCGATAGCATCCTCACTCCGATTGGGCGGATTGCTGTACCAGATTTGGCCTTGCCGTTTATCCCTCACAGCGACCTCTGTCGTTTCGGCGCTGTAGTATAACGATAATTCGGAATTGTCCGCTACAAGCTGCATGCCTGGCACACCTTTTGAAGAATCAGGCATTGCCTTAATTGCGGCTCCAGCTTCCAGCTCAGTTGTCATTTTCATATAAGCGGCTGCTTTAACGGCTTTAGCTCCACGACTGGTGAATAGCAATACGGAGCAGACCAAGATACAAATTGCTGCGGTACAGGCCAGCACCGCAACCAGCTTTTTACGATTTTTCACGGGTGCGGCCTCCTTTACGTACGGAAAATGATTTCACGATAAATATTGATAATAAAATCGATAATTTGCTGCATCATACTCAGCACGAGCGTCCCAAGAAATACGATAATGCCCATTACGATTACCGTCAGCAGCATCGTAATAATCGTTTTAAACGCCGTATATTGATGCACCGTCATCGTACCGACAAATAGAAGCGCTAGAAACCAAATGGTGGATATAGACATGACTAAATAATAAAAAGCTGTTTCTTCCTGTACCATAAACCGGCTCGCAATGGTCATGGGAACATAAAGAATGACCATAGGAACAAGCGCATAACCTGTCGCCATAACAATTTCTTTGAATTTACCTTCGCCATCCATTAAGGTTGTAATCGCCCAATTGGATATACACCAAAGGAAGAAAGGAAATACAATCGTAACGAGCTGAGTCAGGCTGTTCAAATGACGTGGATCATTATAGTTCACCAGAAAACCTGCAAACTGATTTTGTAAAATAACAGAAACGATGACAAGCAGCAAAATAGCTAATGCGACCTTTACTTTTCCTTTGCCGTCATACTTCATATCCCAGAAGCCGTCAAAAGGATGAACGATTAAATGCAGCGGAAACTTGATGAAATCCTGTTTCATAGCGATCTGCCCTCCTTAGCGGTTTGCGATGCAAAGTCTGACATCGTAAGCTTCCTCTTTTTCATACGAGAGCTTACCAGCTTGAACGCAAGCCATGCAGCTGCTAGGACGATCAGCATTGTTAGAAAGGTTCCTGAATGTTCCTTCATTACTTCCCTGCGGTACCTTTTGTAAGCTACGGAATAACTATCGCGGTCCATGCCCAGCTTAAAATACTCAAGTGCTTCCCCGTTCTTCCGCTCCATCAGCAACGATTTGCCAATGCCTATATACGCAATATCGTAGTTGCTGTTTAACCGAAGCACTTCTTGCCAAACCGGTACCGCCAGCTTATCCTCACCGGTGTAATGCAGCTTCACAGCCTCGTTTACGCTGGCACCAAACTTCGTTGGCTCAAATACGACGATATTGCTTTTCCCACGATCAAGCACTAGTTGTTTTTCACCCAAATGCTCGACGGCAACCGGTATTTTAAACGTACCGATCTGATTCCCCTTACCGCCATACACATAGAGCAAATCGCCTTCATCATTGTAGGTAAATACTTTGCCTTGATTTCCGTCGAGCACGCTGTACATTCCGTTTTCGAGTACCTTCACATCAATCAGCTTGGAAGGACCCACAGCGCGCCTGAACAAAATATCCCCTAACACATCGAAGTATCCGAAGCGCTTCAGCACATCCTCACCTGATGGATTAAGTCTTTTTACTGGTTCCTTGGAGTCAGGATCGATGTTCGTTGCATATACAAATCCTTTGGCATCGATATCGATATTCGAAAACTCGGTTGGAATAAACAGCACCATTTGCGCTTTCTGTGCTTTGGTTGAAAGCAAGCGCCATATGACTTCCGTATAGTCCCGCTGCACTTTGTTTGTCCCTACATATCCGATAAACTGGCCTTTCTCATCAAACTGCATGATGCCTTCGTAGATGCCTTGCGCTACGACATAAACCCGTTTGGCTTTATCTACCGTTACCTTTAACGGAATAAATTTAAAATCACTTGCCAAAACATCAGATTTGGGCTGCTCGATTGTTCGAAGCAATTCACCGTCGCTCGATAACACGACAACTCGCCCGTTGTCCGTATCCGCAACATAAAGCTGCTCCTCCTCATCAACGAATAATCCCGACGGATTTTTAAACCCGATCTTTTCTCCGTCCTTTTCGTACTCGTTAATGATGTTTTTCACTTTCCACTGATCATCTAAAATAACGATTCGGCCATTGCCGCTGTCCACAATGTATATTAGCCCGCTTGCAGACACGACCATATCCTTTGGCTCTAAAAAGTCACCGATGCCGATATCAGCTCCGGATATGGAGAGTTTGGGTACATAAGCCGCCGGTGCTGGAACTGCTTCTTCCCAATAGTTATAGTTGTAGCTCTCATATGGCGTCGACGCTGCAGCCGCCGGTGCAGGCGCTGCGGTAATAAACAATAGGGAAGCCGCCGCGATGACGAGAAACCATTTTTTCGCTGACAAGTGCATTCCCCCCTTTTAATCTTTCATTCCAGAAGTCGCCATCGTTTCAATAATTCGGCTTTGCGAGAAAACGAACAGCGTAATCGGAACGCTCATCAGAATGAGTGCTACTGCTGCCGCTGCTCCTGCGCGAGCAATACCGCCTGCCACAACTTGATTCGCTGCAAAATGCAGCGATTTAAGCTGTTCGCTGTAAATGAAGCCATTCCCATCGCTGCCCCAAAGAATTTGGAAAAGCAAAATAATTAGCGTTAGCCATGCCGGTTTTACATTGGGCATTACGATGGTCCAGAAAATTCGATATTCGCTTGCTCCATCAATTTTTGCCGCCTCTAACAGCACATCAGGAATTTGCTCCATAAATTGCTTCATTAGATAGAGACCAAGCGAATAAGCAAAAGCTGGAATGATGACTGCCCAATACGTGTCGATCAAGCCTAACCATGACATGATCATATAGTTTGGAATAGCTGTTACGGCTGGCGTAAACATCAAGGATAAAACGACAATGCTGAACATGAAGCTTTTACCTGGAAACTTATGCTTGGCTAGCGGATAAGCAGCTGCCGACGCTAACAGTACATGTCCAATGATTCCCATGCCGGTAATGAAAACCGTGTTGAAAATATATCTTGAAAAAGGAACCCATGAATTGCCTAACAATGCGAATAAATCGATAAAGTTGTTCATGGTCGGGTTTCGAACAAATAATGTCGGAGGAAACATAAATATTTCATCCAACGGTTTAAAGGCATTATTGATCGCATAGATTAGCGGCACGATCATGAACGCACCGAACGCCGTAAGCAAAACAAAAAGCGAGAAGCTGCCCCAAAACGATCGATTTACCCGTTTCCTCGGGATTCGAAAGGAGAAGTTCATGAACTTATTCACCTACCCTGCGAAGAAGTTTTTGAACGATGAGATTCGATCCCACCATAATCATGAATAACACAGAAGCAATGGCAGAAGCGTAACCCATCTCAAAACGGGTAGTACCGAAATCGATTAAGTGAGTAACTATCGTCTCAGCTGCATAGTTGACGCTAGGGAATCCTGCGAGAGCGATCGAAACATCAGCCACTGCAAATGCCGTCGTAATCTGAATGACTGCCCCGAACATCAGCTGCGGCCGCATCGAAGGCAATGTAATGAACCAAAGCTCCTGCCAGCGATTCTTCACGCCATCGACTGCGCCAGCCTCATATAATGTTCGGTCAACGGTTTGCAAACCTGCAATAAAAGCAAGAAAACCCGTTCCAAGACTAAGCCAAAGCTGAACAAGAATGATGATCGGCAAAATGTATTCCTCTTTTTTCAACCATTGAAGCGGCTCCAAGATGATGCCCAGCTTCAATAAAAAACCGTTGGCGATTCCATAACGATCGCCAGAGAAAATCATCAGCCATATAAAATACACGTTTCCGGATATCGATGGCGCATAAAATACGAGAGTCATTATCGCTCTCAGCTTTGGAGACAGCTCATTAATAATCCATGCAAAAACAAAACATGCGATATAACTAATTGGTCCCGTTATTACAGCGAACAACAGCGTGTTCTTTACGGCAATGAGGAAAACATCATCATCTAGAAATAAGCGCGTATAATTCTGCCAGCCGACAAACTTTGGAAACTCCAGCATATTGAAGTACGTAAAGCTAAGCACCACCGAAACCAAAACCGGCAGTACTGTAAACACGGCGAACAAAACCATGTAAGGCGCCAGCAATATGTAGGAGTGTTTGTTTGCTTTCACTTCCCGCAGCTTCAGGTTCCACCAATTTTGCACGCTTGACCCTCCCTCCATTATTGCGGCAACCCGAACTCTTTTCGTTTCGTCGTAATTTCATCCTGCATATATTGGACATAGTCCATAATCGATTCGCGCGCCTGCACTTGACCAACAACCGTCTTATAGAAAGCATTAAACAAATGTCGGCCTGTGAAATATCCGCCTGGCACTTCCGGCACCCCTTGTACCCATTCAAATTGCGCCTTCAAGTTTTCGTAATCGGCAACCGGCCATGGCAAGCTGTCGAGTGCCTTGATATTGGCAGTCGGATAACGGGCTGCTGCGCCCATCAAACCTTCCATTTCACGACCAAACACCGTTTGTGTCGCTTCGCTGGTCCACCATTTCATGAACTCCCATGATGCTTCCTTGTCCTTCGCCTTCTTCATCATTACGACAGCGCTGCCTCCGCTTGGCACCTCACGATTAATGGAGCCATCCTTCTGGATGGTTCCCGGAACAGGAGCGAAGCCCCACATGCCGCGAATTTCTGGCGCAAATACAGAAAGCTGGTTATAGGTTGTATAATCTGCAATGCCGATTGGCATCTGCCCCGTACGGAAGCGATTGGAGAAATCATATTCCCGTTCTAATTTATAGTCGGTATAAAACTCCGTCCATTGCTTAAATGTTTCGATGCCGATGCGTGAATCCAGATCGGATTCTTTGCCATCATTGCGGTATAGCTGTCCACCATTCTGAAATAATAGTGCCGCATACATCGAGTTTGGCGGTATGTTTTGCCCTTGAACAGCAGCTTGTGCCACAACGGGCAAACCGAATTGCATATGATTTTTACTTAGAACGGCTAGTAAATTAGAAACTTCATCCCAAGTTTGCGGAATTTCCAGACCCAGCTGATCAAGCACATCCTTACGGTAAAAGAGCATGTTGAACGTTTGTGTTTCCGGCAACGCATAAACCCCGCCATCATAGCTGTATGGAACAACTGCGCTTGGACGGAAACGTTCCCTCACCTCTTCGAAATCAGCAAACTGTGTCAAATCAGTTGAAGCGTTGCGCATCGCAAAGTTAACAGGCAAATCATTTTCAATCTGCATGGCGATGTCGGGACCTTGGCCCGCCAGCGTTGCAGGCAGCAGTGTTCCCATGTTTACCAGCTTCAAGTTGACATTAATGCCGGTAACGGATGTAAAGGTTTCGTCAATCATCGCCTTCATCGTGTTGGCTTGATCCCGTCCGCTTCCGATCCATACGGTAATCGACCTTTGGTCGGCGTCCTCAGAAATATTTCCGATCTGATTGTAATCCGTAAAGAAAGAAGAAATAAAAGTTGCAGATTGATGCTTAAGATTCGCAGCGAAACCCATCCCTTTTTTAGGGAATTTCTTATCTGGTGAAGCGACATACAGCGCATCGATCTCAAGCGGCTGCTGCCTTGCTTGCTGAACCCAAGTTCCTAGTCCCCCTGTGTTTGTCTTGTAGGCTCCAAGCCTTCTCGGAATGGTATCCGGCTTCTCAACCATCTCATCCAATTGCAGTGACATCGTCTTTAGAAGAGCCTCTTGGTCACTGGATTGTCCTGATAATTTGACGAGCTGTGAGGCAATGGTTTTAAGACGTTCACTTTCTTCTTCAAAAACGTTAAGTATGTTGGGAACTTTTTTCTCAATCTGATAATCACGGTATTCATCGGGCTTTGTTCCCGTAATCATCAATATTTTGCGATACATTTCATTCAAATTATAAAGACTGCTTTCAACCTCACGAATGAGCGGGGCAAACTCGCCTAAACTTACCTCAAGCCTGAGTGTATGCTTTCCTTTTTCCAGGCGGTATAAATAAGGAGACTTTCCACCCATCACATCAAGCCGATAGGAGCTCTTATAACGAAACGCAACCTTTTCCATTTCCTTAAAAGGAATTTCACCGTCAATGGTTAATGTACGAGTTGAATAAATGCCTCTAACGAAGTTTTGCTGCGTTTTAAAGGCAATTTGGTAAAGCCCCGTTTCAGGGACATCAATTTCCCATTCCATCCATTGACCAGGAAGACGCCAATTCAAGCCGCCAATCGTATTTATTTTTATTTTTGAAGAGCTGTAAGGATATACTGCAGCACTTGAACGCTCGCTTAGCGGATACAAGGTTGGTGAAGACTTTGCTGTGGAAGCCTCGCCTTCAATCGTAATCAATTGGCCGCTCGTCTCCTTCATACCATCTGCTTCATACTGCTTAAGCAACTGTTCATAGGTTAGTGGAGCAGGCTGTTGAAATAGTTTCAATTGTTTAACGACCATCGGTTCCCGTGTAGATTCAAGCGTAATCGTATGTTTGCCCTGCGAAAAATAAAATAAGAAAGGTTCATTCTCGTAACCATCGGAATCTTGAAATGTTTTCTCGCTCCATCTCGGCTTCTCCACTTGCTTTGGTCTGAGATCATTGCCTTGATTGTCCTGAACAACTTGAGCTGCTTGATTATCCCAAACACGGTCAAACTGCAGGAAAGCAGCTTCTCTGAACGGACGTTTTCCGTCAATGAATAAATCCCGTTCAATCGCTGAGCTTTTTCCTTCAATGGGATAATAGAGCAAAGAAAGATTATAAAGACCCGCATCAGTCACATCAAATGACCATTCCACTTTGCCCGATTCACCTGTTAACAAGGAAGATCCGTCCATGCCCTCGTAGTTGTTAAGCTTCTCGAACTCAGCACCCTCTACATGGCTGTAATTGATTGCTTCTAATACGATTTCCCGCTCTGGACGGGCAGCCGCCTCATATTGCGAGACATATTCATGATATTTTTGTTCATTATAAGCAGAGATCTTCGTCGATCCGGATTGAACGGACTCCTCCGTCAGCGCATTATCCGAACTGCCGACTGCATGCACCTTAGGCACTGACGGAAGTACCATTAAAACTGCCAAAACAAAAGGGACTATCTTCTTTGCCACATTGGTTAGCCGCAAATTGCTTATCACCAGAGGTCCTCCTTACATGCATAAACGGTTTCTCCGTCCATAGGCGGGGAAGCTCACGTTTGATGGTGAAATATAAGCCCATATATCTTCTAGCATTTATTTTCCTCGTTCTCATACAATCGGGGGAAGTCATGAAAGACGTCCCCCGACCTGTACATTAAACCGCTGCCTTCAATTACTTAGAAAGCTTGGCTATGGACGCTTCTGCTTCCGGCTTATACTTCTCAGCAGTCGCAGTCACTGATTGATTATTTACGATAATATCTGTAACGAACTTCCCAGTAGGGAAATCAGGGAAAGCATCATCCAGCAAGATTTGGCCTGTGTTCGTAATATGATCACGCTGCATAGCTACATCTTCCTCGTGATTGTAGAGGCCTTCCAGCCACTCTTGGCTTGGGAATTCTTCCGTTTGAGTAATATCAAATGTTTCTTCGTAAATTTGGTAAACCAATTGTGCGTCTTTTACGCCTTTTGGAATAAATTTAGCCGCTTGTCCAGGGTTCGCATAAGTAACTTCTGGACTTCCTTGTGGCCCGTTCGGAATTGGCACAACACCGATATCGAACGTTAATTCACCAATATTCCACGCCGGTGCTTGGAACATCGCTACATCGCCGTCTTTAAACGTGTTGAATTCTTCATAATTCATTCTGTCGCCTGTTTTAATTTTCATAACGTTCTCAACGTTGTATAGACGGTTAACAAACTCTGCCGCTTCAATCGTTTTTGGATCAGTTAAGCCTTGAACGCCTGCTCCTTCGTCAACGATTTTGCCGCCATTTGCAGCCGTAAAGTTGCGGAAAATATCAATGGACCAGCCTGAGAAGCCATAAACGTCAATTTTTCCGTCATTATCTGTATCCTTCGTTGCTAGCTTTGCAATTTCCAAAAACTTCTCCCAGTTCCATTGGCCGCCTGTATAAAGCTCTTGAAGATCCGGAAGGCCAAGTTTTTTGAACAAATCGCGATTGTAGTGCATGGCTGTACCGCCTGAACCTGGATTGTCAAATGCATATTCGCCGCCAGCTATAGCAGGCGCTTTGGCCATCAAGTTTGCATCGTTGTTGATGTTATTAGCTGAAGTTGTAAACTCGCTGATCGGAAGCAGCTGGCCTTTCAATACAGCCGGCAATGCTGCTTTGTATTCCATTTGAACGATGTCTGCGAAAGGCTCACCTGTCAGGACAGTAGCCGTAAACTTCGGCATGTATTCTTCAAAAGGAACGTTTATGAATTCGATTTTCACATTATATTTTTTTTCAACTTCTTCAATTTTAGCGAGACGCTCTTTCTCGGAAGCCGTTGCACCTGCTGGTGTCAAATCCCACCATGCAGCTACTTTAATAACGCGTCCACCCATATCGACAGGTTCTGGTGTTGCTGTGGATTCCTCAGGTGCTGCAGTCGGATCAGTGACAGCGCTTTCTTTTGGAGCGTTATTCGTTCCTTTATTTCCGCCGTTCCCGCCGCTGCAAGCTGTAAGTATGAGCATGAAACATAACACCAAAATGGACAAACCTTGTATTTTTCTCATGACCGAACCTCCCATTTTTACATTCATCAGTTGGTATAAAGTAAAAATCCCCATTTAAAAGCGCTTTCATTCCTAAACTTTGAAAAACCCAACAGCTAACCTCACCGCCTTTTCGTTATTCGATTTCCGTAATTTGTTATTTCGTTTTGCATAACGAATATAACATAAAAAACAAAACTGGTCAATTGTTTTTTATTTGTTATCTAAACGCACTAATATTTCTAAAAAAATAAGTTGAATTCCGTTTTATTGCTTGTATACCCTTGAAAAAACAGCTATATTTATCTACATAACAAAATAACAAAAAGACAATAATAAAGCATTGAGGTGAATGAACTTCCTAAATAAAACTCTAAATAAAATAATAATGTTTAATGTTTTTTAGCAATAAAAAAACAAGTTTAATTGTTAGTAACAATACGGTAAAATAATGACTAGCATTTCTTCACATATAATAATGGACTTCTTTACATATAGATGGCTTGGCAAACTAACTAATTAAGGTAGGATGAAATTTATGCGCCGGAAGGTAACGATTCAATCAATTGCCGATTACACAGGGTTGTCAAAATTCGCAGTCTCACGAGGGTTATCCGGGAAATCGGGGGTTAGTCCACAAACAAGAGAAGTGATATTAAGAGCTGCAGGACAGCTTGGTTATTTTAAGGACGCGCAGACGCCTCCTGTTTCAAGCGAACTGATGGATACAGAATCACGAAGCTGGTCCGGAACCATTCTAGTGCTTTTCCCAAATGTTCGTTATCAAAATACTGATTCCTTATATTGGGGTCCAATATTTAACGGCATATCTACAAGGCTGAACCAAAAGGGCATTAACATCCTTACATTAACTGAGCCTACTAACGACTCCATGTTCTCACTTTTAAACCCTGAAGCTATTATGGGCATTATTACTGTAGGCTCTATTTCTACCTCTGTGTTGCTTGATATTAAACGGCTCGGCATTCCTGTCGTAATGGTCGATCATTACGATCCAAACTTTCACTGCGACTCGATTTTTACAGACAACTTGTCCAGCATGAGAGAAATAATGAATGCCGTCATTACAAAAGGCTACAAAAACTATCAATTTTTAGGGAATATTAGAGATGCGCAAAGCTTCTATGAACGATTCCTTGGTTTCCGTTCAGCTCTCGAGGACAATGATATTGAACTAAAGCAAATTCCTTCCCTAATGGGACCGGAAATTGAAAACTTTCACGATACATTCAAAGCTGCTATTGAGGAGCATGGTTTACCTGAAGTATTTGTTTGCGCCAATGATATATTTGCCTCTTTTGCGTTAGATACATTAAAAAATATCGGCATGTATATTCCAGAAACGCTCGTTTTCACCGGCTTCGACAATACCCATCCTCAGATTCCTTTTTTGGCTACTGTTAATGTAGATAAGGAGCTGCTCGGCAAACGTGCTGTTGATCAGATGCTTTGGAGAATACTCAACGCAACAACGAGCTACGAGAGGACCCTTATCCAAGCTGAGATTATTTTCAGAAATTAAACATAAAAAGAGGATGACCATCGCGGTCATCCTCTTTTCGTAGTAGTGCTTCGTTTAAAAATCCGTTCGAAATGGCGATGCGGGAAGTCCTGCTTTATTATACAAATTAATCGTCGGTGAATCGCTCCAGCCATATCTTACCGATACTGGTTCAGCAACCTTATCCGATGATACAATGACCGAGTTGCCATCTATTTTGGCATTAGCAGCATAATATTTCTTATCTTCCCCCGCAATTGCAAAACCGATCAGCTCGCCTGATTTCTCCTCCTGTACAGGTTCAAGTCCAGCCTTTACTCCCGCCATTAAGCCTGAATCTGCATGCTCGAAAGAAAGACGAATGGCCGCACCTTCCTTCGCCATCGACGTATAAATGGGTCCAGAATATTCAATCGTATAGTTGTCAAATTTGCCTAAAGCACACAATGCAGAGCGCCAGCCGACATCCTGCTTATTCGTTGGATGGATATCAGCGCTATCTCCTACATCTGTTGTGACAACAAGGCATGCGTGTGTATCATTCTGTACCGTTTTCAGCTGAGCCTCGCGTATTTCCGGCAGTCCTTCATTTGTTTGCGCCGGATTAGCTTCGCTTTGAACGGTGCCGAATGCTGAAATTTGAATAATTATAAACGGCAGACTTTCATCCGAAAAAGCAAGGCGCCAATCCTTCATCAGATCAGGCAGCAGCTTGTTATAGCGACGCTCTCCCCAATTGCTTTCACCTTGATACCAGAGCACACCTTTTAATTTATAAGGCGTAAGGGGCGCAATCATTCCATTAAAAAGAGCGATCGGTGATTTAGCTGTCTCAATCATCACTGCGCCTGTTCTAATCTCATCAGCTGCTGCTGTAAAGTCTGGATTGCTTTGCAACATAGGGTAGCTTGTCCATGATTCTGCTTTTGTACCGCCAACAGCTGAGAAGAGAATACCGATAGGTACATTGGTTTCCTTGTTTATTTTACGGGCAAAAAAATAAGCTACGGCGCTGAAATCCACAGCTGAATCGGATGTCACCGTCTGCCATTTGCTTCCCTTGTCTACCATGTATAGCGGAACAGGACTTGTTGCTTGCGGTATTTTCATAAATCGAATGTTGGGATGGTTTGCTTGTTTCATCTCCTCTGCCGCATTCATTACAGCGGGCAGCTTAAACTCCATATTGGATTGCCCCGAGCTTAGCCATACATCACCAAACAAAACATCAACGAGCTCAATCCTCTCTCTGCTGCTGCTAACCGTTATTTGATGAGGTCCTCCTGCTGAAAAAACACCCAATTCTATTTTCCAATAGCCATCGACATCTGCTAACCCAGAAATTGCACGATCATTCATTTGGACGGTTATTTTCGTATTCGGCTCTGCCCAGCCCCATATGGCTGCCTGCTTATCCCTTTGAAGAACCATGTGATCACCGAACATCGGATTCACTAAGGGCTTGCCTATATAGGTAGGTAATGCCTTATAGGATATAACTGCTTCTGCTTCCATTTCTGCTCTGGCATTTAATCCGCGAGCCAGTACCTTGAGCTCATAATCGCCTGCTGCAGGGGGAAGAAAGGTATATTGATGATGTCTGCTAAACTCGTTTAACGGCATCCAATCTCCTTTTTTTTCACGAGCAAAAAAACGATATTCCGCAGAATGGTCAGCACGAGCCGATACCGTAACCGCAGCATCAGACGGACCTGTGCTTTCACTTTCTAAATGGAGTGCAACACGGGTAACATTGCCGTCAGAGCCTCCAATTAATTGAATATAGTCAATAGCAATCCAGCCCCAGCTATTTGAAATATCAAAAGTATGCTTCCCTGCGTTCAAATCATATTGTCCGATCAAAGCATCCTTCCATACAGCCGTATCCTTAAATGTATATTCAGCAAGCCGTTCTCCATCTAATGCTATAAAATTCGGCTTATCTCCTCCTGCTGTTTTATACCGAATTAAAATCATATAAGTGCCTTCAGCTTCAATATCCATCAGAAATCTCAGATTGTCGCCGCTCGTATCAAAGCCCTCCACGAATTTACCGCCTGATGCACTGTCATCCTCTGAGCTGGTTAATCCAGTCAGTTCTCCATCCTCTGCCTCTAACGTAAGTGTAGTTCCCAATATCCTTTGTTTCTCCCCAGATGCAGCCAATGTCTCCACTGGCAATTCAGTTGGAACAATCCATTCATTTTTAGTTGTTTCTGTATCTGCTTGCTTCATCACAATCACTCCAATTAAAAAAACGATAATAATACCCAATAGTATGAGCCACTTGCTGATACGGTTTCGTATGGCCTGCTTATTATGCATCTTCCATCCAACCTTCTACTTATTTACTCTGCATGCTGCAAATAATCATTTCAGACAAGGAAAAGGGCTGGAATCCAGCCCTCCCCCTATCCTATGAGTACCTATCCATTTCGTTATTGCAGCACAACACTGTCTACATAAACCGAAGTTGATCCGCTTGAGTTAGTAGGTGAAATGAACTGAACGCCTACTTCACGCACATCACCCAAATTGGCTACTCCAGATAAGCTCAGTGAAATCGTAGATGCCCCCGATGAATTGATGTTTACCGTTCCTGAGTCATACCAAGTGTAAGCGGAGCCCGTCTTAATAAACAGCTTCGCCTGCAGGCCRCTGCCAAAGCTTCCCCATGCAGCATGCTTTACTTTAACAGAAACAGAAGATTTTCCGCTGAAATTATTAGCACCCGCATATTGCAAATAAAATTGACCGCCGCCTAACGTAATGTCTGCTTTGAGCGAGCTGCTGCCGCTTGCCGCCCATTCCGTTACAGACCAAGGTCCGCCAGCAACGTTTGATGCCGTCCAGCCTTGTGCATTTCCGCCTTCAAAATCGTACAAGGTAGAGCTGCTGCTGCTATTAAACACAGAAGCTTTTGTAGAAGTAGCCCAAATGCCATTTGTTCCGTTAATGACAAGATTGCCCCATGAAGTAAGCGTCTGCCAATCACTTGTCGTCATATCCAGCCACGAATTGGCCGAATCATTTCCTGTCCATGACCATGCCATATAACCAATGCCTTTCGCCTGACTTTGGTTCATCACCTCTTGTGCATTAACTTGACTTCCCAAGTTATTATTGCCGTTGTTGTAGTTATAGCCAAACTCGCCAACCATAACAGCCAACCCTAAATTTTTAATCGCTTGCAGCTCCGTGCCAATCCGAGAAGAATCATTCCATGAGCCGTACATATGAATGGAGAACATGACATTATGATCCGGATCATGAGTGAGGAGCGCGTTGCCGTATGCTTTGATTGGTGAAGAATTTTGTCCCCAGCCTGAGGCGTCAACAATAATCGTATTATGAATTCCAGCATTTCGAATGGTTGAAATAGCCGTCTTGTACGCATCGCGCCAAGCGGTATCCGCAAGATTCCCATCGCCCCATTCATTAGCGATATTAACGAGCACATACTTTTCATTGTTCGTCAAAATCGTTTTAACCGCGCTGCTGGCAAAATAACTAGCCATATTATTTAAAGCAGTTGCGCTGTTAGAGCCTGTTGCATCATGCAGTTCAACAATGGCAACCATGCCGAGCTGTTTGCAACGATCGATAATTTGCTGCAACCGCGATGCCGAACCGCTTGTCGTCCAGACGATTCTAACAGCGTTCACTTTTTTCGAGCTAATCGTGCTCAGAGCATCATACGCCTGCGTATCAAACCATGCGTGAGCGTTATTGACTCCTCGAATGACAAAGTTATTTCCGTTTGCATCCTTCAAATTGTTGCCGCTTACATAAAAACCGTTAGCCGCATGGGTTTGTTCAGTTGCAATAAAAGGCACAACCAAAGCTAGCATAAGCACAAGCATAAACGTCATTTTCAATCTCCTGATCATCATAATAACTAAATCCCTCCAACTGTTTTTTTGTTTTGCAGTCTCGGTTCTTAGTGTTTGATCTGGCTGCCTGTTACTTTAAAGAGGCTGACATATTTATGAGAGCCTATCACCCCCTTTCATCACCTGCTGCTTTCTTCGTTTTCCTTAATCGAGAAACCGCATCAAATTCGAAACCATTTCAGCCGCTTGCTCACGGTTCACAACTGACTTTGCTAATATGGAATCATTACTTTTGAATGCAGTACTTCCAATAAGCTTGGCGACACGTTCCAACACTGCTGCCGCATCCTGCTTAGTCATGGCTTCGCGCGGACCAAAACTTCCGTTTTCTTTTCCTTTAATAAGCCCGAGCTGTTGAGCTGTTGAAACAGCCTTGGTATACCAGCCATCACTCGGAACGTCGTTAAATGTGTTGCTGGCGGTATCGTCATTCAAATCAAACGCTTGAATAATGATTTGAACAAACTCCGCTCTTGTCACAAGGTCAAGAGGCTTAAATAAACCATTGCCTTTTCCCTGTACGATGCCTCTTGCAGCCAAATAATCGATCGCGTCCTGTCTTGCTGAGGATGAGCCTTTATCCTTGAATGAAACATCTACTGCCGCAGCTGCATATTGACTGAAATGAGTGGGATGAAAAATAACTTTTTTTGTTGTTGCATCGTAATAGCTGTTTTTTACAACCTCAAGCTCACCGTTTTCTTTGATGTGGTATGTCACGATCGTGTTTGGATTTGCGCCTGAGGCTAGTGAATAATCCAAAGCAACTTTTACAGATGCTGCTCTGAATGTAGTTATTCTCTTTCCGTCAATGTCAAGATTCAAATCATAAACCTGCGCGCCACCAAGCTTAGCTTTGGCAAGATCGCTCATTTGGGATGGATCGACAATAGAGAATGTGAACGTAATCGTTGCAGATGTTCCGCTTAAATGGCTTGATATTTCGGATAGTGAAATTGTAATCGCAGCATAACCGATATTCACTTCTATCCGCTCAAGACCTTTGTCTATAGCCTTAGCTATTTGCTCAGCTGGAATATTGACCTTTACCTCCTTAGCTCCTGCTGCTGGAGTCCCGATAACAAGGATTGTACCCTTTTGAGCTTTGGCGACAGCTGCCTCAAACTCCGCGCTATTAAGCTGAATCGTTTGTTTGCCGCTCGATCCCGCTGCAGGCGGCTGGCTTGTGTCTGGATTAGACGGCGTAACGATGGGCTCAGACAAAGTGGTTACTTCAATCTGAGGACCGCCAACGCTCCAAACTCCATCTCGTGTAGCCGCTTCTACTTTAAACGTATATTTTGTACCAGCTGCTAGTCCGCTCACCTCATAGCTGCTGCTGGAGCCATTCACCGCAGCCAGTTGAATACCGTCTTTATAGATCAAATAATTTATGATTTCCTGCTCGCTTGATGCACCGCTCCATGACAAGGTGGCGCTCGTTTGATTGACATTTGCTGCTTGTAACTCAGCATTGATCCACTCTGGCGCTTTCAAGCCATAGGTTGACAAGTTGCTCGGCAGCTCATCGAGCGTAATGACATATTCATGGTTGAAGACATGAGTAAGATGCTCGGCCGTATTATAAATACCGTTTCTAATAAAATCACCCGTCCATGTGCTGAACCAGCTCCAGTCTGCACCATATAAAGGCAGCAAATCAGGATCTGGAATCGTTCCGGTCTCCGGAAGCGAAACAAGCTTGCGATCCTTGACGACCTCTACTAGACGATCATATTTATTAATATTTGGGCTATAATCGCCTGCTTGGTTGTAAATGTCGGTGCTAATAATATCAACCACATCATCTCCTGGATACCAGTCGGATGACACGGAGTTCCACACCCAAATCAAATTGTTCAATTGATGCTCGTTTGTTAACCGCTCATACATCAATCGATATAGCTGCTTGGCGGACTCTGGTCCTTTGGCGCCCCACCAGAACCAGCCTCCCTCTGCCTCATGCAGCGGTCTCCATAGAACAGGAATATTCGCATCCTGAAGCCTCTTCAACTGAATGGCAATCACATCGATGTCACTGAGCAGCAGCTTATACTCCTCTGAATCCGGATGACTAAGCGCATACTCAACATCAAACGTTGTGGAGTCGGTGTAGAAGGCTCTCCACCATTCTTTGCCCGGCACATCGATTAAACCGTTTGGCGAATTCCAATGCCAGCAAAGGGATACGATCCCGCCTCTTTCCGCCCACTGCATCATTTTTTCTGTTTCCTCTGACTTCGTTCCATGAGCTACCCGAGTAGGTGAATAGTCGATAAGGTCGAAGGAAACCATCGCTGGATGCTTACCGGTTTTTTCATAAATCCACTCCGCATCAGATAATTCCTGCTGGCCGGAAATGATGTTTTTGCCGTAGTTATCAACTAAATAATTCATGAGCGCACGCGCTTCCCTTGTTGCATTTGGGTTGATTAACGACTTTGGAACCTGATGCTCTTTATTCTCGATAGGCATTGGAGTGAGCTTTATATAATCAATGTCATACCAACTCCAATTGGCATCAAAGGTTATCGTGTTGTTTCCTGCATTCAAAAAAACCTTACCTGCCGATATTTCAACAAATCCAGCTGATTCATTAAGATCAACTTCAAACCCTGAAGCCCCGGCTTCATTTTTATTAACGGTTATTAGCGTTTTTTTGAAGCCGTAAGAAGCTCTGTAACCAAAATCCAGCGTATAAAAGCCTTCAGCAGGAGCCGATACATTTAACTCAACAGATCCTCCAGGAATAAAAACATAACCGTCGCCGGAATAGCCGTTTCCAGTTGAGCGTATTTCTGCTCCACCCGCCAAAATCCCCGCTTCCGCTTCATATTGGCTAGTATCTGGCACAATAACGGTATCCGCGGATTCAAGCGAAATGTATTCGATGCCATAATAACCCCAGCCTCTTTCAAAGCGAATCGTATTGTCACCTTGCTTGAGCATTATTTTCCCCGCGGAAGCTTCTGATGAAACAGAGCCTGCTTCCGCAATCGCAGGCAGCTCAATCTCACCGTTGCTCTGACCGTTTACGAGCAGCGACGTTACCTTCCGTCCATAAGGCGAGAAATAACCAATGTTCAGCTTATATAAGCCAGTTACTGCTGCTTGAACATGAAAGGTGGCAGCTCCCGAATCACCAGTGAAAAATGAAATGTAACCGTTTCCAACATATTGAATGTCACCACCTGCAATTGTAGTTAAAAATTGTGCAGCGCCCTCTACTTCTGCACTTGCTGCTTCATATTTAAAATCAGATGCAGTCGCGTTTACATAAGGGTAGAGAGGAATGGCCCCCATAACAAACGTTAGGATCAAAGCATAAAACAAAACCTTCCGTGTTCCCCATCGATAATTAAAATCCATTTCATTCGTCACCTCTAATTCATAATGATGAAGCTATGCTTTTGGGACGTGCCGCCTTGCGATAGTATAATCAGCCCCGCCGGAAAACGCTTTCAAAAATGAATCACCTCCTTTCTACATTTAGTAGACGTAAGTAGCTAAGTTACATGAACAGGAGCATCTTGCTGCATGGGTAAATTTACAAGCAGCGTTTCGTTATTGAGAAGATAACATAAATAACATTATTTTTGCAATACAAATAATAAATAACTTTATAATAACAATTTATATTTTTGTTATTGTCGAATTTAGCCGTATAAATGCTGCACTTTGTCTCATTTGCTAGCTCAAACGAATAACAATTTTCATAAACCTTGCAAACAAAACCTACCCTTTCGACTAAAGTCTAGGTAACAATTAGACCAATGACTGATTTGATGAAATGGCGATTCCATTAAAGTTAAGAGGAAATAAATTACATATTACTTGAAAGGATGGAAATCAATGATGTTGATGTTTCAACAAAGAAGGAAAAGTAGAAAAGCTTGGGCACCCGCCCTGCTCGCAGCGACGATCGCCTTTTCTGCCATCTCATTTCCTGCAAAGAGCGTTGAGGCAGCAGGTGCAACTGGCCCCAAGGATGCTAAGGAAGTTGAGGCGTTTGTCGATGAGTTCTTTAAACGTCCAGAGGTTGCGAGCTCGCTAGCTGGAAGTGCAGTGGTAGTGGTGGGCAATGATAAAGTACTGCTGAACAAAGGTTATGGTTATGCCGATGTGGAGAGCAAGAAACCTGTTGATCCTGATAAAACCATGTTCAGAATAGCTTCCATATCCAAAGTATTTACAGCAACAGCCGTCATGCAGCTCGTAGAAGAAGGCAAAATAGACTTGGATCAGGATGTGAGCCCCTATTTGAAAGGTGTGACGATTCCCAATAAGACCGGCAGCAAACTAACGATGCGACATTTATTGACTCACACAACAGGTTTCGACAAAACAGATGTGTTGACTGCTCCAGATGCGACCCGCAAAGACTATCCTCTCGAACAATATATTAAAGAGAATTTACCTACCATCGTGCGCAAGCCGGGAGCGGCTTATCGCTATGATAATTTAGCTTTCAATTATCAAGGATTAATCGTGCAAAATGTGACAGGCAAGCCATTCGAACAAGTCATTGATGAACAAATATTCCATCCGCTGCAAATGACAAACAGTGATTTCCGGATGACGGATAAAGTGCTGGAAAACCTTGCTACCGGCTATAACCAATTAAAGGAGCCTTGGCCGCAATACCAGCTCACGCCTACAATAGCGCCAGACGGGGGCATGTTCGCAACAGGCACGGATATGAGCAAATTTATGCTCGCTCAATTAAATGGCGGCAAGCTTGGCGAAAATCGTATTTTACAGGAAAATACAGTTAAGGAGATGCAGCGGGTACAGGTTGGCATTCATTCAGAAATTCCGAACATGGCTTTAGGTTTTGAGATGTTTTTCCAAGAACATTTCAATGGCGAGACTGTCATTGGAAAGGGCGGAGATTTGGAGGGCTATCATTCGTGGATGTGGCTGCTGCCTGAACAAAAGGTAGGCGGATTTGTTGTAACGAACAGCGATGCCAGCGATATACGTGAGCAGCTGTTCGCCGCGTTTATGGATCATTATTACCCTAAAACTGAGAAAGAGCGGCCAGCCATTGCACTAACCAAGGCACAATTAGCACGCTTTGAAGGCAGCTACCAGTATTTGCGCGCCCCGCTCGTTTATTACAAAGTAAAGGCGGAAGATGGTTATTTATCCGTTGCCGGACCCAATAGCACCAGGAAACTAAAACCCGTTGGCGAGCTGCTGTTCCAAGATGAAGATGGAAAACTTGGCGCATTTAAAAGAGATGAAGCTGGCAATATCTCATACTTTTATTATTTACTTATTGATGCTTGGTGTGAACGTATAACCCCATCACCTAACTATTCTGATGTACCGCGCAATCATCCGTATGCCGATGACATTTATACTTTACGTGATTTGGGCGGGGTTTTAAATCAAACGTCTACCCTTTTCGAACCAGAAGGAAACACGACTCGTGCACAATTCGCAGCTCAGATTGTACGACTAGCTGGTATTACCAAATCACACCAATCCTCTAAATTCACGGATCTAAAGGCTCATCCATATGAATCAGAAATTCAAACACTGCTAGAGATTCACGTATTAAGTGGTACTTCAGCCCAGAGGTTTGAACCAGACCGAACGATCACAAGGGAAGAAGCTGCTGTCATTATCTATCGATTATCACGTTTTCTTGGTTTCCCTCCCATTCCAGCGAAACTGAGCGGCAAGACTTCAGCTTGGGCCGAAGAAGCGGTTCAATTCATTGTTGGAGCTCGCTTATATGGACCAGAAATAAAAACGACAGATAAAGGTACTGATTTCCGTTCGAGAGATCCGCTGCTCAATAAGGAAGCTGCTGTGATTTTAAACCGTTTCGCTAAATTATTTGCGTCAAGTGCAGGCATCTAATACAAAAAAAGACTGCGTAGTCGCCCTTCATCAAGGCGGACTATGCAGTCTTTTTTTGTATAAACGTTAGTTGTAACGAAAGCAGTACAACATACGGATCACTCAATCATTCATTAATGCTTCTAAGGAATAAGCTCATCACCGTTCATAAACGTTTGCAAGTCTTGATCCGCCTTCGATTGGTTGCAAGCATTGCAAGCACAGACACAATTAACCGGCGTTGTATGCCCGCCCTTAGCGCGCGGCAGCATATGATCGATCGTATCACCCTGCTCCCCGCAAAAATAACAAATGTGATGGTCACGCTCCAAGATGTAGCGCCGGAATTCCTTATTGCTGAACAATCGGCGTATCGTATAGCGATTGACGATAACCGCAGCATGCTCCTTTACCAGCGTTATCGCAAGCTCTGGCTCAATTTCTTGATACCATCGCCGTCCTTTATCCGTCTTGCCTCTCATCCAAATCGTACCTTGACGCGTAGGTTTTAGTGCTGCCGGATCATTCTGCAGCGTTATGGATGTCATCGGTGGAACCGGGAATGGTTTGCTGGGATGAGCTTTTCTTCGTATTGCTTTATAATCATTAAGTTGAACATCAGGCAATGGAGCTAAAGCCGCTTTCGCCTGCCTGCAAGCTCGGCATGCACCGCGCCTTGCACCAGCGCCGGCTCGTTTGCCCGTTCGCCGCAGAAACTCAGAGAGCGGTTTCGTTTCCTTGCAAATGGCGCATGGTTTGGTAGCAAGAGGTTCTGTATCATCCATCATTTTTTCCGGAGCATATGATTAGCTACGCAGCCGAATTCGTCCCCTCGTGTTTTTATACTATTGTAGCATTAATATAGGTTCGAGGGGAAAATAGCACATAACCTATGATTCCAATAAACCGTATTTCCTCTTGAAGCGCTGCAAAATGGCAATCCAGCTGCTCCCAAACACGGCGAGGAAAAAAACATTGGACAGCGCATGCGCAAGATCAAAATAAAAGCTTTGAATGTAGGCAACAAAAATCAAATTCCAGCTCAGCGCGTCCGGCAATCCGATGATAAACCAAATATTCATAATCCAGCCAAACAAGAAGCCCCATCCAAAACCAAATACGAGCAAGCCGGTCTTTGTTTTGATGAGCCAAGTATTTCGCAGCCACCCCGCGCTAGCCCCGATCATCCCCCAGCAAAACATTTGCCATGGCGTCCACGGGCCCTGACCTAGAAAGATATTCGATACGACTGCAGCTATTGCGCCGATAATGAAGCCCGATTCAGCTCCAAACACAATCGCAGCAATAATGATCACGAAGGATGTGGGCTGAACGCTCGGCAGCGGCGCAAACGGTACGCGGCTAATGGCCGCAATGGCCGCCAGCACAGCAAGGATAACAATCTCGCGCGCTTCGATCTTCCGTCTCTCAAACCTTGCAAAAAAAGGAATCATCGTGACAAATAGCAGCACGATACTTAGCATTAAATAATGATCATCGGAAATGGCAGAGGATAAGGCCATAGCTGCGATGAACAGTCCAATGCTGGCAATGAACCAGAGCTTTATTTTGCCCACGTTGCAATCACATCCTCTGTCGTCAGCGCTTCTGGCAGCCATTCACGCACCGTTCGATTGATGGCTGTTGTGTAAAAATAATTAGTACCAAAAAATTGCGCCGGCTCCGACTCAGCAGATATTGCTCCATCAAACAGCATCGCGCAGCGCGTTGCATGCTCGGCAGCAAATTCAATATCATGTGTGACCATGACTATGGTTTTGCCTGCATGGCATAACTGCTGCAGCAGCTCCGCTGTTCGCTGCTTGGCTATGGGATCAAGCCCCTTTGTCGGCTCATCCAAGCATAGAACATCCGGCTCACCAAGCAGCACTAAGGCTAACGCCGCTCTCTGCTGCTCTCCTCCGCTCAAATCATAAGGATGCTTCGGCAAAATAGAGGAAATCTGCAGGGAATCGACAACCTGAGCTATTTTCCGATCCCGATCATCGAGTTTGGCGTAATCCGCCATTCGCTGAAGCTCCTCTTCAACTGTATCGTAGCTAAAATAAAGCAGTGGATTTTGCGCCAAATAACCAACTTTAATCGATTTATCCCGCTTCAGCTTGCCTCGCTGCGGCTTTAATAATCCGGCCATCATTTGCAGCATCGTTGTTTTTCCAGCCCCGTTGCCGCCAAGCACCGCCAAAAACTCATACTTGTACACGTTAAGCGACAGCTTCTTCAACACCTCTGCACTCGCTTTTTCGTATTTAAACGTTATTTCATCACAAGCAAGCAGCCATTCCTTTTTTTCGAGCTCGCTGCTTTCGTTGATTACTGAATGATTTGCGCCTATTGTATGTACGCCGAAAACATTGGAGAGCCACTTCTTCCCTTCACGCACGGTAAGCGGAATTTGATTTGCTTCTGGTAGGCTGCCAGCCTTCTGGGCAGATAGAAACAGCTTCGTAACGGAAGGCAGGTATGGCATTTCTTTCTGCGCTGCATCAACACCAACGAGCCGGCATAGCTCTCTCGGCGGCGCGTCGTATTTCACTTTGCCTTCCTCCAGCAGAATGATTCGATCTGCAAGTGGAATAACATCCTCCAGCCGATGCTCGCTTATAATAACCGTCATCGACATTTCCTGATTCAGCCGATAAATAAACTGCAGAAAATCTCGCGCCGCTACCGGATCAAGCTGAGAGGTGGGCTCATCTAATAGAAGCAGCTTTGGCTGCAGCAGCAATACTGAAGCAAGATTGATCAGCTGCTTCTGTCCCCCCGATATTTCATGAACGGATTTGTTAATCAGCTCATCCAGCCCAAAGAAATGGCTCATTTCGGCTAGTCGTTTACGCATAACCGCTTGCCCATAGCCGACATTTTCCATGGAAAAAGCCAGCTCATGCCATACCTGATCCATCACAATTTGATTTTCAGGGTTTTGAAACACCATGCCGATCTGTTCAGCCGCCTCGACCGCAGGCAGTTCCTCTAGCAATACACGATTATACTTAATGGTGCCTGAGCGTTTCCCCGTAGGCTGCGTTTCTTTTTTCAAGTGCCGAAGCAGCGTCGTTTTGCCGCAGCCGGATGCCCCACAAAGGACGACAAAATCGCCTGGCTTGATATTTAAAGTAATGTTATCGAGTGCTGCAACCGTTGATTCCGGATAATGGAACGTCAATTGATCAACCTGAATTACTTCCATGACCTTCTCTCCATTTCTTCAAGTACGACTGGTGTTAACAGAAAGGCGCAATAGCAAGCGTATGCAATGCCTTCCCCCCTATGAAACTGCATTGTTTCCAGACGCGGGTAAATAGTAAGCACACCAAAACCTTGCATCCAGCCCCAAATGCATACTAGTGCCATTGCTCCAAGAAACAATAGAACATACCAATCTCTACGATCCATACGATAGATGACATAAGAGCTTCGTTTAGCTGCGCCATACCCTCTAGCTTTCATAGAATCAGCGGTCTGAAGCGCCTCCTCCAAGGACCAGGTCAACAGCACACGAACGAGCAGCATGCCATCCTTGCTCCGTTTTTTCAAGCTGCCTTCGAGAATCGAAACCCCTTTTATTCGTTGAACCGTAGTAATTTGATCCAGTCTCCGCAAGAAAAGCGGTACGAACCGAATCGACATCGAGGTTAGCAGTGCAGTTCGCGGAGCGACTCGTGAAAATAAATACATCCATTTCTCCGTCGTAACAATCTGCTGAAACGATACAAAGGCTAGTAAAATGCACAATAAAGAGAGCATCATCGTCACACCATATAAAATAGCTTCCAACGTGATCGGCTGATCCATAAAATAAAATAAAATATGCCGCCCGCGATGAGAAAACAGCGGGTTAAGAACAGCAACTAAACCGCCCATTAGAACATAATAAGGAAGCAGCTTAAGCAGCCGCTTCCCTTCGCCATGAATGACAATAATTACCGTAATCGCAGCAAGTGACGTCAATAAGAAAACAGGATGAAATAAGAGCATGCCGAATGTAATGACTCCTGCATAATAACTGAAGCTCGTAACCGGATGTACCGAACCGAACGCACTATTCATCGAATTTTGCTCCTATATCCTCGCCAAGATCAGTTGTGTACAACCATTCAATAACATCACCTTCATTAACCTTGTAAACCCCGGCGCCCTTGTTAGGAAACTCACCGTTTACTCGGTACATCCAGCCGCTCTTCGCACCCAGATCGAATTCGTAAATATTATCGATGCCTTCGATATAAGCACCGCCTTTAACACCTCTGTATTCCATTTGTATTTTGTTTTTTCTCGTAATTTTCTTCAATACATCTAGAACGGTATCGTCCTTCTTGAACTCTACGGCAGTTGGTGCAAGCACCGTTCCCGTATCTTTGTCCGCGACAATTGAAATCGTAACCGTCTGCACAGGATTCGGCGTTGCAACAGGTGTGACGGGCTTCGCAGTAGCCGCACTGTCTGTTTTGGTTGGTTTCGCAGAAGCAGTAGGCTTCGTTTTTGGATCATCCAGTTTTGGCTCATTTGACTGCTTCGGCTTCGGGGAAGGCGTTGCTTGCTTACCGCCAGCGTTGTCGGTTGCCTTCGCGTTATCTTGATCTTTATCTTCGCTAGGCAACTGCGTTGCCTCTGCCGTTTCTGATGCTGAAGTACTCGTTGGCTGCTCATCAGCGGCTTTCTCCGCTTCTTTTCCCACTTGTCCTTCGTTGCTGGTTTGCACTTGATTGGTATTGGAATTAACGCTTTGTGCCGGACTGGCACAGCCAGCTAATAAACCAATAAACAGCCATAGGATGATTAAGCTTGGTAACCATTTCTTGTAGATCTTTGCCATCGTCTCTTTTCTACTCCTTTTTGTCTCATTCACACAAACCTTAACAATAAAAAAAAGACCCCCTTCTATTAGGGGATCTGCATGTCGAATGTAAGAATAGCAACCGTATATAACTAAAATATATGATGCGTCCTGCAAAACGATTACGCCTCCACATTCTTTACCCCCGAAGAATGAGAAACAAAATAAAAAAGGCAGGTTTCCTGGCTCGTGCGTCAACGCGATTCTCACACCTTCCCATCCTTGAATCGGACAGTGGCATTTGCAGAGAATCACTCTTCACATACAGTGGCGGGACCGCGCCGGCATTGAACCGGACTTCCCTATTAAGCAAACAAAAGCATGCTTTTGTTTGCACCTTCTCTATTCAATTATGCGATTATTTAATCAATCATATCGGGATTGCTGGGGTTTGTCTATACGGGATTTGAATGATTCGATCGCAAATAGCAGCTGCATCCTCTTGATCATGGGTGACGAACATACACGTAATTTGGGCTTTGTGAAGCAATCGCTTCAGCTCTTCCCGAATGCTTTGCTTTAAGTGTGAATCCAAACTACTAAATGGCTCATCCATCAACAGCATCAAGGGAGACGGGGCAAGCGCACGAGCAAAAGCAACACGCTGCTGCTGACCGCCGCTAAGCTCATGCGGATAACGCTTGACGAAATCATTTAACTGTATCAGCTCCAGCATTTCATCCAGCCGTTTGAATCTATCTTTTCTTGATAATCGATGTAAACCAAATAATATATTTTGACCGACAGTCAGATGAGGAAACAACGCATAATCCTGAAACACCATGCCTATGCCGCGCTGCTCAGGCTGAATAAACTGCTGATCATCTACTAAAACCCTGCCGCCAGCGGCAATACGTCCCGAGGCAGGAATCTCAAGCCCGGCAATAATCCGCAGCAGCGTGCTTTTCCCGCAACCGCTTTGACCAAGCACTCCAACAACTTCACCCTTCTGCATTTGCATCGTAAAGTTTTCTAATACACTCTTTTTCCCATTATCATAGCTAAAAGAAACGTTAGTCAGCTCAAAAAAGTTCATCTGGATTTCTTCTCTCCCAACCAATGATAAACAAAAACAGTTGCCATTCCCACCGTGATTATGAATAAAGACGGTACCGAAGCTTGATGAATTTGCTCATCGCTTGCATATTGATAGGCTTTTGTCGCTAGCGTCTCAAAATTAAACGGGCGCAGCAGCAGCGTCAGCGGCAGCTCCTTCATAATTTCCATAAAGGTAAGCAGGAAGCCTGCTAATATGGAGCCTTTTATTAAAGGCAAGTCAACTTTGAAGAAGGTAGCAGTCATACCGATGCCGAGCGTTCTGGAAGCTTCAGAATAACGATTGCCTATTTTATCAAATCCCGCTTCCACCGCATTAAATCCTACACCAAGGAAGCGGATTACATAGGCGAAAACAAGCATCACGAGCGACATGCTGAGCACGAGCTTGCTCGATCCAAAACCTAACCATGAATAGACGCCGCTTAATTGATGGTCTAGGGAAATAAACAAAGCAAGCACGCCAATGGACAAAACAGCACCCGGGATAGAGTAGCCCATTAAAATTAGCTTTGTTGCTGCAAGCGACAAAAGCGATCGATTCAGGCTCCGGCTTACATTGGCGACAATAACAGCAAGCAGCATTAACACGGTAATCGCAACAAGGGAAACCAAAAGCGTGTTTGAGACGAGCTGCGCAAATTTGCTGTTCAATACATCTTGATATGTCCATGTCGCCCAAACGAGGAGCTGAACTACTGGAATAGCGAACGAAAAGGCAAATATAACCGTGCTCACAAAAATAGCAGCAGCTGACCCTAAATAGGATAACTTCCTTCGTTTAAGCGGATTGAGCTTGCTTGTCGCGGAATGATACATTTTTCGCCTGCGAAGCAGTCTCTCCATAATAAACAAACCAATAATAGCGCTCATTAGGAGTGCAGATAATCTCAGGGCAGAATCAACGTCATACATACCAAACCATGTTTTGAAAATCGTTGCAGTAAACGAAGCAATGCCAAAATGTTTTGTTACTCCAAAATCATTCAATACCTCAAATGCGACGAGGCTGGCTCCGCCGATAATTGCAGCCTGCGACAAAGGCAATACGATTCGGAAAAAGATATGAAGCTGCCCTTTGCCGAGCAATCTTGCGTTTTCTATGAAAGCTGCGCTTTGCTTCTCCATAAAGGTTTTGGTCATCAAATAAATGTAAGGAAATAAAAACATTGAAAATATGAAAATAGCGCCTTTCATGGACAATATATCAAAATAAGCTTGGTTAGAGGTTACGCCGAGCGTATTTCGCATAAAAACTTGTATGCTGCCCGTATAGCTCAGCATAGAACCGTAAGTATAAGCTGCAATATATGGTGGAATAGCCAGTGGCAGCAAAAATGCAAAGTGAAAGAACTTCCGCATCGGGAAATCATAGGCTGCAACAAGCCATGCAAGCGACACGCCGATGATAACGGAGAAAAACACCGATCCTACTACAAGATATAAAGATTGAACGACAGATTCAAACAGCATATACTCTTTGATTTGCTGCCAGTTTTCATTCGGTTTGTCAAACAAACCGAAAAAAATATAAAGAGACGGAATAAAGGCCATGATGGCCCCTATTACGCTCAATATAACCCAGCCGTTCAATATTCTCTTTAAATTTCGCAAAGAGATGGAAGCCATCATTTTTATTTCCAACCTGCCTTAGCCAGAAGCTCGACTGCTTTTTTGTTATGATCGCCCAGCTTGGAGAAATCCAGCTTCTGTGTTTTAAAGTCACCCCAGCCCTTTAACAACTCAGGCTTTTCTGCAGCAGCATTTACAGGAAATTCGAAGCTTCCTTGCGTTAACAGTGTTTGCCCATCCTTGCCTGTCATGAATTCGATCAGTTTAACAGCGTTATCTTTATTCTTAGCATGCTTAGTAAGGCCTACACCGCTGATGTTAAGATGTGTGCCTGTCGTTTCTTGGTTCGGGAAGAATACGCCAATTTTCTCTGCAACCTTAACCTCTTCCGTATCCTTCGAATTCAACATTTGCCCAACGTAATAAGTGTTCATAATCGCAACATCACCTAGACCAGCAACGACCGCTTTCGCTTGGTCGCGATCTCCGCCTTCAGGATCACGAGCAAAGTTTGCTACAATCCCCTTCGCCCATTCTTCAGCCTTTTGCTCTCCATTTAGTTCGATGAATGAAGCAAGCAGCGACTGATTATAAAGACTGGCAGACGAGCGCGCCAATACTTTCCCTTTCCATGCGGCATTTGCAAGATCTTCATAGGTGGACAGCTGCTCCGGCTTTACACGATCTTTGGCATAAACGATAACGCGTGCACGGGTTGCAATGCCAACCCAATTGTTTTCGTTATCCCGCAGCTCTGCGGGTACATTACTATCAACCGTTGTGGATTGAATCGGTTGAAGCACTTCATTTTGCTTCGCATAATTTAGAACGCCGCCATCTACTGTAATGAACAGATCTGCTTCTGAGCTTTCTCCTTCTCGCTTCAAACGTTCAACGAGCTCTTCTGCTGTACCTTTAATTTCATTGACTTTAATGCCTGTTTCTTTCGTAAAGGCATCAAACAACTGGCTGTCAACATCATAGTGTCTTGCTGTAAACACGTTTACGACTTGCTCTTTGTTGTTATTCTTACTCGTATCATTACTTCCACCAGCTGCTTCAGTCGTTACTGGGCTCGCCTCTGGCGATGGCGAAGAAGCATTCGTCTTATCGTTTCCTGCATTATTCGCTCCACAACCTGCTAATACGAGCACTGTTAGCATCGTTAACAATACGACACTTACGATATAATTCTTTTTCATCTTTGTCATACCTCTCGTTCCCACTTTTAATTTGATAATGAAAATCATTACCACCAATTCAACAGTTCCTATTGTAACCTACTAAAATGAGAAAATGCTGTGAAAATAAAAAAAAGCTACCCGACATTCATTTTCGGGTAACTCGTTTAAAAACAGCTGAAACGGTGGTACCTTGATGAAGTTTACTTTCAATGAGCAAACTACCGTCATATCGTTGCACCAAACGGTTCGCAATCGCCAGCCCGAGTCCATGACCGCCGCTTGTGCCGCTCCTCGAACGGTCTGCGCGGTAAAAACGATTCATAACGAGCGGTAAGTCCTGATCAGATATGCCAACGCCAAAATCTGTGACTTGAATGACAGCATCCGTTTCTCCTAGCAAGCAGCAAAGCTCTATTCTTCGGCTTTCTCCCGAATAGTTGACTGCATTATCAAGTAAGATGAGCATAATTTGCTCCAAATGCTGCTCAGACACAAATAGATCTACGTCTGACAAATGACTCAAATCAGCATGAAAAGTGAACTCCGGATGAAGCACCTCTATATTTCTAATAAGCTGTTCCATGTTCTGCTTCGAATGGCTGCTCATCTCATTCCCGTAAGCGGGCTCTTTCTCCGCACGAGACAATGCGAGCAGCTCCTGTACAAGTCCTTTCAGCCGAGCTATTTCCTGCGACGAAGCTTGCAAAGACTCTTCCAGAACTGCAGGGTCATCCTTTCCCCAGCGCTGCAGCAGTGCGAGATGCCCTTCAATGATGGCAATTGGTGTTCTTAGCTCATGAGAAGCATCCTCTACAAATTGTTTCTGTTGCCCGAACGAGCGCTCAAGCTGATCCATCATTTCATTAAACAGCTTCATGAGCGTTGCAATTTCATCATTTTTATTTTCGTTTAGCTGAACCCTTTCTTGTAAGCCTTTCTGCTTTACGCCGGTCATGGCAACATTCATCGCTTGAAGCGGCTTAAGCAGCTGACGCGCCAGCAATCCTCCGCCGATGCCGCTTATAACAATGGCACCGACACAGCAAATTAACATAATTCGAAAAAAAGCTGAACTAAGCTTCTCAAAATCCTCGATGTTTTTCACAATTTCGATTGTTCCGTTAAACGAGAAGATCGTTAAAGGGCTCCGCATAAGCAGCAGGTTTTGGTCAAGGAACCACGACCCTTTGGCAGCTAAACTCGAAGATGGATAAGCATCTAACCACTGCTCTGTTAGATTATCAGAGACAATCATAATCGGTGCTCCATCTTCATCAAGCACGCGTATTAGCTGATTTTTACCATTTACTTTTTCAAGAAAGCTTCGTATTGAATTCAACTCCGATTGCTCGAAAGTGAACTCCTTTTCCAATAAATAGTTCAATATTTCCCGCATGTCTTCCTGTGTGTTCGTCTCTGCTTGTTTATTCATCCACTTCTCTACAAACATATATTGAACGGCATTGTATGCAGCAAATAAAAGAAATAACAGCAGCGCCGACCATAATGTCAGCTTCCACTTGATCGGTATTCGTGAGAAACTTACGCGCAAATTATTCATTTTTTCATCACATACCCAATACCGCGCAGCGTTTGAATGCAGCTCGTTCCTCCGGGGACATCAATCTTATTGCGCAAATATCTCACATATACATCAACAACATTCGTATCGACAGCCGCATCGTAACCCCATACGGTATCAAGCAGCGTTTCCCGTGAGAAGACACGGTTCGGATTTTGCATGAAAGCAAGCAGCAATCCGTATTCCCGCTTAGTCAACTCTATGATTTGTTCGCCTCTGCTAACGATTCTAGCGTCTAAATCTACAGTTAACTCACCAGAAGACAAAATAGAACGATGATCAGATGCAATCATATCCTGTCGCCTAAATACAACGCGTAGACGTGCAAGCAGCTCTTCAATCGCAAACGGTTTCGGGATATAATCGTCCGCCCCGCTGTCAAGGCCAGATACTCGGTCTGTAACGCTGTCCCTCGCTGTCAGCATAAGAATAGGTGTTGCTTTTGATTCCCGAATACGCCTGCAAACCTCAAGTCCGTCCATGCCAGGCAGCATTAGATCCAATAAAATAACATCCCATTCTTCTCGCAAGGCGCGCTCTAGACCACTATTGCCATCATAAGAAACAACTGTCTCAAACGACTCATGACGCAGTTCAAGCTCAATAAAAAGCGCTAAATTTCTTTCATCCTCAATAAGTAAAATCTTTTTCATGGATTGACCCGCCTTTAGTATTGCAAATGCTTGTCTACAGCATATTTTCAATCATTGTAATTGATAATTGTTCTCACAGTCAATCGTTCTATCAAAAAAGAGACAGTCCATGTTCCCATAGACTGTCTCTAGTATTCAAATCTATTAATGCTGTTTGCTCACATGAACCCGTTTAATGAAGAAAGCAACGATCAAACCGATAATGGCAACAATCATAGCGAAAATAAATGCGTTCTGAATTCCTGCTGTCAACGCAAGCGGAGCATTGGCCGGATCTGTAGGATCAGCCACATCCTTCATAAAGCCTGTCATTCCTGCGGTCATAATACTTACTGCAACTGCGGTACCGATAGCGCCAGCGACCTGCTGCAGTGTATTCATAATCGCCGTACCATCCGGGTACAACTCGCGTGGCAGCTGGTTTAGACCGTTTGTTTGTGCAGGCATCCATACCATCGAAATACCGATCATCAAGCATGAATGAAGGACAATAATTAATGTAATGGTTGATGCTGTCGTTATGCCTGAGAAGAACCATAGCGCAGCGGCAACGATGACAAGACCTGGAATAACAAGCCACTTAGGACCAAACTTATCGAACAGGCTGCCCATAATGGGAGACATAATTCCGTTAATAAGTCCACCTGGCAGCATAATAAGGCCAGCTGTCAGTGCACTAAGACCAAGTCCACTGATCAAATACATAGGCAGAACGAGCATAGAAGATAATATAACCATCATACAAATAAATACCATTAACGTTCCTACAACAAACATCGGATGCTTAAACGCCCGTAAATTCATCATCGGCTGCTTCATCGTCAATTGACGAACAGCGAAAATCGCAAGGGACAATATACCAACGATCATGGTCGCAATCACTTTTGTACTGCCCCAGCCGCCTTCACCTTCACCCGCACTGCTAAAGGCAAACACAATACCGCCGAACCCTAGCGTTGAGAATACGAGAGAAAAAATATCAATTTTCGGTTTTGTTATGGTAGAAACATTTTGCATATACATAATCCCGAATAATAGTGCAATGACTAGGAACGGAAGCGACAACCAGAAAATCCAGTGCCAGCTTAAGTTTTCAATCAAGAGTCCTGCAATCGTCGGGCCTACAGCAGGCGCAACCATAATAACAAGCCCAATTACACCCATTGCCGCTCCCCGCTTCTCAGCCGGGAAAATAATAAGAATTGTGTTAAACATAAGCGGCAGCAAAAGCGCCGTTCCAACTGCTTGGATAACACGCGCAGCCATAAGAACTTCAAAGCTTGGTGCGAGCGCCGCTACCAATGTTCCTAGTACGGAGAAACTAAGTGCTGCTATGAATAGCTGCCTTGTCGAGAACCATTGAAGCAGCAGCCCCGATACGGGAACCAATATGCCCAGCGTCAGCAAGTATCCCGTTGTCAACCACTGTACCGTTGGCGCCGTGATATCAAAGACGCGAATTAAATCGCTTAGTGCCACATTTAATGCCGTTTCACTAAACATTCCGATAAAGCCGCTTAATAATAATGAAATCATAATGGGGATTACTTTATATTTTTGCCCCGTATTTTGTTGCGATTCTGTCATTGTTGCTTGCAAGCCTTCCACTCTCCTATTATCTATCTAGCATTTATTCATGACTTCTCATAGAGAAGGACATTTATTAATGATATACGGCAAACATTTCGCTGCGGATAACAACGGCTGCTTGTCCCGATTCGTCAGCGTTAGAATAAGCGCACCTTCCAATAAGGAAACGGTGACGACGCCAACCTCAACTGCTCTAGTCTCTTCCATTCCAAGCTGAACCAGCCTCTCAGAAATCACGTTCTGCCATGCTGCAAATACACCTTGTCCAGCTGCTCTCAGCTTCTCGCTAATCGATGAGGTTTCGACTGCCATCCAGAAGCTAAACGGCATATAACCCGCATAATCAAACTTCTCTGCATCTTCGGCCATATCAAATACAAAAGCCTGAACGGCTTCAGCAGGGTCCTCATAATCGGCAAATTTCTTTCTCCATTTCTCAATCACAAGCTCCTTCGTGCAGTTAATGCATTCCAGCGCAAGCTCTTCTTTGCCGTTTGGGAAATAATAATAAAGAGATCCCTTCGGACAATCACTTTCTTTAATAATTTGGCTTAGTCCCGTCGCATGATAGCCCTGCGTAAAAAAAAGCCTAGCTGCCGTATCAAGTATGGCATGCCTTGTATTATGTTTTTCCGACATTGATTCACTCCTCGATTATAACGATCGGTCTATATAATAAAAACATTGATCCGCTTATCAAGTCAACCTTTTTTTATATCCAGTAACAATAGAACCATTCGTCCTTCGATCCTATTAATATATAAATCAACTTAATAATGCGTTTATTATATATTTTTAATATTAAATATAGGTTGCTATAATCAGATTTACATTGAAAGGAGGAATGAAACATGAATTATAGGAAACTAGGTAAAAGCGGCTTATTAGTAAGCGAAGTGGCTCTCGGAAACTGGATAACCCACGGTGCACAAGTGGATGACAACACCGCACAAGCATGCGTAAATGCTGCACTAAACGCTGGAATTTCAACTTTCGATACAGCTGATGCTTATTCGGAGACGAGGGCGGAATCGGTCTTAGGTCATTGTTTAAAGGGAATACGTCGTGAAAGTATTGAATTGTGCACGAAGGTTTTTCATCCAACAGGGAACGGGCATAACGATAGAGGGTTATCACGCAAGCATATTATGGAATCCTGCCACGCTTCACTTCGCAGATTACAGACGGACTATATTGATATTTATTACGCTCACCGATTTGATACGACCGTATCGCTTGAAGAGACATTTGTGGCGTTTTCCGATTTGGTTCGACAAGGAAAAGTTTTGTATATCGGCGTAAGTGAGTGGACAGCAGATCAGATAACGCAAGGATCGGCTTTGGCAAGGGAGCTGAAAGTTCCTTTTGTTGCGAGTCAACCCCAATATTCTATGCTTTGGCGGGTTATTGAAGCCGAGGTTATTCCCGCTTGCGAGCGTGAAGGAATTGGTCAGATTGTCTGGTCACCACTTGCGCAAGGTATTCTTTCCGGTAAGTATGCTCCTGACAAGCCTATACCAGAAGGCTCGCGCGCTTCTACGGCCGCTGGTTCGCCGTTTTTCAAACGTTTGGCAGGACAATGGTTGAATAAAGAAGTCCTTCAGGCAATAGAACAACTAGGGCCGATTGCACAAAAATGCAGCTTAACGCTGCCACAGCTCGCGGTAGCGTGGGTTTTGCAAAACCCGCAGGTGTCCTCCGTTATCATTGGCGCCTCAAAGCCGGAGCAGGTATTAGAAAACGTAAAAGCAGCAGGAGTTAGTCTAGATGCTGAGATCGTAGTGCAAATAAATAACATATTAAAAGACGTTGCTCAGTTTGATGCTAGTAAAACCGGTTAGAGCGTTCACACAAATCAGCTTGTCTGGTTAGCGGCTGTTTCCTCCACTACTTTTAGAAAATGAGTCAGAACCGTTTCACTCTTCTCTGTTTTCCAGGCTGCATAAAGAGGAACACGCGGTGTATCCTCATCAAATGATCGAAATACGACATCACTGCGTTGAAATACGGAAACCGAAGAGGGAACAATTGAGATGCCTATGCCTGCAGCTGCCAGATTTACAATCGTGTACATTTGAACAGCTTCCTGCACGATGCGGGGCTGAAATCCATGCTGCCTGCAAAAATCTACAATCAGGTCATGAAATGAAGCCCCCATATGATGTGGTGACAAGATAAAGGGTTCTTCCCTCAAAGAATGCAGTGAAACGGTTGGTTGATCGGCTAACGGATGCGTTTTGGGTAATACGGCAACAAGAGATTCGTTCGTGAACAGTCTAGATGTGATATGTTTTGAAGGGTCCAGCAACCGATGGAATCCAACATCAATTTCCCCATCATGCAGCGCTTTCAGTTGATCAGCAGATGTCATTTCAGATAATGTAACCTGTACATCTGGGAAACGTTCTCGATATTTCTTTAGAACATTGACCATCATACCGCCTGCTGCTGAATCCACAAATCCGATGGATAAATTGCCTATTTTCCCTTCACTTGCAAGTTTTGTCATCTTTATTGATCGTTCCAAATGAGCAACAATGTTTCTCGATTCCTCCAAAAATATCGCACCAGCAGTCGTAAGTCGAACCTGTCTCTTGGTTCGTTCCAAAAGTTTCACACCAAGCTCTTCTTCAAGAACTTGAATTTGTTGGCTTAGTGGAGGCTGAGTCATATTCAGCTTTTGGGCAGCACGGTTAAAATGCAGCTCTTCTGCTACTGCGATGAAGTAACGCAGCTTTTTCAAGTCCATAGACATCATACCTCTTCCTGTATCAGCTCTGATTTATCAACCTTTCGTCCATGCTCTCCTATCGCCATCGTACTCGATCACGTATCGCACCGCAAATTTTTATTAACGGTTTAAATTGATCCACATACAAAAAAGGCAGCCGAAATTATCCGGCTGCCTTCGCATTTAAACGGTTAATTTAGAAACGAGCAGCTGATGCTGCTGCTTCCTCAAGACCTTTTGCTACAATAGCTTCTGCTTGGTCAGGAAGTTGGTTGTGACCTTCAATGATGATGCTCTCTAGGTTAGTCACACCGTAGAAGCCCATTACTGTGCGGATAAAGTTATGTGCCATTTCAACCGAAGCTGCAGGGCCTTCGGAATAAATGCCGCCGCGAGCAGTAAGCAATACGACTTTTTTATCAGTGATCAGACCAACTGGGCCTTCAGCTGTATATTTGAACGTTTTGCCAGCTTGTGAAAGGTAGTCGATATAAGTGTGCAATACTGCAGGAACAGTGAAGTTCCAAAGCGGGAATGCAAATACCACTTTATCCGCTGCAAGAAATTGATTCATATATTTGTCCGAAACAGCTACAGCTGCTTGTTCTTCAGGTGTAAGGTCATAACCGCGAGCTGCTTTGAAGTTACCGTTAATCATATCAGCGTTCATGTAAGGCAAGTTTTCATTGAACAAATCAAGCTCAACCACTGTGTCTTCTGGATGGCTAGCTTTATAGCTGTCTAGAAAAGATTGATATAGCTTAACGCTGACTGCCTGTTCGATTCCGCGATCGTTTGCTTTAATAAATAATACTGTACTCATTGTATATTTCCCTCCAAGATGTTTGTTTACTTTTTGTAAGTACCTTAATTGTATATAGTTTTAGAGCAACAATCATCGGTAAATAGACCGAAAAATCGACATAAAAAAACCGCCAAAGGCGGAGAGCTAGTCTTACGACTATAGTCTTACGTCAGCGTGTTATTCAGGTTCTCGCATTAACTGCACCGCGTATAACGCAGCTTGCGTTCGGTCCGTTAAATCCAATTTGCTTAAAATGCTGCTCACATGCGTTTTGACTGTTTTCTCCGCTACAGTGAGCGAGTGCGCAATATCTTTGTTGCTCATTCCTTTGGTAAGCAATTGCAGCACCTCCAGCTCTCTCGGAGTCAATATTTCACTTAACTCACGAATAGGCAGCCCTTTCACCGAACTAATCTGCGGCGATACTTGAGCGAGTAACGCACTCGCTATATCCGGATGCAGCTGAATATTCCCTTTATAGGCGCTGCGAATCGCTTCTGCAAGCTGATCAGGTTCTACATCCTTCAGCATATACCCAGCAGCTCCGGATTGTAGAGCAGGCACGATATGACTGCGATCCGAGAAGCTGGTGAGCACAAGCACTTTAATATCCGGATTTTGCCTAGCGATTAAATTGCTCGCTTCGATCCCGTCCATAATCGGCATGTTCAGATCCATCAGTATGATATCAGGCTTTAGTTCAGCAGCTTTTTCYACCGCCTCCTTGCCGTTATTCGCTTCACCCACCAGCTCAAAATCAGGCTGCATGCTTAGAAAAAAAGAAATTCCCTTCAACACAATTTGATGATCATCAACGAGCAATATTTTTATCGTCAAAACAGTTCCTCATTCCTCTTCCCACATTTCCATTTCCGTTGCAATCGGTATAACAGCTGTTACCATTGTAGGTTGCCCTTTTCCGCCCGTTATCGTTAGCTCTCCGCCAAGCGTTTCTGCACGTTCCCGCATCGTTAGCATTCCCATGGTCAGTTTTCCTTTACGCTTCTCTTGCGAAAAACCGCGGCCTCGATCCAAAATTTCCAAGCAGGCGCGAGACTCTGTTTTGATGAGCCGCACATAAACGGTATTCGTATCTGCATGTTTCCTTACATTATTAAGCGCCTCTTGCCCGATTCTCCAAAGGGCTTCTTCAATCGCACGCGGAAGCTCGCGAACGCCCTCCACCTTCTCATACACGGTTAAGTCCATGCTCTTGCCATATTGCTTAAGCGCAGTAATTAGCCCATGCTCAAGACCTGCCGGCCGCAGCTGCCAAATCAGCGTTCTCATTTCCTTCAGCGCTTCCTGTGACAGCTGTCTTATTTCTTGTAATGATCGTTCCACGACAGGTTCTTTGCCTGCCAGCACCGTCTCGGCGCCCTTCGCTAGAAAGGATAAAGAGAAAACCTTTTGAATAACCGAATCATGCAAATCTCTAGCCATTCGATTTCGCTCTTCCATGCGCGCGAGCTCGCGCCGCTGCTCATATACCCGCAAATTTTCTACGCTTAATGTGAAATGATCCCCAAGCGAATACATGAAGTCCTCTAAGTAATCATCAAACTGCTTGCCTAACTGACTGCTTACAAACAGAACGCCAATCGGGCGGCTGCGAATGCGAAGCGGTATTGCGACTGCTGATGAGAACGGTGGTATCCCTATGGATGATAAGGACGAGCAGGAATTGCTGTCGCATTCGGACTGTTTGACAAGACGATTCTCATGAAACGCTTTGCTAACCATCCCGCCTTGATCGATGGCAAGCGAAAGCCACTCTTTTCGGACGTGATTGTCTGTATAATGTGCGCGAAGCGATAATTGCTCTTGTTCATACATAAATAACGATACATGCTGCCAGTTGAACGTATCGCCTATATGGCTCACCGCTTGCAGCGGCAGATGATTTATATCTTGTATGGCGTTTATTTTCTGAATAACATCACCAAGCTTCGCATAATGAATCGCATGCTGCTCCTGCACCTGATACAGGCGGATTCGCTTAATTGCCGTTCCGATCTGATAAGCGACGGCTTGCAGAAGTGCAAGCTCCTCCTCAGTAAAACGATCCTTGCCAGCTTCAGCAACATTTAACAAGCCGAATTGATCCGTTCCTGCTCTTAGCGGAACCGTCGCATGATGAGTAACACCCTCATTATCACCAAGCTTGTTCGTGATCGCATATGTAATTCTTGAGCATTCTATAATATTTACCGCTTGATCCAGCTTGTTTTGCTTAAAGCTTTCAATGCACCAGCAAACCTCGCCGCACATGACCGCCTGATTGTTTGCCGCTAAACCTTGAGGCAAATTATGTGTAGCCACGCAAAGATTTTCACTTTTATTGTCAATCATAAATATCCAGCCCGTAGTAAAACCTGTAACCTGAAGCAGCTTGGCAAGCACATCATTCAGCATTTGATCCATGTCGTTTGTGCTGTTAAGTGTCTCTGCTATCTCCTTCAATGCGACCAGCTCATAAGCTCTTTTTTCTCTGGACATGCTTCCACTTCCTTCTAAGCACACATTATACACCTTCCTGAACAGCAAAAAAAAGAGCCGATCCAAAGCAGCTTGTACTGCTTAAGCTGGATGGCAGGCTCTTTGGATTAGCTCTTTCGAAACGGCTTTTTGATCAAAAGAACATAACAGGCTACAGCACCCAGCTCTGCAATGGCTATCCAAATCCCCATAGGGAGCGCATTTGCGCTGCCTCCAAGACCTACGAGCGGTGAAATCATGCCCCCAAATGTAAAGGATAATAACCCGAGCAATGCAGATGCGCTGCCTGCAGCATAGCCATGCTTTTGCATCGCTAAGGAGAAGCCGGTCGTCGAAATAATACCAACGCTTGCTACAACAAAAAACAATGGCACAAGAATCGCAGCGAGCGGCGCGTCAATTAATATCATGATAAGCAATATTCCGCCAGCTGATGCCTAACAAGAGACGAGCTTGTAACGAAATCATCCGTTAGCTGCGGCAGCGCCGGCAAATACATGTCAAGGGACAACGGCCCAAACGCGGAGAGCGATCCAAGCAAGAGGATCAGCCAAAGCCGTTTAATTCCAGTGGATTGATTTTGAGTTTGGATTTTTTTCTGAGCAAGCAAGTAAGGCATCTCCTTCTGTGGTACTTTTTCCTCGATCCACTTTATCACCTTTCATTATTTGTTCCAATAGAAAAGTCGTTTCATCAAATATTTGTCCTCTTTTGTTTTGTTTGTTATGATTGAGCTAATAATGTCGTTTAACGTAGCATCTTGTAGCTACCATTTAGGAGGATCACATGCAAAAGATTAAAATTTTCTCCGGCACTTCGAACCAGAAGTTGGCTGAGGAGTTATGTAAAGAACTTGAGCTCCCGCTAGGCAATGTTGCAATATCAAGGCATCAAAGCGGTGAGATTCATGTTTCATACGGAGAACCTATTCGTACTTGTGACGTATTCATCGTCCAATCACTTTCCCATCCGGTTAATGAGCATTTAATCGAAACACTCGTCATGATAGACGCTGCCAAACGAGCATCAGCGAAAACCATTAATATCGTTATGCCATACTATGGTTATGCACGTCAGGAAAGAAAATCGGCACCGCGGGAGCCCATCTCCGCTAAGATGGTAGCCGATGTATTGACTACTGTTGGAGCAAACCGAATCATTACCGTCGATTTGCATGCTGATCCGATTCAAGGCTTCTTCGATATTCCAGTCGATCATTTAACGGCGCTTGATTTGATCATTGATTATTTGCGAAGCAAAAACATCAAAAATCCTGTTGTCGTATCGCCAGATGCGGGCCGTGCTACAACAGCCGAGAAACTTGCCGGCTTGCTTGACTGTCCATTTGCGATCATGATCAAAAATCGTCCCGCTCATAATCAGTCTGAAATCACGCATATCATCGGTGATGTTGAAGACATGACACCAATTATTATTGAAGACTTAATTGATACAGGCAGCACAATTGTAAACGTCGTAGAGGCGCTTAAGAAAAAAGGTGCGCATGATTCCTACATATGCGCAACACATGGACTGTTCTCAGCCAATGCGCTTGAGAAGCTGGATCATCCGAACATCCGTGAGGTCGTTATTACAGATACGATCAGTATCGGTCAAGAGCATTCGAGTAAATTTGTCGTACTGCCGATGTCCCCGCTCCTTGCAACCGCCATTAAAATCATTACCGAAGGCGGCTCGATTGCAACGTTGTTTAAATCAGGCTCATAGGCCGTCAGTAAAGCAAAATAACATATAACATCAATTATACCCCCTTGCTCTTTCGCAAGGGGGTATTTATTTTGCATGCGTATAGCTATGGTAAACCGTGGCAAAATAGGTGTATCAATCAAGACGGCAGCGAGGATGGGAGGACGCAAACAATGGATCAAACAGAACCTATCAGCTCAGACCTGAAAGTAAATATAGAACGTATAAAAGAGATTTTTTCGGATACAAGCGATTTAGTCATAAGGAATCTAACGATCAAGCAAACAACTGAGCAAGCAGCGCTCATCTACATCGATGGGCTGACAGATGGAGCAGCAATTAATAGTGACGTCCTTCGTCCCTTGCAGCTAGATTCGAGCGGGGGAAAACCCGGTGATGAGTTAATGATGACCATTGGACAAATCGTACCCGAAACGGATTGGTACCAAATTGAGATAGCAATACTGCACGGTAAATCCATATTATTCGTGAGCGGCAGAGAGGCAGCCTATGTGCTTGGCACAAGTGGCTGGCCGCAGCGGGCAATTGAAGATCCACAAATGGAAGCCTCCTTAAAAGGCGCCCATCAAGGCTTTGTCGAAACCAGCGGCCAAAATATCGCTATGATCAGACGTTATATCCCGAATCGCGAATTAAAAATGAAACGGCTGATTGTCGGCCGGCGCGGCCAGACCTCCGTAACGATTATTTACCTGGAGGATGTAATGAATCCTCAATTGTTAAACGATCTTAAGGATCGCATTCAAAAGATTGACGTAGATGTCATTTTAAACACGGGAGAGCTGGCAGAGCTGATCGAGGATAATCCCTACTCACTCTTCCCGCAATTCGTTCTTACTGAGCGGCCAGATTCTGCAGCATCGCAAATTTTGCAAGGAAGATGTGTCGTTGTCGTTGATCGCTCGCCAAGCGTACTCGTTGCTCCAGTCAGCTTCTACTCTTATTTCCAAAGTATCGACGATTATAGTACTCGTTGGTCCATTGCAACCTTTTTGAGGCTGCTGCGAATGTTTGCATTTATTACAGCTACATTTTTGCCTGCCTTTTATATCGCAGTTGTTTCCTTCCATATCGAGATCATTCCAATGAAGCTGCTGCTCACCCTAGGTGAATCACGTGGACAAGTACCGTTTCCACCTTTTGTGGAGGCCATTATAATGGAAATCACATTGGAAATGCTCCGTGAAGCTGGCGTCCGGCTGCCTGCCCCCGTTGGCCAAACTGTTGGCATCGTTGGAGGTATTGTGATTGGACAAGCTGTCGTTCAAGCTGGCTTAATAAGCAATGTTATGGTTATCGTTGTAGCATTTACAGCCATTTCTTCATTTATTTTGCCAAACTACGATATGGTTGCAGCCGTTCGTTTAATCCGTTTCATGCTCATGATTTTATCTTCACTGTTTGGGTTTGTTGGGATCATTATTGGTTTGATGACGATGATCGCTCATTTATTAACGCTTAAATCGCTAGGCATGCCATATGGAAGCCCACTGGCTCCGCTCCGCTTCTCAGATTTGAAGGACACCCTAATTCGAGCACCATTATGGCTGATGGAAAAGAGACCAAAAAACGCGCTCCCGCTTCAAGAAAAACGTCAAACAAACACTCGGAAGGAGGATTGAGCATATTGACGAACACCGAAGGTAATACGATAACTTCGATGCAATTTATTTTTATTATTTCCGGTATTCAGATTAGTGTTGCCGTCCTTTCCTTGCCGAGGAAATTAGCAGAAATAGCAGGAACGGATGGCTGGATTTCCATTCTAATTGGTTATGCCATCAGTCTTTTATGCGGGTATATCATTATTATGGTGATGAGACATTGTTCTGATCAAACATTAATTGATGCGCTGCCTGCAATGATGGGGAAATGGCTTGCCAAAGGATTTACCCTATTGTTGGCCTTTTTTTTCCTTACCCTTATGTATGACGGTCTTGTGCGCACCATCCTGATTATTAAAATTTGGCTCCTGCCAAACACACAGTCCTACATACTCATGATTCTGCTGTTAATACCCGCTTATAAAATCGCTATAAACGGTCCTCGCATCTTAGGACGATATGCAGAGCTAGTAGCTGTCATATCATGCTGGTTGCCCTTTGTTTATCTATTTACACTGAAATATGCTCATTGGCTCAATTTACTGCCTATATTAAAAGTAGGTTGGCTGCCCGTCTTGTCGGCGGTGAAAGCAACGATTTATCCGAACCTGGGGCTGGCTGCCGTTTTTATCTTTTATCCTTATTTAGTTAAGAAGGATAAAGCTGCTTCTTCACTTTTTATATCCAATACAATTACCCTTTCTGTACATCTATTTATTACAATCATATGCTTCATTTACTTCAGTCCCCATGAAATCACACTTTATAATGATCCAATCATCAGTATTCTCAAAACAATTGAATTTCGCTTTATTGAACGGATTGAGGTGCCTTTCATCGCGTTTTATTTGTTCGTCTTCTCACTCGTTTGGATTCCGTCTATGTATATCGTCTCTTTTTGCATAAGCAAGGTTTTCGGGCTAAGCAGCCATCGTATCCCATTACGTATCTTGTGCATTATTCTTGCGATAGCTACTTTTATTCACATCCCCTCATTCAAGCAAAGCGATCAAATTGAATTTTGGCTTACTTGGTTTGGTTTTGGGATGGAATATATACTCCCTAGTCTACTGCTGATATACATGGTCATTTACAAACGAATACACCGGAGGGCTGATCTATGAAGCTGCGCCTCTTTTTTGTATGTTGCTTTTTCATTACGATTTGCCTTACTGCATCCGCCTGCGGGGATCAGCTGTATTTAGAAAATGCGGCAACACCGCTTGCTCTTGGCATGGACCTAGATAAAAATGAGAAATTTCATTTTTATTCTTCCGCTCCTGTTTTCAGCAAAAATATAAAGAAAAAGAGTCAAGAAACATCAGGAAGCGCTAATTCGCTTCGGCAATCCAAAGCGATTCAAGACTCGCAATCAAGCGGCTCCATCCAAGGTCGAAATTACCAAGTGATTCTCCTTGGCAGACATTTTCTGAGTTACGAGGATTGGTTTCCAATGCTTGATGTGTTGTTTCGTGATGCAAGAAACACAGTAACCGACAGAGTTATTGCTGTTGATGGCTCTTTAGATGAGGTATTTTCACTAAATCCTCCTGATCAGCCGCTGCTTCCTATTCTGCTCAGAGGCATGGTGGACACCAAATCGATAAAATCGGAAACGTATGCGACGACCGCCCAAGAATTTCACAGGCAGTTTTATGATAAAGGCTTAACGCCTTACATTGCAGAAGTGAAGATCGTCAATAATCAGGTTAGGCTGAAAGGTTCCGCTTTGCTGAATCCGAAAGGCAAATATGAGCTTTCATTGGGCCCCCAAGAAACGATCCTGCTAAGTATTTTGCAGAAACAAGCGGCACCGGGCTTCAGCTTGTCCTATCCTATTCCCGGTGAACCCGTAAACGGGCCATTCGAAACGAATATTTTGAGCCTAACTGGCGCCAAAGTAAAAACAAAAATCAAAACTACCTATGAAAACAATAAATTCAAGTTTGATATCCACGTGAAGACAAGGGTCGGTCTCTCCGAGCATCTATTCCCTTTCAATGTAGAGAAGGATGATACAAAGCTGGAAAAACAGGTTGCCGTTCTCATGCAGGAGCAATTTACGAGCATTATCGAGAAACTGCAAAAACATAAAATCGATCCCATAGGGCTTGGAGTGTATGCAAGAGCAAAGGAATACGAGAAATTTTGCAAGGTAGAGGATCATTGGGGTGAAGTATTTGCGAATGCAGAAGTGCGTGTAAAGGTAGATTTAGAAATCACTTCAATGGGGCCTGTTAAGTAAGTATCGAGGGATTAAAAAAGAAGGATACCGGCAAGTATGCGGTATCCTTCTTTCTAGCGATGACTATTCCTATAGCGCTTGCTGAAAACGAATCTTATGCTCAAGCAGCTCTGCACGCTGATAAGCTTCTGCGATCCCATAAACAGCTATGTCCGCCTTGCTTACTTCTTTATAAGATAATGAAGTCTCCACCTCATGTTCGAAAGGAAATGGATTCAATTGGATAGTCGTTTCATCCTTCCAATCCGCTATCAATGAGGTTTGTCCCGTACGATCGAACCAATAGGGAAACCCATTAGCAAACCATTCATATTGATTTCGAGGCGTTCCCGGCTGCTCCATACATACAAACAGCGACAGCTCATCACAAAGCAGCAGCGCTTTCGCATGAAGCTGAAGCAAACTAACATCCAGCTGCAGTCGCTCGATGATCGCGCTTTGTCTTGCAAATTCACGTTCTACAAACGTAATCGTATCCTCATTTCTGAACCGTTCAGCAAGCGTCGTATACAAAATACTGCCAAGCAAAGCGGCATATTCGCTCGTTTTCTGAACATGATCCAAACCTTTAGAATAGAAGAAAAAGCGAATGTTGCCTGGAAAATCGCGGAACGAAAACGGCATATTTGCTGCATCATTCCAAAGCGGGATACGGTCCAAATCAATCCAGCTGCTGTCATGCTCATATGCAGCGTAAGCTAATTCATCTTTTCGTTTCTCACTATGGAATAACTGGCTCTGCCAGGCAGAAACAAGATCTCCGGATATTCTCGCATGATCATGTTGTGCAATCAATATGAATGCGTCTTCCTTCTCATATAAAATCATCGTTTCCATCCCTTTCTTCGTCACACAGTAGTTGATTACTATTGTATTTCTATATCAGCTAATCACGATTGTTCAGCGCGTAAACCTGCTCAATTTCCTTATGCCGCGAAATAACAACATCCATTAAGCATCTATAAATAGAAGCTGCTGTCTCTGGATTTAAATCATGGCTGCTCGCAAGTTTCTTTATTTTATCAAATTGTTTGGCTTCACGGCTCAGGTCTTGTGCAGCGAGATGATTTGCTGCTTTGTACATACCCACTTCTTCCGTTAATTGAAACCGCCTTGCAAGCAAGGAAATGATGTCGTGATCGATTTGATCGATCGCTTGTCTTAATTCATCTAGTCTAGAAACTTCCATGCGTCTCTCCCTTAAATCTTTTTCCTATAATTGTACCATCTCCATCACCCAGCGGCTATGTGCATTCGCATTTATCGGATGTAAGTTCCAGAACAATAAAAAGAAGAGCCGCCTTCTTTCTAAGAAGCAGCTCTCCTTTGAACATTTCTATCGTTTTATTTCGCGAAGACATTACGAATGAAACTGTGGCAGTAAATCAGCATGGCTTTCGAGCATCTGCTCCAAAGCTCGATATGCAGCCTCTTTATTTTCAATAGCCGGATCAGCGTCTATCGCTTTCTTCGCAATAGAGACATTGCCCGTCACTGCTGCTTCAACGACAAGCTCATGAACATCCGAAATAACACGGCACAATTGAAGCAGCGGCTCTGGGAAAGCTGGAACCTCTACCGGATGAATCATGCCGCCTGATACGGTTACTGGTATTTCTACGATTCGATCCGAAGGAAAACCCGGTATTGCGCCATCATTCTTAACGTTCAAAATATCAATCTGAAGGTCGCTGCCTGTATATAACGCGTGAGCAAGCGCTACTGGATGCTCCCAGCTGCCATGGTCAAATAAACGATCATAATGCATTTTGCCTGCACCAATCTGCTTCAGCTCTTCCAAGCGTCTGCTGCGTTCTTCGAGCGATCCATGATATGGAGGTGCTGTCGTATAATGAATGTCCTCTTGATAAGGAAGATATTCCGCATGATGATCGACGTGGCCAGCCGCGACTGCCCCATACTCGCGCAGCCATCGCTTAGTGATACGAAGCTCGCGCTGCGTCTCTTCATCTTGATCAGACCAGTTCTCCTCTTCAATATATTGGATAAGCTTAGGCAGAAGGTCCTCACCCGTGCGGCTATCTTTTATTTCCATCACCCATGCAAAGTGATTAAGTCCAGCAGTTACGATAGATACCTCAGAGGCCGATTTGCCGAGCAGCTTTGGCAAAAATGTGTAGCCCTCAACACCCCGATACGCAATATTGCAAAATCCAGCTATGCGAATCGATGAATAACGTGCTGCTGCCGTTACGACACGAGGCATTGGATTCGTTACATCCAGAATCCACGCCTGCGGACACAACTCCTCCATATCACGGCAAATATCCATGATCAGCGTAATGGACCGGAAAGCATTCATCAAGCCCCCCATACCTCCACATTCCCTTGCTTGATCGGCCATCCCTAATGCATGTAATATATCAAAATCGATTTGCCAACGGCGTGCACCTTGAACCGAGGCGGATACGATAACAAAGTCCGCACCTAATAGCGCTTCTCGTCTGTTTACCGTTGCAGTCACAAGCATGTCTACCTTTAGCTGCCTTGCTATTTCTCTTGCAGCTGCTGCCATCCCTTCAGCGGCATCCAGATTTGGATCAACAAGGACAAGCTCACAGCCTGCAAGCCTCTCTTTTACGATAATATCTTCGAGTACTGTTGGCGCAAATACGAAGCTTCCTCCGCCTATCAATACGATTTTCACGATAGTCTCATTCCTCTCGGTTGTCTTTGGATTGCTATTGTTGAGCGGTAAGAGAGATAATAAAGGTATGAATAATTCCGTTTACAAAGGAGCTATGATGAGCAATCTTAATCCTGCCCTCAACCAATCATTTCCTAATTATAAAGAACAGCTTATCCTATACGGCATGCGTACGTTCGAAGCCGGCCAAGGCCCTGTATGCGATTTACATCTGCATCATCGGATGCTGGAGATCAATATTGTCCTAACAGGCGATCAAATCGCTCGTATTGGAAACGAGAGCTTCACGCAGCATGAAGGTGATATTATTCTCATTCCTCCCATGAAGCTGCATGACTTTATTGTTCCCGATCAGCAGACGATGCACGGTTTTGTCCTTCATTTGCAAAATGTGGACAGCAAGCTGCTCTACGCCTTTCGAGCTTGCGGAGAGTATTTATTTGCGAGAGATCATCCGCTCAATGAACGTCTTAATCCGCTGCTAAAAGCACTTATTTCCTGCTTGCAGCAGAATCCTTCTGCTCACCGCGTCTTTATGCTTTGTAATGAAATGCTGGTGCATTTGGAGGAGTTCGTGCAGAGCGAAGCCTTACTCTCCATCAATGAACCAAATGAGCAGCCGCTTGCTGATCGGATCGCGAGGGAAATTGAGGCGCTCATCAGCACCTTCAATGAGCTCGGTACAGATTCCTCAACGAGCAACTGGCTTGAAACCATCGCAGCCAAGACAGGCATTAGCCGCAGACATGCCGGCCGTTTGTTTCAACAAGCGTACGGCATGTCGCCTCGTCAATATTTATCGATCATTAGACAGCAGGAGGCCATGCATATGCTTGTCATGCGAAACATACCTCTTGAAGAAATCGCATTCCGAATCGGATTCGAGAATGTGCAAAGCTTTATTAGGCAGTTCGCCAAATGGACAGGATTAACCCCTGGCGCCTATCGGAGACAGCATAAATCAACGATAAGCTATTTAACGCCGCTTGAGGTGGAGCCTCATGCTGGTCATTTATCCAGCTCCGTTCCCTCTGCTACCTCAGAATAACTTCAGGACGCTCATTCAATTGTACGCCGCGTTCAGCATACCAATTGAAATGCCGCTCCTCTCCGGCTATCTGCCAACGGGACGGACAGCGATCATCAAGCCAGTCCAGCGGTTCAGCCGGCGGCAGCGGTTTAGACGCTCGTTCGAACGCTTTGCGAATCGCTGCTTCCTGTTCCGCGCCAACCGCCTTTGGATCTGCGGAAATGAACAGCGGTGTTCCGCTTTCGGACAATAGCTCCAGCCACTGCTTGTTCAAATGCCAAGGGACATCGTCGGTCAAGCCAACACAATCCGCATCAGCCGCAAAGAAAGTGTCATGCTGCGGCATGCGGAAAGCAAGCGTGTTGACACCCATTTTACGTGTACGCTCCCATTCCTTACCGCTCGTATCGTCACCTGTCCGCTGAATTTCAACCAAGCCCGCTGCTAAGTGCCCTACTGTATTACAGCCAATAATTAAACTGTCCGCTGAAGCTTCTGCAATCTTCTTATACAAAGCGACAATAATTTCCGCCGTCGTCTTCGTGCGATCAGCAAAAGCTAAACCATGATTACTCATTGATGCGCCCATTTCAAAGCCCCATTTGGCAAAAATATCGAAAGTGGAAAAATCATGCTTAATCAGTTCGTAACCCCAATCATGCAGCTTGCGAATTTCATTGCCTACATAGTCAAGCACATCAGGAACGCTTGGGTCCAAATAGATGCTGCCCACATTGTGGCCACCATATCTTCTCCAATGATTTGGCACACTGTTTGCGACTAATAGCGGTCTGCACCATATGCCAGGACGAACCCCGATTCCTTTCATATCGCTGGCCAGCTTCTGCATATCAGAAAACTGATAATTGGGTTCCCAAGGCCCACCATTGCAGCTGCCCCCGCCGCTGCAGAGCTGCCAACCGTCATCAATGACCATAAACGGACGGTTATCGACCGAAGAAGACCAATCTGACACGCGCTCTGAATCTGCGATTATCTCAGCTGTCGAGCTATTCCCATAGGCATAATACCAGTTGTTTCCCCCATACACAGGCTGTGAAGGCAGAATCGGCTGCTTGCACATCATTCTGCAAAAAGCCGTTGCCGCACCGAATGCCGATTCGCCTTCCGCACCTTCTCTCGTTACAATGACCGCAGCCTCGAGCGTTCGATCACCAAGCAGCACTCCCGCTTCACCGCAGCGAACATCAAGTGTCAGGCTAATTCCGCCTGCATCCGCTTGCCAATAACAAAAGGAGCTTGTACCGGTCTCTACGCCATAACCATGCGTACGTCCCCCTTTTGACAACAGGAAATACCAAGGCATTTCACGCTCAGCAACTAACCCCCGCCATTCCAAATCACCGTAACCTCGTTCCCATTGGTCACCCAGAACACGAATGCCCCCACTATCCAGTTCTCGCTGCCATCTCAGATGAAGCCGCCTAACTGGCGTCTGGCCTGCACTTAATCGAACGGCCATACGATTAGCCATCGTTTCAAATGAAATGACGGTTTCGCCTGCATGCCATTCTCGTGAACGGAATGACGCGCGAACCCATCCCTCTTCCCACTCCATTTCAACATTGTCCGGATTGGTTAATAGATCTAAAAACTCCATCGTGAGCGCCTCCCGTATTTGAACATCGTTCTATAAAACCGAGTATAGTATTCGCTGCCAGCAATTTGAATAACGAAATGAGTCGTACCACGAAAAAATAATGAACCAAATGGGACATCCAATAACATAAAAAAAGACTGCCGCCGCCACTTCATGGCATTGAACAGTCTTCATATTCACTATTAAACTGACTTAGCAATCTTTTATTTGCTTAGTTCTCTGCGCACAACTGGCGCAACCTTCGTCGCCAGCAGCTCAATGGAAGCCGCTACCTTTGAGAACGGAATGCCGCCAATATCAAACTGAGCCATGAAGCGCTGATGACCAAAGAGCTCATGCTGCGCTAATATTTTCTCAACAAGCATTTCCGGGCTGCCAACAGCCAGCGCATTGATTGGACTTGCCAATTGTTCGAATTGCTCGCGTGCCATCGACTCGCCCCTCTGCTTGCCTCCCATGAACTGGCTTACATAATGAGCATAATAAGGATAATATTCGTCCTTCGCTTGCTCAGTCGAGTTGGCAATATAACCATGGCTTGTGATCGCTACTTTTAGCTCTTCTTGTTTATAGCCTGCGCGAACACCAGCAGCACGATATACGTCTACAAGCGGTTTAAAACGAGCTGGATCTCCGCTAAGGATGGCAAGGGCCATTCCTAGGCCATGACTTCCTGCGAGCTCCGCACTCTGAGGTGTACCGCCGACACCGACCCATACAGGCAGCTTCGCCTGATCTGGACGAGGTGCAATCTCAGCATTCAGCAGCGGCGTTCTATATTTTCCATTCCAAGTGATATGCTCGGTTTCATTTAATGCAAGCAGCAGATTAAGCTTCTCCTGAAAGAGCTCCTTATAGCTCTCAAGCTCATACCCAAACAATGGAAATGACTCTATATACGCTCCTCGTCCCGCAATAATTTCCGCGCGTCCATCCGAGAGCAAATCAAGTGTGGCGAAATCCTCGAATACTCGAACTGGATCTGAGGTTCCAAGCACCGTCGTTGCGCTCGTTAACCGAATCCGCTTCGTCGCTTGCGCGATTGCAGCAAGCAGAACAGGTGGAGATGTAACAGCGAAGTCCAAGCGATGATGCTCACCCACTCCAAATACATCAATGCCCGCCTCATCTGCAAGCTTGGCAGCTGCGACGATTTCCTTCAAACGCTCTCTCGCATTCGGCGATACTCTACTGATAGGATCAGTACTTATATCACCTAATGTGTAAATGCCAAACTCGAACACATCTGCCCGTTCCTTTGAAGGCTGAGCAACTTGTTGTATTTTCTCGTTGATGTCAAACACCGCTTTCCTATATTTATATCCAAGGCAAGAGTACATATTTTGTTCGCCGACCTAGTTACTTTACGTAAGTAATGATACATAAGTTATTAAGTTGCGTCAAGATCAAGAGCATGAGACCCACCTAAATCTCTTACAAAGTACAAAAGAACCTTCAAAATCACAGTAAAAGTGATCGGAAGGTTCCTACTATTTAGGCTGATATGATGAGAAAGCCCCATGGTGCGAGCTCCAGCTGTTGTCCACTTGTAACTTTACTACCATTCAACAGCTCAGTACCGTCCTGATGCTTGTAGTCAAATGTAACGGCATCATTTGAGTAGTTGAAATAATATCGTATATGCTTTCCGCTAGTATTCAAGCCCGATTTCACGATGATTGGAAAAACAAGCTCTTGCTCTGCGCCCCAAAGACCTGCATTCTGCAATGCCCCGCATAGCACACGTCTTACAACAGCAGGGCTAGGCAAGCATCCTATATAGGTAGCCGTTCCTTTTCCATAGTTATTTCTTGTAATCGCTGCATATTCACCCCACTGCGCATGATCATAATAAGCCAGCACTTCAGCGGTTGTTGGCGTGATAAGCTCCATCCACGCTTCAACCACTTTCGTCTCGTTACTCTGATCGATCAGTGCCCCTTTTAACCCGACATGATTTGGCGTTACGAACATGCTATAGGATATGCCGCAAGCTGCTTGTATGATACCGGGCTGCTGTGAAGTACGTACCTTAACGACCTCGTCGGCGAATCCGCTTTTGAACGTATAAACCACATGTCCCCCGCTTCGTACGAATTCATTTAATCGCTCCAAAGTCTCTGAAGGGGCAGCGTAAAGCGCTGGTACGACAATCATCTTGTATTTATCCAAATGGGTGCAGGTTGGCTGAATAAAATCGACCTCGACGTTAAGCTTGTACAATTCGTCATAAAGTGCGCGAACAACATCATTGTAGGTTTTTCCATCTGGAAGCTTAAACCATTCCATTGCAGATAAAGCCTCGTTGCTGACCATTACAGCCACTTGATTGTTTTTGCGGAGGCTGGCAAGCTCCTCGCTCAGCCTAGCAAAATCCGCACCGATCGTTTTGGCTTCGTTATAAACAGGATTAGGCTGAAAATCATGACTGAGCAGCCCCTTCCAATACGTTTCGAACGAATTGTGAATCGAATGCCAGTGCCAATACGCTACCATGTTCGCACCGGAAGCAAGGTGGCTAAACGCCTGCAAGCGCAATTGCCCGGGATACGGCGTCCAATGCGGGAAGGCTTGTGCCTGCGTTTCGAGCACTAAGTAATTATCGTTTTTGAGCGATCGTGTCATGTCCCCGCCAAACGAGATTTCGATGCCGGTTAAATCATCCTGCGAAGGATGATAAATATCGACGCCCGCAATATCAAAAGGCTCCGAAGCAGCGAAGTGATCAACGGAAGGCTGAACACCAAATGAGTAGCCTCTCCATTCAAAATCAAAGTTTTGAGTTACAAATTGTCCCGGCAGCTTATATTCGTTCACGATAGCGACCTGCCATGCCAAAAACTCATTTACCAGCTTCCGCTGGAATTTCGCGAACTCCGCGCCTAAGCTACCATTGATTGTGCCGACAACGGAAGGGAACTCCTCCCAGCTGTTGATGCGATTGCTCCAATAATCAAGCCCAAACAGCTCATTAACGATGTCAAGCGTTTCATAAGTATCCCTCATATATTTGACGAACTGCAGCTGAACATTTGGCCCCGCCGTGTCATAATGTTTCGTTTCATTATCCGTCTGATAGCCAATCACGGCTGGATGTTTGCTTACGCGGCTAATGAGCTTGCGGATGATTCGCTCTGAATAGAAACGATAAGCAGCATTTGTAATATCCATAATTTGGCGAGCGCCGTATTTACCTGGTCCGCGAGGGGTTACGGCAAGTACATCCGGATGTTCCTTGACCATCCAAGCAGGCACAGCATAGGTTGGTGTGCCAACAATGACGGCGATACCGGCTTTATGCATCGCATCCAGCACTCTGTCTACGGAAGTGAAGTCGAATACACCGTTTTGCGGCTCATGTGTGCTCCATGTCGATTCCGCGATACGAACCACGTTAATGCCTGCTTCCTTCATCATCCGAATATCCTCATCTAATCGCTCATAAGGCATATATTCGTCATAATAAGCGACGCCATATAACAGCTTATTCATCCTTTAACAGCCCCCTCGGCAATCCCATGCATAATAAACTTTTGGAAGAACGAGTAAATAATAATGACTGGAATCGCGGTCAGTACGAGCGCCGCCAAAATAAGCGACCATTCTTTGTTATACTCACCAAAGAGCGTGTTTGTCGATAAGATAAGCGTGTAATTGCTTACGTCCGTCAGCATGAGCAGCGGCAGCAGGAAATCATTCCAGATCCAGAGGAAATCTAAAATCGCTATCGTCACCGTAATCGGCACAAGCAGCGGGAAAATAATTTTAAAGAACGTTTGATATTCATTGCAGCCATCAATTTGCGCCGCCTCCTCCAGCTCCTTAGGTATAGACTTCACGAAGCCATGATACAGAAAGATCGCCATATTGACGCCGAGTCCAATATATATGATTGCAAGCCCATACGTACTGCCTTGAACAGACAAGGCTTTGGCCATTCTAGTCAATGGAATCATAATCGAATGAAACGGTACAAGCATGGAAGCGATAAACAGAAAAAAAATCAAATTGCTTATCTTTCCGCTCGTACGTGACAGCTTATAGCCCGCAAGCGAAGCGCAAAAGACGATGCCGCCGATGCCGAGCACCGAAATAATGATCGAGTTGAGTGTGCTGCCCAGCAGATTGATTTGATGAAAAGCATTTACATAATTATCGAATTGAATCTTCGATGGCAGCGAGACGAAAGACTTGAACATCTCACCTTGTGTCTTAAACGAGTTAATAACCGCCAAATAAATCGGGAAAAAAGAGATCGCAGCCCCGATCGATAGGAAAATAGTAATAAGGAGGGAGGTTGATTTATTCTGTCTCATGCTTCCACCTCTCTTTTTTTCATGACACGAATTTGGATAAATGTGAAGATGAGAATAATCACGAATAGAATGACCGATTTTGCGCTGGCATAACCATATCGGAAGTTGTTTGAGAAGGCTTCCTCGTAAATGTTCATCGTAATAACCTGTGTGCTTCGTCCTGGTCCTCCGCCTGTTAAGCCATATACAACCTCGAACACTTTAAACGCGCCGTTTAGCGTAAGGAAGAAACAGATTGTAATCGCATGTGAAATCATCGGCAGCGTCACATTGCGAAACGTTTGGAAAGCGGTAGCGCCATCGATAACAGCTGCTTCCTTCAAGCTTTGAGGCACACCTTGCAGTCCTGCCAAATAAATGATCATCATATAGCCGACGCCGTTCCAGAGGGAAACGGTCAGAATCGAGAAGAAGCTTACTTTTGGATCACCGATCCAAGCTTGGTCCAGAAACGTAAGCGCTGTCTTTTCTGCCAGCTGAGGAAGCACCTGCGCGAATACAAATGTCCACATAAATGCGCTGATAATCGTGCTTATCATGTTGGGCATGAAGAAAATGGTACGGAAGAAACCTTTGCTTTTGCGGCGTGATTCAATAAATACAGCCAGCAGCAGCGCAAATACATTTTGCAGCACAACCATGAACAGCACATACTTCAAGGTGAACAATAACGAACCGACAAAATCGGGATCGTCTCTGAGCGCTTCAATAAAGTTGCCCATTCCAATAAAGTCATAGTCACGATTCAAGCCATTCCAATCCGTGAAGCTGTAAAACATTCCGCCGAGCGTTGGAATCAGCAGGAAGATCGCGTACAAAATAAAAGCGGGCGCGACAAACGTAAATAACGAGATGTATTTTTTGTAGCTCTTGATCGGCACAGTATCCGCCCCTCTCCTATGTGTCTTTACTGAGCAAAGATGTCTTCGGCGTCCTTTAGACGCTGAGTAGCTTTGACGGTGAAATATAAGATAAGTATGAGAAAAAGATATACTTTCTTATTTTTTAAAATCGGGATGAAGCGAAGCAGAATCTCCTTGTCTCCCCTTCATCCCGAGCATGTGTGGTTTATTTATTTACCTTGTTGTACGATTTCCAAGCTTTATCAAGTGCTTTGAGTACATCATCCTGCGATAATTGACCGGCATAATACGCTTGCAGCCCTTTGCCCACTTCATCCTTCACGGATTGAGGAATAGCTGGGTCTTGATAAGATTTGCCTTCTTTCACATAAGCTGTTGCATCATTTACCCATGGATAGCTCTCATACGTATGCACGGTGGAGATTGGGTTGAATTTAAGCGCTTGGAAGAAAGCATTTGAAGCAGTATCATCCAGAATGTAGTTAATGAAATCCAGCGCGACTTCCTTGTTTTTTGTGCTCTTAGAAACAGCTAGAGAAGTCGAAGCGCTTAGGTTAATAAGAGTCGCATCTGGATTGTCATTGATTGGCAGCGGTGCTACACCAAAATCAAGATCCGGATTGGATTTAAGAATCGTTTCTGCATACCACGGCCCTTGCAGCCACATTGCGCCTTTGCCTGCCGCAAACGCTGCTGCGCCATCATCGCCGCCCACTTCTGTCGCTTTTTCCGTTCCGTTCGCATTGATAAGATCAAAGATGTCGAACATTGCTTTTAGCTCTGTGAAGGAGCCTTCATCCTTATTCATCCGTTCGATGAAGTCAGCGTCCTCCGTATTGATAAGTGCGCCTGCAGCAAGCGGCAGCACGAGCTGTGGAATCCAAGCTTCCTTATATGAAAGCACAAAAGGCGTTACCTTATTCGCTTTAAGCTTCTCGACAACCGCTTTCATTTCTGTCAACGTTTTTGGAGGCGTAATGCCGAGATCCGTAAAGATCTTTTTGTTGTACAAGTAGCCCCATGACAATGTTTCCAGCGGAACGGCTACGACTTTACCATCTGTCGTTGTAACCGAAGGTTTAACGCTCTCCAGCAGCTTGCCGACAAAAGGCTGATCGGATAAATCCTCTAAGTAACCTGCTTTGTAGTAAGAAGGAATTTCGTTAATGGCATGAAGCGCGAAAATATCAGGTGCATCATTGGAGGCGAGGCGCGTCTTCAAAATTTGCGCCGCATTATCGGCTGTCGGCATTTCGAGCTGTACCGACACGTCGATGTTTTTCTCTGCTTTTTCCTTGGCTACGAAGTCAGCAATATATTTATCGTAATGCTCTTTAAAACGAGGCTGAGCAATGAACATTTTCAACTTTACGCTCTTAGCTTCACCGCCTCCGCTTGTTCCCCCATCTGTGCTGCCAGCATTATTTGTATTGCTGCCGCAGCCAGCCAACAGTGTTGTCGCGAGCATCGTAACGAGTAAGCCTTTAACTATTTTTTTCATCTCATTTGACCTCCCAGAAGCTTGTTTTGTTTACGCTTTCATTGTATCTAAAAAATGAAAGCGTTTAATTGGACAGAATTAGACTCTTTCATTGGACATTTTTAAACCTCGCTGCTCTTCCTCATCTCACCTGGCGCGATGCCAAAATGCTTCTTGAACACACGATAAAAATAGGTGATATCCTCGTAGCCCGCCATTTCCGCAATCGCTTTAATGGGAATGCTCTCATCCATCAGCCACTCTTTCGCCTTCACCATGCGCAGGTGCAGCATATAATCCGTGACATTGCGTCCATATTCCTGCTTGAACACTTTGCTCAAATATTCCTTGCTCACAAAAAAAGCTCTAGCGAGCTGCTCCAGTGTAACCGGCTCCGTATAATGTTTCTCCATATACAGCCTGACTTCATCCAGATTCAATTTGTTTTTGAACTTCCGCTGCTGAATAAGCTGCTCCAGTGTAGTCACATAATGATGGGTAAGAAAAGCAGCTGTATTCTCGCCTGACTGGGTGATCTCATGCCCATACGGCGCATGCAGCGAGTCGCTGTCTTGTGAATTAGCATTCATTAATTCCTTAAGCAGCAGTAGCAGCTCTTGTACGACCTGCTCCAGCATGACCGCTTTCGTAATACCGCTCTGTTCAAGCTCCTTCATCATTTGATCTAGTGTTGTCTTAACGCCATCTGTATTCAGCTCATTGAAACGCAGCTTTAAAAGCTTCTTATACGATGCCAATGTATACGAAATATCAAGATCAAGTGATAATGTTCCACGCTCCATTTGAGCAGCTTCAAGCCCGCTTTTGCAATTTTGCAGCGCCGTATTAAGCTCTTTCGGATCAACTGGCTTAAGCAGATAATCCATCGCCTTGAAGCGAAGCGCATGTTTGGCATATTGAAAATCATCATACCCACTGACGACAATTGTCTTGATTGCTGGAAATTGATCATTAAGCTGCTGCAGCAGCGCAGCGCCATCTGTTCCGGGCATCCGCATGTCAGTAATGACAATATGAGGCTGCAAAACCTCCATCATTCGAAGCGCTTCCGTACCGTCCTCTGCTTCTCCTACAATTTCCATGCCGAGGCTTTCCCATTCTCCGAACGCTTTTATGATGTCTCTTGCCCAGCTCTCATCATCCACAATGAATACTTTAAGCATGCTGATCTCCCCCTGCTATTGGAATAGAGACGGTGACCATCGTTCCCGCTCCTAACTCGCTTTCAATCGTAATCCCATAGTCTGGGCCAAAATGCATTTGTATGCGGGACGCTACATTTTGAATGCCGATACGATTGCCGTGCGTCCAAACCTGTCCGCTATGTTGGTGAAGCCGCTTTTGCAGGTCGGCAAGCTTATCCTCGCGTATGCCGACGCCATTGTCACGGATTCGAATTCGAACTTTATCATGCTCACGCACAACGCTCACGCTAAGCTCCCAATGACCTGATTTATTTTCTAGTCCATGGAAAAAAGCATTTTCAACAATCGGCTGAAGCGTCAGCTTCGGAATGGGAGAAAGCATCATAGACTCGTCCATTTCCGTGTGATAGGTAAGCTTGGAGTAAAAACGCTGCTTCTGGATAAGCATATAATTGTTTAGATGATCGATTTCTGCTTTTAAGTAGGCGAGATCGTTCGGATCGCGAATGACATATCGAAACATATCGCTAAGCGATCGAATGATTTCGTAGCTCTCCGCAGGTTTTTTCGTAAAGAGCATACTGCCGATCATTTGAAGTGTATTTTGCAAAAAATGCGGATTGATTTGCGCTTGGAGCGCTTTAAGCTCCGCGGTTTTTTTCTCCAGATTGATGCTGTATTCCGTTTTAATATGCTCTCTAATGCGGTATGACATGTTGTAAAGCTTCGTTTCAAGCAAGCCGATCTCATCTACGCGGTTGCTTTGAGGCAGCTCCGTTTCCTTGATGATGCCAAGGCCCTGCATCGATCTTGCGAGCGTAACAATTGGCGTAGCCGTTCGCCAAGCTAACAAAATAGCAATCACAATCGACAGCACGATAGAAATTGCGCCTACGATAAGGCCAAATCGCATCGTCGATTGCGCGCTCTTATTAATAAAGCTGGTCGGGATAATCGTAATCAGCTTCAAGCCTACGGGATCAATCGTGTTATAGAAGACGTACGCCTTCGACATGCGGAATTAACCTTGATCCGCTGTTGTTTCCTTGATCCGCAGCATAATGTTATCCGAGGGGCGTTCTCCGAAACGTTGATAAAGCACATTTCCGTCTTCGCTCGCGATCAGAACCTGATGATCCTTGCCGCGGCCTATCAAATCAAGCGTCTGATCAAGCATCGACCAGCGAATTTTAAGCGAGATACCGCCTAGCTTCTCCCGATTCTCAAAACGGTTAATGCTCCGAATCAATTGAAAGTGACCTTCATCCCCATTATTGGATTGAATAAGAAAATCTTTATTTTCCTCAAATAGCTGCTTATAAGGAGAAGGGATAGCAGGCGAAGTTTCCAAATCATATTGATTTCCGCTTATGGTAAACAATTTTCGCGGCTCTTTCAAAAACAGCTCGACGCCGATGACATGATTTCCTGCGGAATAAAACAAATTGCTCAGTGTATCCATAATATTTTTTTGAGCGGCAAATTGGTTAATGAGCAGTGAACCCTCTGTGCTTGCCAAATAATCACTAAGATGAGGGCTGATGAGTACGGAATATACGAGATTGTTCAATTGCGAGAACTGCTCGCCCAAGTAGACGCCAGTCCACTTCATATTGGATAAATTCGTTCCGATTACTTCCGCTTCCATCGACTTTCGGTTGTTTTCGGCTGCTAAGGCAGTAACCGCTATAATCGGAATGACGGATAAAAAAATCATCGTAAAAATCAATTTATTCCGAATACTACGACGGAAGGGTTCTGTCAGTAAACGGATTAGCTTGGCCAACATTTGCTCTCTCGCCTCCCGCTTCTCTTCTAGCTATTGTGTGCAAAAAACTAACGCCCCCTCGATTGCTGGCGTTAGTTTATATGCTTTCATCATCCACATGGAATGACAATTGTATGAAAGGATTCGGGTTCCAGCTCAAGCAGCTGGTGTTTGGAGCCGATGGACAAACGCAGCTCCCTTTTTTCATTGAATGGATTCGTTAAGACGATGATGCGTGTGCCGTCCGGCTTCTCGAAAGCAATTGCATTGCCTGACCATGGACCTTTCAGCCCTATTCTTCGATCATCAGGCGAAGTGAAGTGGGCAAAATGCTTCATCACATAATACTCGGGATTACGAATGGCAAGCTGCTTTTCCTTGTCTACGGTCAGCATCGCATTTTGCTCCCAGCCCCATGTGCTGCGGCCTTTTGGTTCCAGCATCATGTTCCAGTAAATATAAGCGTTCACGCCATTCGTAAAATAATGATGATAGAGATTAAACACATATCTTGCATAGAACCAACTGTTTTCACCGTCACCGCATTCATTTTCCGTTTGCATATAACGAAGCTCAGGATAGCTTTGAACGGTACGCTGCAAAGCATGCTTGCCTGCCCATTGATAGCCTACGCCCTTCACATATTTATAAGCTTCAGGGTCGCTTAGCACCGTATTGGCATACGCATCAAAATCAGTTGCCTTCTTCTTCAGCCATTCATCCCATGCCTCCGGCGCATTAATTGTGCCCAGCCATATTTCTGTATCGAGTCCGTGCCTCTCGAAGGCAGGTCCCAAATAATCACGTATAAATTCACGAAGCTGCTCGCCCGTCCATACGCAGGAAGGAAACTTCTGATCCGCAACCACCTCATTTTGAACATGAACCTGGTGAATCGTAATGCCTTCTGCCTTGTATGCCTCAACAAATTTTACGAAATAGAGCGCATACGCTTCTAAAATTTCTTTCTCCCAGCGCAGTGTGCCGTAATTGTACGCCTTCGGAAATTTCATCCAGGTCGGAGGGCTCCACGGAGAGGCAAACAGTTCCAATTCAGGATTGAGTTTTAGCGCTTCCTTAATATAAGGAATCAAATGTTGTTGATCACGGGCAATGGAGAAATGCTCCATACTTAAGTCTCCGTCTGTTTCGTTTAAGCTATACCATTCCAGTGCATAATCGCTAGCGCCAATCGGAAGCCTGCAAATACTGAATTTATGCTCGCCTTCGGGATGAAAGAGCGCATGCATCACTTGACTGCGTTCTTCCTCCGGCAGATGCTGCAGAGCAGCATAACCAAGCTCGTTAAAGCAGCCTCCAAACCCTTCTAACCGTTGAAAGCTCTCACCTGAGAATGTCAGATTAGTGTTTCCATTACCGGCTTCCTCTATCGTTTTATTGAACCATCGCTTGGTTTCCGTGCTTGCAAACCATTGTATCTGTTTCTCTCTCATCACCGCAAACCTCACTTTTTGAAAGCGTTTTTATCATTATATCTTGTAAATGAAAGCGTTTAATTGGACGAAATTAGACTCTATTCTTGGACGATATTAAACCAACGCAACAAAGCGCAAAAACTATATTTTAAGAAGACAAACAAAATAGTGGCTAAAGTCTCATAAACTAAGCAATACATTCATATTTACAAGAAAATTAGCTTTTGAAGGGGGTGAATACGATACCTCTGGTCGTCCGATCAACATTAAACGCAACCGGCGCCATTACATTTACGGGGAATACGCTGGGTCTCAGCCGCTCAGAAGTAGCTGGAACCCCTGGTACTTCCGATAGTATAGGCGCTTTCAGCACAACGAATACAGCAGCTCGGTACGGCACGTACCCGCTTGGAACGACGAGCAACTATTTGGAAAATAGTTCTGCCGCCGCTCTCGTTCTCCCCACTGGAAGCACTGTTCTTTATGCAGAGCTTATTTGGGGCGGCACTTATGTCAATGGAACCGTTAATCTAACCGCAGCCATTAACAATCCCGTTACGTTCATTACACCGCTCGGAACCTCAAGCATCACTCCTGATGCAGCAACAAGCAATACGTTCGATTTGGGAGGAGGCGCACTTGGCTATACTCGTTCAGCCAATGTCACCTCGCTTGTGCTGGCGGCAGGTGCGGGTACCTATATAACAGGCGGCGTAGTCGGAACGATTGTTATTCCCGGCGATTCAACTGCTAACCATGCTGGCTGGACCCTCGCCGTCATTTATCAGAACCCTTCACTTCCGTTTCGCAACATGTCGCTGCGGGTTGGGGCTATTTTGGTTCAAAGCACTTCGGCAGCGGTCAATACGACAATAACCGGATTTGCCACGCCGATCTCAGGAGCCTTAGGCGGCAGGGCGTTGTTTAGCGCTCAGGAAGGTGATGCAAACCGAACAGGTGATCAGGCGTTGTTCGGCCCGACGACAGCTAGCTTAGTAGCTCTATCTGGCACGAACAATTTCGCTAACAATTTTTTCGCTTCACAAATTAACAATGATTCCGGTGCATTAAACACAACCGGAACTTTCGGGGACCGCAATCAAATAAATGGCACACCCGGCACGAACATCATTGGCGGTCGACAGGGCTGGGATATTACGAATGTTGATATTTCCGCTAGGCTGACGAACAACCAGAGCTCAGCCGTTTTGTCGCTTACAACCTCCGGGGATGCTTATGTATTAAACGCAAATGCCATCCAAGTCAATATTAATGCGCCCGTTATCAATGTAACGCTAAGCGAGAATGCAACAGGGCCTACCATCGGCGACATCATCACCTTTACGGTCACGGTCAGCAACTCAGGGACAGCAAACGCAGCCAGTATCGTCTTAACCGATACATTGCCTGCTGGCGTTACGTTCGTACCAGGCAGCGTCGTTGTAGGCGGCGTCTCGAAACCGACATTCGACATAAGAACCGGAGCTCCGCTAGGCTCATTAAACCTGGCAACCTCCATCACCGTTACCTATCAAGCTACTGTAACCTCCTTGCCAAGCACCGCTCAGCTTTCAAGCACCGCCAATGCGGCCTTTACGTTTCAAAGCATAGCAGGCGGTCCCATTATTACAGGCGTTATTCCATCCAATACTGTCACTATCCCTGTTTATGCCCCTAATTTATCTATTGTAAAAAGTGCGAACACACAGAACGCAACGGTTGGTAATCAAGTAGTCTACACACTGCTCGTTGCGAATACCGGCAGTTCAGCAGCCATTGTCAACCTGACGGACAATATACCTGCGGGAACATCTTTTATACCGAATAGCTTCCGTGTCAATGGAGTCGTTGTAGCAGGTGCGAATCCATCAGCGGGAGTAGCCATAGGAACAATTGCAGCTGGGGGATCGTCAACGATCACGTTTCAAGTGCAAGTAAATGTTTTGCCATCTCCACCTCAGCTTGTGAATCAGGCATCAGCCACCTATACGTATCAAATACCTGATGGAAGAATCTTTCCCGGCTCATTAGCTTCAAATACGGTTACAGTTCCTGTAAGACTTCCAAATGTTGTGGTCACGAAGAGCGCTAACTTAACCGACATCGCTGTAGGTGAAACATTAACCTATTCCTTAGTCGTCACGAACAGCGGCATCGAATCCGTCACCAATGTCACATTGGGAGACACCATTCCTGTTGGAGCGGAATTCACCTCTGGAAGCGTAATTGTAGCTGGCGTATCCAAACCAACAGCAAATCCAGCGAGCGGCATCAGTTTAGGAACCATTGCGCCAAGCAGCTCTGTCACCGTTACTTTTGCAATTCGCGCGACTGCTATTCCAAGCTCAGGTACATTTGTTAATCAGGCTTCGGTATCCTACAGCTCTGGCGTTTTCACAGGTCTCTCACTGTCTGGCAGTGTGACAACGCCTGTATATCAACCCATCATCAGCATTACAAAAAACGGTACGCCTACGAACGCTACTGTTGGAGGAAGAATAACCTATTCATTCAGCGTAAAAAACAGTGGGAATATTGCTGCCCAAGTGACCTTAACGGATAATATCCCAACCGGCTCATCCTTTGTGCCAAACAGTGTCATCGTTAATGGAACAGCACTTCCCGGCAGCAGTCCCGTTACAGGCATTTCACTTGGCGCTTTGCCTGCTTCCGGCGTATCCAGCGTTTCATTTCAGATCTTGTTAAGCTCGCTTCCGTCGCCGCCAACTTTGGTCAATCAAGCCTCAGGCTTATATACCTATCAGTTGCCTAGCGGTAGAAACTTAAGTGGAAGCAGCAGCTCCAATACGATCACGCTCACTGCCCAAGCACCGAATGTCACAATTACCAAAGCTGTCAACGCTACCGCAGCTGCTATAGGTGACATTTTGACGTTTACCATTATCGCTGTGAATAACAGTGTCGTACCTGTTACAAATGTCAACATCTCCGACACGTTGACCAGCAGCGCAGCTTTCATTGCTGGAAGCGCAACAATTAACGGGGCCGCAACAGCTGCAAACCCGAATGTCGGCATTTCTATCGGTACCATTAATCCATCTGCCAGCGTTACTATCGTATTTCAGGCACAGGTAACATCGCTGCCCGATCCCGCTGTCATATCTAATCGCGCGGCCATCAGCTATACATCAGGTTCATTTACAGGATCATCGTTATCCGAAACGATTCAAATTCCGGTGTACCAGCCCATCATTTCTATTGTTAAGTTTGCAAGCACTCAAAATGCAACGATAGGCGACACTTATACTTATACATTAAGAGTCCAAAACAGCGGCAATATTGGCGCTACAGTAAACGTAACGGATAATATCCCAGCCGGCGCTGTTTTCGATACAAACAGCGTGCTCATAAATTCAGTACCCTTTCCCGGATTAAATCCTGTAACCGGGATACCCATCGGAAATGTACTGCCCGGGAGCATGACAGAAATCAGCTTTGTCGTGACGGTTGCAACACTGCCTTCACCTCAATTTCTCGTCAACCAAGCAAGTGCACCCTACAATTACTCACTGCCGGACGGCCGTCAATTAAATGGTGCATCGGCTTCTAATACCGTATCAATACCTGTGTCACTGCCAAACGTAACTTTAGTGAAATCTGCAGCACCAACTTCCGTCGTTGTGGGCGATACCTTTACCTATACCTCCATTGTAACCAACAACGGTATTGCTCCTGTTAACCATGTCGTAGTTAACGATCCTTTAGCCGATAATAATGCCTTTATTAGCAATAGCGTGTTCATTAACGGCACTCCCCGGGCGGATTCAGCTCCATCCACCGGTATCCCAATCGGTACCCTCGCCCCTGGCGGTTCGGCTACCGTAACTTTTGAGGTGAGAGTAACGATGGCAGTCCCAACGCAAATAACGAATCAATCAACTGTTAGTTTTACATCAGGTGCATTCTCAGCTTCATCCTCGTCTAATACGACAACAACACCTGTAACTCAGCCGCAAATTTCTTTGCAATTAAGCGCGAATACAAGCAATGCTACGCTCGGAGACACCGTTACTTATACTGTACTTGTAAGCAATACTGGGAATCTTGAGGGAATACTCACGTTAACTGATGCACTTCCGACTGGAACAACGTTTGCGCCAAACAGCGTCGTCGTTGGCGGAGTTCCTCATCCTGGAGAATCGCCTGTAACCGGCATTAGTGTGGGAAGCGTTTTGCCTGGTGTGCCGATAACCGTTACCTATTCGACAGTAATTACAACACTTCCAAACCCGCAGGTACTTGTGAATCAAGCCATAGGAGCTTATACATTTACACCGCCAGATGGCAGGCTTCTGAATGGCTCCACACAATCAAACGTATTATCTGTTCCCGTTTCTGCTCCTAACGTTGCGGTCGTCAAAAGCACAACGACGGTCGATGCCGCGCTTGGAGACATCATTACTTATTCAGTAGCCGTAACAAACAGCGGCATTGAATCGATCAATAATGTTGTACTTACGGATCCTGTGCCGGACGGAGCAACATTCGTTGCTGGCAGCTTGACGATAAATGGCAATCCTGCACCTGGTGTGCCTGCATCGGGAATTGCCCTTGGATTAATTCCTTCTTCCAATACGGTAACCGTGTCGTTCAAGTTGAGCGTTACTTCTATTCCAGTCTCCGGTCAAATCGGAAACCAAGCAAATATTACCTTTACATCCGGTGTATTCTCGGGCATGACGATGTCCAACGTCGTTAATACCCCTGTCTATCAGCCCGTAATCTCACTCGTTAAAAGTGCAAATTCTATTAACGCCACACTTGGGGACACCGTTAGCTATCGAATCGACGTCAGCAATACAGGAAATTATGCTGGGAATGTAACATTGACTGACAATATCCCGCTCGGTGCAATCTTCGAGCCCAACAGTGTCCTAGTGGGAGGGCAGCCTCAGCCAGGTGCTGACCCTGTAACAGGCATCAACATTGGTGCTGTTGCTCCTAATGCAACAGTGTCCGTTACCTTCTCTGTCATCATTGATTCCCTGCCGAATCCGCAGCAGCTATCAAACCAAGCTCTTGCGAACTTTGCATTTGTTCTGCCAAGCGGCCGCCCGCTTAGCGGCAGCGCAAGCTCCAACACCGTCCTAATTTCTGTATCTGCACCTAATGTCAGTGTTGTCAAAAGCACAACTTCAACAGCCGTAGCAATTGGCGATATCGTCACCTATTCTATAAACATTCTCAATAGCGGCATCGCAGCGGTAAATAATATTATTTTTACAGACCCATTGCCGGTCGGAAGTGCTTTAGTTTCAGGCAGCGTATTGGTAGACGGAGTTCCAAGACCAACGGCCAACCCCGCAACCGGTGTAGCTATAGGGACGATCGTGCAAGGCAATACCGTTGTAGTATCCTTCAACGTATCCGTCATTTCTTTACCTGCTTCTGGACAGCTTAGCAATCGTTCATCTGTCAGCTTTACATCAGGTGTATTCTCGGGCGTCACTTTCTCGAACACAGTGATCATTCCTGTCTATCAGCCGATACTAACGGGAACCAAAAGTGGAAACACCAGCAATGCGACGATTGGCGACACCGTTGTCTATACGATTGCAATTCAAAATACCGGCAATTATCCCGGTGACGTTACCTTAACGGATACGATTCCAGCTGGCACAAGTCTTGTCCAGAACAGCGTCATCGTTAACGGCCAGCTCGTGCCAGGTGCAGATCCGGCAGCAGGCATATCGCTTGGCAGTGTCACAACTACGGCAAGTGTCACTTTTTCGGTAGTCATCAATGCGCTTCCGCAAAATCAGCAGCTTGTGAACCAAGCGTCCGCTACCTACAGCTTCTTGCTGCCTGATGGCCGCACCTTAGGCGGCTCATTTAGTACAAACGCATTGTCTATTCCTGTATCTGCACCTAATGTTGCCGTTGTGAAGAGCACCACTGTTACCGATGCGGTCGTAGGCGACACGATAACCTATCGAATTGCAGTTACGAACAACGGCATTGAGAATATTAATAATGTGCTGGTGGTCGATCCCTTGTCCCCTGGATCATCCTTTCAGGCTGGAAGCGTCTTAATTGATGGCGTTCCTAGACCAGCAGCTAACCCGTCCCTTGGCATCTTAGTCGGGTTGATCGCGCCTAGCGTAACCGTGTTAGTTGATTTCAGCGTACTAATAACGTCACTTTCAGATTCCGGCACGCTCAGCAATAGAGCTACCGTAAGCTTTACTTCGGGTGCTTTTTCAGGAAATACATTTTCCAATACGCTCGTTACACCGATTTATCAGCCTATTCTTGCACTTGGCAAATCTGCCGATACCGCCAATGCGACTGTCGGAGACACAGTAACTTATTCACTAACCATCACGAATACGGGCAATATTGCCGTGCAGGCTTCCGTATTTGATACGATTCCAATTGGCGCCGCCTTTGTACCTAATAGTGTGTTAATCAATGGTGTTCCGCAGCCTGGCGCTAATCCGGCGACTGGTGTTCCCGTTGGCACCGTTTCGCCTGGCGCATCCATTAGCATCCTGATTTCACTGCAGGTAACGGTAGATGCACTTCCTTCACCGCAGCTGCTCGTGAACCAAGCAACAGCTAACTTCTCCTACGTACCGCCGGATGGCCGTGTGCTGACCGGAACTATTTTATCGAATGTATTGTCCATTCCTGTGTCTTCTCCAAATGTGTCTGTCGTGAAGAGCGCATCATCCATTGATGCTGTTGTAGGCGATACCATTACCTATACCATAACGGTGTCCAACAATGGCATTGAATCCGTCAATAACGTCATACTCATCGACCCTACCCCAGCAGGAACAACGTTTACGACGGGCAGTGTCACTGTAGATGGTTCACCGCGGCCAACAGCTAATCCTAATAATGGCATTACCATTGGCACCATTGCTGCTGGAGGCAGCTCAACCGTTACATTCAAAGTGCTGGTTGTTACACTATGAGCCCGCTTCCTGGCGGTAATCCAATGGTTCAAAATCAATCGCTTGTTCAGTTTGCCTCAGGAAGCGCAGAGCTGGTGACCTACTCCAACACGGTCAATACCGCATTAATAGGGACTCGTATCTTACTCGAGAAAAAAGCCTATGAAAGCGAGGTTACTCTTGGCAGTACGATAACCTACAATATCACGGCAACGAACACGGGAAACACAACCGGCAGCGTCACACTTACCGACAAGCTGCCGGAAGGAACTTCATTTGTCGCGAACAGCGTAATATTGAATGGTACACCCATGCCTGGCGCTAACCCAAACAACGGTATTACAATTGGAAATATGATGCCGCAAACGCAAGCTCAAATCATATTTCAACTCATTGTCGTTTCCATTCCAAGCAGCCTTCAGATAGTTAACCAAGCGCAGGCAGATGCCGAATTTCGAACAGCAGAAGGGCGAATTGTCACGAGTATTACCTACTCGAACACGCTCGTTACACCTGTTAATGAGGTATCGCTATCTGCTCGACTTAGCGCAAGCACCGAACAAACCTTTGTCTCAGAACATGTGACCTATGAACTTTCGATTGTTAATGACGGCAATCTTAGTCTCCGAGAGGCAGTCGCTTCCTTCGATCTGCCTCTCGGCATCCTTTTTGTGCCCGGCAGCGTGACAATCAATGCTGTTATTTCACCAAGCGCTGATCCGAATGCAGGTATCCCGCTCGGCACTATTAGACCACAATCAACCATCGTTATCACCTATCGCGCGCAAACGACGGAGGATGCAGCCTCTATATCTATCAGCAAAGCAAACGTTCGTTATCAAGTTTCCAGCACGCCGGATTATACGCATTCAAATAAGGTCGCCGTTATCCTTATCCAGCCCGAGATCAGCGTTAATAAGCAAGTAGATCAGCTTGTTGCTGCCCCAGGTGATGTCTTGCATTACACGATCTACATTGAGAATGCCAGTAATGTAGCCGTTGATGCCGTGATGGATGACGTTTTGTCTGCTGGTGCTGTCTTTATACCAAATAGCCTGAAGTTGAATAACCATTCGATGCCAGGCGTGTTTATTGAAGATGGCATTAATCTCGGTACGCTGCTCGGGCAATCACAAAACATGATAACCTTTGATGCCCAAATCCCTTTACACCTTGCCACTGTTGCACCATTAACGAACACTGCATCGGTTGTCTACACTTTTCGGCTCTCAGACGGAAGAGTAGTTAGCAATTCCGCGAGCTCAAATGCTGCAATAACAGAAGTGGCTGCTCCTATCATTCAGCTTACAGCAAAGATCACTCCACCTATTGTGGAGTATGGCGATACAATAACCATCGTTTCAACGCTTATGAATAATGGAAACTTGCCAGCTTTCGTTTCATTTACAAGCGAGTTTCCATTTGGCGTGGATTTATTGCCAAAAACGTTCCGTGTAGGTGGAACTCGACTAAACCCCATTGATTATGACGGCAATCAAACTTGGCAGCTTGGGAATGTACTACCCGGAGCAACACTTGAAATCAATTATTCTGCTATCGTTACTGACGCAATCGTTTCTGATGAAATTATAGGTTATGTCAAAGCGAAATTTTCCTATGAGGTAAGCGGGCAAAGCTACACTGGCGAGGCTCTATCCAATTCATTAGTCGTTGCTGTGATTGGGGATGACGAGTGAAACAAAGAAACAAATAAACCCCGATTTGAACCATAATGGTTCAAATCGGGGTTTCAATTATTGGATCTCCTTTTGCCAAAGCTGCCTCACAAGTTGCTTCAAATAAAGGGACTGCGACCAGCGGTCACTAATCTCCGTTTGCCGAGAACCAGCCTCATCTGACGTAATCGCATACGATGGAGGACCCAGCTCAACGACGACAGGGAATGAATCATTCTCTTTTCTTTGTCCAGTAAGCCAGTGTCTCATTGCACTGCCCCACCATCTGGAGAAATGGTGTACCATCGGATGATTGCCAGCTTCCCCCGGGTCGATCTGTATTTGCTCGCCATTTGATATACGGGTATGAATACTGTGCGTGTTTGGCAGCAAGCTTTGCAGCATCTGCTCCGCCTCATCCGAAATCGTATGAAGCTCACCAGCTACGACATAATGTGAATAGTCAATCGTAAGCCTCAGTTCCGGCAGCGACTGCAAATATTGCCGTGTTCGGATAAGATCCTGTGTGATCGTACCTCGGTGCGTCTCTACATAAACCGGGATGCCCGCCTGCCTCGACAGTGCATCAATTCCAGATAGCAGTTCAATGGCGGAATCGCCAATGAGGAAAGGCGTCATCACCTGTGCGTTGATATAGCCGATGTTTTCGAATGCTGCTGCTTTTTCCAAAAACTGAGACATCTCGTTTAGTGAAGAAGGATATGCATTTACACTAAATGACATGTTGTATTTATGGAGCATCTCCTTCCATAAGCTGCTTTCCTCAGGTGCCGGCACAAAGGCGTTAATGCCGTCGAAACCATTCTCTGCTATTAGCTTGAATTTCCCTTCCATATCTTGCGCATGCCCCGCTGTTCCTTGCAATCCACTCATACCCCACCAGGACATCTCAACCAACAATTTTTTTTCTGTTTTCATCATTAATTAATGCGGATAGGCCATATCAAATTCAACTCCGCATGGTCCTCCGTCCGGATTAATTTCCAAATCAACGGCAGTTCCATCCTGTCTAAACAAAGGGCGATAATGATCGCTAATATGAGTTGCTGATGCATTCGCATAATGGCAGATGAAGGCTCTGCGGAATTGATCCTTTGTTTTGTTTCTATATGATCCATGAATCAAGTTCCCGTTGAAAAATAGCACGTCGCCTTTATCCATAATTACCGGCATCGCCTTGTGATCCTTAGGCGGCTTAACGAAATGGGAAGTGAACGATTCCGTTGAATCCGCAATTTCAGGACAGCTAATTTCATGCTCGCTCGTCTTCGGAACGACAAGCAAGCTGCCGTTCTCCTCATTTGCAGCATCGATCGCCGTCCAAGCTGCGATACAATTGCCTGGCTCCACCTGCAAATAAAAATTATCCTGATGCAGCGCTTGACCGCGTGAGCCCGGCGGCTTGTAATAAAACATGCTTTGGGCTGCTAGCGCTTCTTCTCCATAAAGATCGGCTAATACGTCCATGACCGGCTTATGGAGCAAATATTTTTTGGACGTCTCATTAAAGCGATGCGGATGCATGACCCGCGGATAACGCTTTAACGGATCATCTGTCTCTCCTGTCAGATCTGGCTCAAAATAACCCGGCACTGCTTTATGACTCATTTCCTCGAAAGTATCCTCTATCATGCGAATGTCTTCCTGAGAGAAAAGACCTTTTATCACAATGTAGCCCTCAGTACGAAATTGATTAACCTGCTCTTCTGTTAGTGCAATCAATGCTTCTGTCATCGCATAACGCTCCTTCACTGAATTAATCATTGTTCTTGACATAATCATAGTGGTTTCGCTATTTTTAAGGAAGAATGATTACTGCTGAAAACTACTTGTATTATGCTATTTTGAAAATGAAGGAGGAGTTTGGCATGCTTCCAAATCATAGAAAAGAAGCTGAAACAGAAGCACATGGCGGTGTGTTTCTAAGTGGTCTATTTGATGAATCCGACTCCTATCGTTATCGCAGGCCAAACGGAATAAGTGATTGGCTTATCTTTTATACCTTAGAGGGTGAAGGCTATTTACGCACACCCGCTGGTGAGAGGCGCTGCCGCAAGGGACAAATCGGGCTGCTGCGCGCTGGCATTCCCCACGAGTATGGGACGATTGCGGGAAGCAGCTGGCACTTTTATTGGGCACATTTTCAGAAACTACCTGAAATCGACTATTTGCCAAAGGATGAAAGCATCGTCATCACGATTCCAGACGGCAATATGAGAAGTAGAGTACAACTCACCTTCGATCATATATTGAGTGATTCGAGAGAGCGGGCAAGCTTCTGGCAAATGTTATGCGAGAATGCACTGCGCCAAGTGATATTGCTCACAGCGCAGCAGTTAGATAAACGACTGGATCCTCGCATCGAGCTTGCCCTGCAGTATTTATCACAGCATATGGAGCAGCCGATACGCATTGAAGAGTTGGCTCGGTCGGTTGGTTTATCTCTCTCGCGGCTATCCCATCTATTCAAGCAGGAGACTGGAACGAGCGTGGTCGAGCATCTGAATCATCTGCGGCTTCAGCAAGCGGCTCTTCTCATGGAGCATATGGGCCGTTCGGCAACCGAAGCAGCGCTTGATGTCGGCTTTAACAATTACAATCATTTTGCTGCATTGTTTCGCAAAAGTTATGGCGTAAGCCCACGAACATACAAAAAGGACAAAACCGCTCATAACGAGTAGCTTTGTCCTTAGGGTTCCATCTATTTAATTAGGAAGTAATCATTAAACCTTTTGTACGGCTAAATCAAGCCAATCCATCTCTTCCTTGGTGAGCGAAATGAGCGACCCTGCATCACAGGAATGAAGCTCTTCCGCTGATTGCGCGCCAATCAAGGCACAAGTCGGAAACGGTTGGTTTAGCACGTATGCTAGCGCGATCTGGATAGCAGTAACGTTTTTCTCAGCTGCCAGCTGCTTTGCACGTGCCAGACGCTCCCAATTCTCATCGCTATAGAACACACGTACAAGATCCTCATTATCTCTTACTTCGGGAGTAAATCTACCTGTGAAAAATCCTCTTGCCTGCGATGACCACGAAAGCAGCGGGAATTGCTCTTCCTCATGCCATGCGCAGGTTTCCTCATCAGCAGAGACGCAGCCATGCCAGAACGGTTCATTCGCTTTCGCAAGGCTAAGGTTCGGACTGCTGAATGAAAAACCGACAAGTCCATTTGCAGCTGCGTATTCATTCGCTTCCTTAATACGCTGCCATGTCCAGTTTGATACGCCAATCGCTCGAACAGTTCCTGCTTTCACATGCTCATTAAGAATATCAATAACCTCTGCTGCTGGTACTGCCGGATCATCCCGATGCAGTGCATAAAGGTCGATATAGTCGGTTTGAAGACGCTTCAAGCTAATCTCCAAATCATGAGCAATGGCCTCTTTGCTCACACGCGAACCCGTATGATCATGATGTGCGCCCTTGGTCAAAATAACCAATTGCTCCCGATTGCCGCGTTCCTGCATGTAGCGGCCAATCACTTCCTCGCTTTCCCCGCCGCAATAAATATGGGCTGTGTCAATTGAATTGCCTCCAATTGCTAGAAAAGCATCTAGATTAGTTGCTGCTTTCTCGTAGGAATCGTTATAGAAATAATCCGACCCCTTCATTAAGCGAGATACCTGCTTGGGTGAACCTTCAATTTGAATATATTCCATCGTTGTTTTGCCTCCTTAATTATGGGTTCGTTATATTTTAATTCGTGTATGCTCATGAGCAGAAAGCAGGCAAGCATCGATTACTTTCATGTTGTTAACCCCATCAGCGCTGCCGAACTGTAGCTCTGATACACCGTTAATGGCATTTGCCATATGATCGGCCTGCAAAGTGTAGGCGTTTACATGCGGCACCTCAACTTCACGGCGCTCTCCTTTTGCATCGACGAAGAAATTACCGCTGCCCGGCGCGCCAGTCACAAATGCGGAAGGCACTTCGATAATACCCTCTGTACCTAGCACCTCAAGCGGGTTGCGGAATGCTGCCCACATGCCGCAATCAAACGTCAGTGAAACCGCACCTTCAAACTCGATTAATCCAGAGGCCATCATATCGACATGATCATGCTCTGGTGAGAACAAAGCCTGAACGGTAACGGCTTCAGGTTCTTTGCCAAGCAGCAAGCGAGCAGCATTAATTGGATAACAGCCTACATCGTAAATCGAGCCGCCTCCCCACTCCTTGCGGTATCTCACGTTTTCTTTATGTCCTGCATTGTTGAAGGTAAACGCGCTGCGAATGCCGCGAATGTCGCCAATTTCTCCATCTGCGATCACTTTCTTGATCATGTCGTATCGAGGGTGATAGCGATACATAAAAGCTTCGGACAATAACACGCCTGCTTTCGCAGCAGCTTCAGACATTTCAGCCGCTTCTTGTGCAGTCAAAGCAAGCGGCTTCTCGCACAAAATATGTTTTCCTGCTTCAGCAGCCCGGATCGTCCACTCTCTATGCAAATGATTTGGGAGTGGAATGTATATAACGTCAATAGAAGCATCCGCAAGCAATTCTTCATAACTGCCGTAAGCAGTCGGGATATTCAGCTCTTCTGCCGTCTTCTTTGCCTTGTCCACGTCACGGCTAGCAATAGCCGCTACCTCATTTAATTCCGAAAGATGAAGGCCAGGTATTACTGCGCCTTTCGCAATTCCAGCGCAGCCCATGATGCCCCATTTTAGTTTCTTCGTCGTCACTCCATCGTCACCTCAACCATTATTTTATTATTATATTGCGATTACAAGCTGAAACTAGCTACACCATCAGTTCAGAGCGCTGCACCTAAATCGTGAGGTACAAATTAGTATCAAACGATTTCATTGTGCTTGCCTCTAGTTTAAAGTAGATAACCAAAAAATAAAATGATATTATTTTGTTATAAGTTAAAACAATATTGTCATTGAGGTGAGCAACATACAAAGACAAATACATCTGCTTACGCTGCCAAATAATCCTTTTTTCTGCTTACCTGAATCTGTCGGGAATTACTGGAATGAGCCTGATCATTACACGCTTCGTATGGCGGGAGCGCTCAATAACTTTAATATTCATTACGTCGTTTCTGGGAAAGGTTATGTGGAATGGGATGGCGAGGTGCACACCCTTGAGGCTGGTGAAGCTGTTCTGTATTTTCCTTTGCAGAGACAGCATTACTATAGCAGCAAGGATGATCCGTGGGATATAAGATGGGTTCATTTTTATGGGAGTGGGCTTCAGGACTATATGATCGAACGAGGTTTTCACAAAAGCCAGCTCTGGACAATCCGTCAGCCAACCGCTTGGGAACAGGTGCATGAGGATTTGCTGTTCGAGGCAGAAAAGTCTCGCATGCTGCATCCGACCAAGCTTTCTGCTCTCATGTATGCCATACTCGCCGTGTTCATCGAGCAAGCTGTGCCGATATCCGGCAGCAAAGCTAGTACGTCCGGCAACCGCATCTTAAAGCTGCTCCCTTTAATGCAGCAGGAAGCGGCTGAGCCGTTCATACTCGAGCAATGGGCTGAAAAAGCAGGAGTTAGCCCCTACTATTTTTGCAAATTGTTCCGAAATGTGATGGAGATGACACCGATGGACTTTATTACACGCTGCCGGCTTCAAATGGCGAAGCAATGGCTTCTGGAGCGCAAGGATGTTAATATCGGACAAATTGCTAGTGATGCCGGCTATCCTAGCGTCAGCTACTTCAACAAAAGATTTATGGCCCATGAGGGGATGACACCTACGGTATATCGTCAGCTTTACGGGGTGTAATACGAATGTTACTTTTTGCTCTGTAAGAACACATATGCGCTTAATGCACTCTTTTGTGAGTAACCCGGCTGCACTCATGCTCTGTAAGAACCTATTGGTTCTTACAGACACTTATGAATGTTACTTTTTGCTCTGTAAGAACATATATGCGCTTAATGCTCTCTTTTGTGAGTAACCCGGCTGCACTCGAGCTCTGTAAGAACCTATTGGTTCTTACAGACACTTATGAATGTTACTTTTTGCTCTATAAGAACACATATGCGCTTAATGCACTCTTTTATGAGTAACCCGGCTGCACTCATGCTCTGTAAGAACCTATTGGTTCTTACAGACACTTATGAATGTTACTTTTTGCTCTGTAAGAACACATATGCGCTTAATGCACTCTTTCGCGGGTAACCCAGCTGCACTCTAGCTCTGTAAGAACCTATTGGTTCTTACAGACACTTATGAATGTTACTTTTTGCTCTGTAAGAACATATATGCGCTTAATGCTCTCTTTCGCGGGCAACCACCCTTCACTTGGGCTCTTTAAGAACCAATTGGTTCTTAAAGACACATATGAATGTTACTCTTTGCTCTGTAAGAACATATATGCGCTTAATGCACTATTTTGTGAGTAACCCGACTGCACTCAAGCTCTGTAAGAACCTATTGGTTCTTACAGACACTTAAAATTGTTTCTTTTTGCCCTATAAGAACACATATGCGCTTAATGCTCTCTTTCGCGAGTAACCACCCTTCAATTGGGCTCTGTAAGAACCTATTGGTTCTTACAGACACTTTTGAATGTTACTTTTTGCTCTGTAAGAACACATATGCGCTTAATGCTCTCTTTCGCGAGTAACCACCCTTCAATTGGGCTCTGTAAGAACCTATTGGTTCTTACAGACACTTATGAATGTTACTTTTTGCTCTGTAAGAACACATATGCGCTTAATGCACTCTTTTGTGAGTAACCCGGCTGCACTCATGCTCTGTAAGAACCTATAGGTTCTTACAGACACTTAAGATTGTTACTTTTTGCGCTGTAAGAACATATATGCACTTAATGCTCTCTTTCATGAAAATAAGAAGTACTATACACACGCTTAAATTCCTAATGGAACCATATACAGTCCGGTATTCCCGTCTTTTTTCATCACAACATCAACGCCATACGTTTGCTTAATCGTTTCCGCTGTCACGACTGTCTCAGGCGCACCTTCTCCTACGATGCATCCTAATTTCATCACAATAATATGGTCGCTGTATCGAATGGCCTGATTCATATCATGCAGAACCATTACTATCGTAATTCCATGCTTGCGGTTCAGCGTCTTTACTAACTCTAATATTTCGATTTGATGATAGATATCCAAATACGTCGTTGGCTCATCCAAAAATAACAGCGAGGTTTGCTGTGCCAGCGCCATTGCGATCCAAGCTCTCTGGCGTTCGCCGCCAGATAAATGCGCTAAACTTTGCTTTCGCTTGTTCAGCAGATTCGTGCAGTTGAGCGCCCAATCCACGGCTTCATCATCTAATTCGCTCTCTTGTCCCCACCGCCCCCGATGCGGCAATCTACCAAAGCGAACCAATTTCTCTACAGTCAAATCTGCAGGTGCTTCCTGCTGCTGATGCACCACGGCCAGCTTCTTGCCAAGCTCCTTCGGCTTAAATTGTGCGAGCTTCTTCCCATTCAACAGCACCTCACCTTCGCTTGGCCGAAGATTTTTCGCCATTACACCAAGCAGAGTTGACTTGCCGCAGCCATTTGGACCAATGATCGTCGTAATCTGGCCTTCCGCAATATGGCAGGTTATTCCGTTCAAATGGAAAGTTTTTTTGTCATATGAAAACCTTATTTCATTAATGTCCATGGACGCGTTCGCTCCTTCGCAGCAAAAAGATGAGAAAAGGACCGCCGATAACTGTCATGACAATCGAAGCTGGAATTTCTGTCGGAGCTAAAAGAGTACGGCCAAGCGTATCCGCAGTCAAAATGAGCCATGCTCCGCCAATCGCAGAGAAAGGCAGCAGCACTTTATGGTCTGAGCCAATGAGCAGCCTCGCGATATGTGGGACGAGCAAGCCGACAAACACGATTAACCCGCCAATAGCTGTTGCAACAGAAGCCAAAAGCACGGCAACAACCGAAACGAGCAGCCTTACTTTCATAACAGACAAACCAAGATTTTGAGCGGTTCGATCTTGCAAAACAAGCGTATTGCACCATGAGCCAAGCAGCATCGAGAGTAACAAGCCTACACCGCCATACAGCGCCAACATATGTACATCATCCCAGGTTTTCATTGTAAAAATAGAGGAAATCGCTTGATTCACACTAGTTACCGCATAGCTGCCGCGATAATTAAAAGACTGCCCAAGACCTGTAAATGTAGCATTAACCGCCACACCGACCAGAATAAGCCGAAGTGGACTGAGTCCAGAGCGCCACGAAAGCGAATAGACCAATAGGCAAGCTATTGCTCCTCCAACAAATGAAAACAGCGGCATCCAAAAAAACAATGTCGGGAATATCGTTACGAGCAGCAAAGAAACCAAGCCTGCCCCTGATGAAATGCCGATAACGCCTGCATCCGCCAGCGGATTGCGCATTACGGCTTGCAGCAGTACACCAGACACAGCTAGAGCAGCCCCTGTCAGTAAAGCAACGATTATACGTGGCAGCCGCAGGTCGCGAACAACCTCTACCTGTTCACTTGGCGAGCCAAGCAACCCTTTCATGAGTTCAACAAATCCTACGCTGATGCTTCCAGTCGTCATGGAGTATACGATGGTTGCCAGAAGGAGCAGCGTAATTGCGATGAAGCTGAATATTGTTTTTGGCATGAAAAAACATCCTTATTTATAATCCTGATAAAGCATTGGAGCGAGCGCGGTGAGTGCTTGGACAACAGCCAAATTACCCGTCGTGCCAAATAATGTTTCCTCCAAATCATATACACGCCCCGTCTTTACCGCTTCAAAATGCTTCCAGATATCATTTTTTTTGAATTCTTCATCAAACATTTTCACAACCTCAGCCGGCATGCCATGCGCTGCTCGCAAAATGACATCCGGATTCGCCTTCTGCAAATATTCCGTGTTGGAAGCCAAAAATTCAACCTGCTCGCCCTGCACGATATTTACTCCTCCAAGCAAACGAACAAGATCTCCGATGTAAGAATGCTCCGTCGCCACCAAATAACTGCCAGGCACACCAAGCAGGATCAGCACCGTCGGTTTTTCTTTACCTTTTGTATTCCGAGTGATGGCAGCCAGCATTTCCTTCTGTTCATTTACGATTGCAGCAGCCTGAGTTTCCCGCCCATACCGTTCTCCGAGCGCTGTAATTTCAGTTTGCATGCACGAGATACTCGTTAAATTTAGAAAATCAGCCTTTAACCCTGCACTCTCAAATACAGGCTCCAGCTCATATTGCAGCGTCGAGACAGACAGCACCTCCGTCGGCTTCAAGGATTTAACCATCTCCATATCAGGACTCATTGGATTTCCGACTTTAGTAACGGTGCTGTAACGCTCCGGCAGCGTTTTCACGCTTTTCGGTATGCCAACTAAATCAAGCTCAAGCGCATCCATAATTTGTGTAATCGCTACGGTTGTTGACACGATGCGTTGGCTAGACTCCTCGGATACAGAGCCCGAAGCCGCTACTTTTGCCGAAGAGTTTGCAGACGGCGCAGCAGTTGGCGCTGCTGTCGAGCCGCTTCCCGCTCCAAGCGTTCCGCAGCCTGCCATCATCGCAGCAAGTAACAGCAGGGATAACCCCTTCATAAATCGATAGCGCATTTCCTTCTTACCTCCTTAAAAACAGCACAGAGGACACCCGCTAATCAGGGTCCTCCTATGCCATCTGTTTAAATCACCCGCTTCAAGCTCTGCAACAGCTGGAACCTACCGCCCTTGCTGCTGCTTATGCCGTTTTCGCCTTTTCTTGTTCTGCTGCTTTCGCTTCCAAATAATCGACAGCGCGCAAAACGAGAGTAATCGCCTCAGCTCTTGTTGCGGACTTCGTTCCGCCGAACTGATTTTGGTCCAGTCCCTTAATTAATCCGTACTTCACTGCCGTAGCAATGTAAGCCTTAGCGTAGGAAGGGATTTCCGCTGCATCCGCAAAATTAAGCGAATCCGCTGCTTCCAGCGGCAAATGAAGTGCTCTTACGATCATGACTGCAATTTCCGTACGGTTTACATTTTGCGTTGGACGGAATGTCTGATCCTCATAGCCATTAATAATGCCTGCTGCTACCGCTTGCTCGATAAAGGACTGTGCCCAAGTAGGAATGTTTTTCATATCTGCAAAAGCTGTTGAAGCGTTCTTGCCTTCCAGCTTCAGAGCTCTGCCGAGAATAACCGTCCACTCTGCACGATTGACCGTTGCATTCGGTTTAAAGCTTCCATCCGGATAACCCTGAACGATGTTTAGCTTCAATGCGCGATTAATGGCATCTTTCGCCCAGTTGTTTGCTAAATCTTTAAATGCAGCCGTTGCATCTTTGCCAGCCAGCTTATCTTTTTCCTCTTGTTCCTTTTTCTTTTTCTCAATTTCTTCTGGCGTCTCTCTTGGCACCACAGAGCCAAATGAATCAGAGTCCCAGCTTGCTACTGGCGTTATTGCCCAAAGCTGAATTTGAATGCTGTATTCATGATGGTACTTCACTTCTGGCCAATCTATTTTCACCCAGCCATCCAGCTTAGCCGGTAGATCGGCTACTGTAAATTGTACTCGTCTTGTGTTAGCGGAAGCATCGGATTCGATCGTTGTTGGCGTAGAGCCGCCAATCGTAAATCCGGTAATTTCCTTGCTTTGCTTTAGATTCACTTGTACAAGCTTCACACCATTTTGCACGAGCAAACGAGCAGGATGTGCTACATATTCATCCATCACCGATGTTTGTGTAGTACCTTGTTTTAAAAACTGAATATCAATCAAATACTTGCCGTCCGCAAGTGCTCCCGGTTCTGTCGGTTTGACCGGATCAACAACGACAATTTTTGTCGCTTGGAAAGCACGAAGCGCTTGATCCAGCGTGCCTTCTGCATCAATGAGCTGCTGCTTTGTAGACAATATGCTGTTTGCGACAGCGTTCGCTGCTGTAATTGCACTAAGCAGTGCGTCTTTCGCTGATTGCGGATATTGCCCAACACCTGTACCTGCGGCTGCTCCATCATGAGCCGCCTTCGCTGCCGCAATAGCTGCCTTCAATACTGCAGGATCGCCATTGTCAAACAACAGACGAATGTTATGAGTCGCATCATAAGGTTTGCCTGTACGCGGGTCAATTACGTTTGGCATAATGATTCGAACTTGCCCTGGCACAATTGCCGTTAAATCATCCACTTTAAATTTGATAACCCTCGTATTTTCTGTCTTGTTTTCACTGACAACGGTCACATCTGTGAGTATGCTGTTCTGAGCAACTTTAAACTCTGTAACGACGCTGCTGTCCTTTATTGAAAAAGATACATAAGTCTCACCGTTATTGGACGTAACAGAAGCCGGCTTGAGGAAGTAACTGTCCATGCTCGATAACGCTGCATTTGTTGCATGCAGGGCTGCGAAAGAAATATTGCGAATCTGGCTTCCTTTGAAAACTTGAACAGATTTCTCTAAAATCTTTGCCGCATTAGCAATTTCTGGACGTGTAGAATTGAGTTTCTTCCCTGTTTGTTCAGCTAATTGAATAGCAGAAAGCAATGATTCTTTTGCCGCCTCCTCATATTGCCCAGAAGCCGTTCCAACAACAGCGGAATCATGTAGTTGACGCGCTGTAGTGATCGAAGCGTTTAAGGCATTAAGATGATTGGCATTATAGCTGAATAGTACTGTTCTCTTCTCTGTTCCAATTGTGTACTCTAGTTTTGATAAGCCTTGATAAATAGAATCGTCTGCCTTTTGATGTCTTGCGGCAAACTGATAGGCCTGTATCAGTCCTTCATAGCCCTTTTGAATAAGCGTTTTATAACCTGTCAGCGTACTAGAGGAAATCTCGCCGTTTGCGCTTTGTCCATATAACGTTAATTCAGGTGCAATTTCCATCGGCTCTGCAAAAACAACGTGAGCATACGCTTGAAAATAAGGCGCTGCCGATTGAGTAAACATACTTACTTCTGTTTTGAAATCTTTATTGTGTTTGGATATTTCTCCTGTTTCAGGGTCCAGCACAAGCAGCGGTAATATCTCCTTCTTGTACTGCTGCTTTTTCAAATCCTCCACATTCGCAGTCAAAACATTTAAAGCATTATTGACGGCTGTTTGAGATGCTTGCGGATCAGCAGCAACAGTCTGAGCGTCCACAATCCATTGCCCAAGCCTTACGCTCGCTCCAACCGAATACTCACCATCCGTTAATACCCCATGAGCGACTGAAGCTCCATTTGCTGTCCCTATATTTTTTACCGTTGTCGCAAAAGCTGAAATCTCTTCTAACGCACGTACTAAATTCGCTTTATTCACGACAAGCCGAGCAGCCTCGTACTTCTTTTTTCCCTCTTGCAGAACAAGGTAAGCAGCCTTGATCAGCTCTTGATTGGAAACGCCAGCGCTATCGGCAATGCTTCTTGCCTGAGTGATCGTATTTTGAAAAGTAGCCTTGGAGCCTAGCAAATAGAAGCCATCGCCAGTTCCCTCCGTCGTTGTATTCAGCAGCTCATTCGAGGTTGTAAATAAAGCTTCAAGCTGCTCTAATGTTACAGCACCCGTCTCGCCTCCGCCCCCATTGCCGCCTCCATCAACGGGTAGACCTGAGATATCCAGCTGAAGCTGAACATTATACCAATTGTCATAATTTACTGAAGGAATGACGATATGAATCAAAATTTCTTGTTTCTCTTGCATGTTCTCAATATCATAGCTAACAACGACGTGATCCGGATCTAAGCCGTCCCCTGCTGGCTGAGCAGCAACGACTTGATACCCTTCTATGCCGTTGATTGTGTTCCCATTGATTACTGCTTTGTCTTTACCTGGTAACTTAGCAGAAAAATGATGAAAGGAAGTATACTGCGTAACCTCATGCTGAAACTTTGCACTGCCATTAGTAATAATCAATTTGCCTGTGCTTGGATTTAGATAATCGTTAATGATTGATCGTTCATTGCTCCCATCCTTCACATAAAGATAAGGAACACTATACTCCCCATTTGGCGTTACTCCCGCCGCTGCACTCACAGGAAAGGCCGACAGCAACAATACGAGCGCCATGAGCAGCGCCGTCAATCGGCGAAATTTCATTTGCATTTCAAAAAACACTCCTTCGTCATTTAACTGCTATCGCTTATGTACCCTTGCATTTTGAACAGGAGAGCGAAACATGCCGCAGCATTGCTCTCCTGTTATTTTTAAAGCGCTATTCTAACCGTAGAGCTCGCTGATGCTTAAACGCTCCAATTGAATTGGATTGTATGAACCGTATTGTAGCCTTCAAATCCTGGTGATGGCGGAACGACAACGTGGATTTTGGCAACTTGGTTCGGTGTGAAATCAGCCACTTCAAATGTAAATTCAACGTTGCCGCCTGTATAATTAGCAGCTGCATAGCTGTATGTTCCAGTAGCAGGGTCTTGCACTTGCAAGTATTGAATGAAGCTTGAACCAGAGAATGTAACCGTTGTCGTTGTGCCATTGCTTGCTACAACTGCATCGCCTACTTTATAGGCATCAGCATAAGAATTGGCTGTATCTCCCGCGTTGCGAACGACATAGCTTACACCAGTACTTGCGAAAGCAGATGGAACAACTAGAGCTAAAGCCATTACGAGCATTAACATAACGAAACTTGTTTTTTTCATCGATTTTACCATTTAGAACACTCCTTATTTTTTAGCGAATTTGGTTTTGCGCAATAAGATAAAGGCTACTCCGACAACAATAATGATTAGGGAAATAACAAGCGGTGACAACACGCGCTTAGAAGAAGCCGCATCTGACAACTGCTGCGCAGCTTCACCTGGTGCAGGTGTATCCATATCAGCCCCAATAAGCTGAACATCGGCCTTCGGCTCTTCGTGAACAGCTGTCTCCGCAGAGTCCACTGCTAGGGTATCCTCTGAAGAGCTTGACTCTTGTGTAGATGGGGTTAAAGTCTCCTTAGGCAATGATTGCCCTTCAGCTTCAGCCGCTATCGGACTAACGGTTGGAGCAGGCGAAGCTTCGACCTGTATCTCTTTCTTAGAATCTTCTTTTTTAGAATCGACCGTTTCAGAGCTCGGCTTATCTACCTCAACCTTTGGTTTTTCTGTCACCTTATTTGTGGTTTGAGGAGCTGTTGTACCTGTCTTTGCATCGGTCTCTTTTTTTGGTTCTTTCGTGGTTGTTGCTGGTTTCTTTTCTTCTTTGACAGGGGCCTCCGCTTTGCTGATCTGCTTCAGACTGCTAGAATCGAAAACTAGACGAATCGTGTAGCTGTGATCGTAATCAATATCCTCTACCGTTACGTGGATCTTGGACTCTAACGGCGTTGTAAGATCAGCAATTCCGAACTTAACAATTCTCGTATTGTCAGCTTCGTTGCTAGATACAATAGCCGTATCTATGTACCCGCCGTCACTCGGAACTTTATATTCCGTTACCCATGAGCTATGGTTTATTTGCAGTTGTACCTGCAAAGCTCCTTTGGTCACAATCAGCTTGGCTGGTTTTTCCCAATAGTCATTTGCCATCGATACCGATTCATCTTCGGCTTTCTTGACAACATAGTCTATCGAGTACGTACCATCAGCCAGTTCAGCCGCATGTGCTTCAGGTGCAAACGGAACAACGAGTAAAGTAATCATGATGAAGAAAGCCAGCACTCCAAACTTGCGAATAATTCTCTTCTCCTCCTTTACTCCTGACATCCAAGCTCGCAGCAGATTATCCGAATGGCTCTCTCTCACATCATGAATATGATAATCATTATCAATAAAAAGTTATTTTGATTATGATAATCATTATCATTGTACAATTAAAAAAAAAGCAATCTGCTGCAGAATGCATCCCCATTTCTGGAAACGCCATTCTCAGGAATGAAACTATCATGCATGCCCACATTTTGTCAACACAAAAAAAGAAAATTAGTTATTTTCTATATAATTCCTTTTTAGGTATTGACGTCCTCTGTTTTTAAGCATTATACTCTCGAAGAGATCATTGAGACTGATTATCAATAGCATTTAGCTTGGAGGTACTGCAATTGTTATGAGAACTTGTCTCCCCCTATTTGCTGTGCTTCTGTTACTCGTTTTTACAGGATGCAGTATCGGCAAAGGCAGCTCTTCAGAAATGAGCGATGGAAGTCTGATAGTAAAAGACTTTGCAGGACGCCAAATTGCCTTTAAGGAACCTCCCGCCAAAATTGTTGCACTGGGCAGCGGCGAAGCTGATATTGTGGCAGCTTTAGGAGGAAATCTAGTCGGCCGGCCTACAACATCCGCTCAGCCCGTTAATCGGGCAGTCCTCAAAGCTGAACAAATCGGAAATGCTCACGAGGTTGATTTGGAAAAAATAGCATTGCTTCGCCCTGATGTCGTGCTTGGCAATTATCCAATGAATGAGAAGGATATTCCCGTTCTTCAAGGAATCGGTGTACAGCTCCTGTTGACGGGTGCCAACTCCATCGACGACATTAACCGCCAGATTGAGCTGATAGGCCAACTTCTTCGCAAAGAAGAGCAGGCACAAGCAATTATCGCCAACATTGTTGATAAGATTGCTGTTTATAAACATACCGATGAAGCCAACAAGCCGCGAGCGCTGCTTGTATATGGAGCTCCAGGTACATTCATGGCAGCACTTCCTAATTCCTTGAGCGGCAACATTCTCGAAACCGCTGGCGGAGTAAATATCGCTTCGGATTATCCGAGGCTGCAGAGCTTCCCGCAATACGCGCAGCTAAACGCAGAACGTGTTGTTGAAGCAGACCCCGACATCATTTTTTTCATGACGCATGGCAATCCCGAGGAAATCAAGAACAGCTTCATTCGTGAAATGGAGACTAATTCTGCATGGAGCAGCATATCCGCCGTCAAGCAGCAGCGTATTGAAGTGCTGCCGCAGGACCTGTTCGGTACTAACCCTGGAACTCGTGTAATCGAAGCACTTGAGCTTATGGACCGCTTGCTGAAAGAAGTGCCTAACTGAAAGGATGCTAAATAAGGATTATGAATAAAGAAACACGTACAAAAAGACGTAAGCTGGCCTTCATCATCTCACCCATATTTCTGCTTTTAAGCGTTCTTATCGGGTTAATATCTGGATCAATCACGATTCCACTGCACGAGATATGGAGCATTCTTATCACAGGCGATTCATCAGCTCACTCCGTGATATTGCTTGATCTTAGGCTCCCTAGAGTATTAATTGGTTTATTGACAGGCGCATGCCTTGCTGCATCCGGAGCAATTCTGCAAAGTGTCATGCGCAATCCACTTGCCGATCCCGGTATTATTGGCGTTTCGGCAGGTGGCGGTCTCGCTGCTGTCATCACGATGGTGATGCTGCCGCAATTCAGCTTTTTATTGCCAGCTGCTGCTTTTGTTGGCGCCCTCTCTGCAAGTCTAATTATTTATTTTCTTTCATGGGATAAAGGTGCTTCGCCTATTAAGATTGTATTAGCCGGTGTTGCAGTAAACGCGCTCGTGGGGGCCGTTATGAATGGCGTGATGGTCGTTTACAGCGACCGGGTTCAAGCTGTGCTTCCTTGGCTTTCCGGCGGATTAAATGGACGAAGCTGGCATCATTTCAGCTTTATGCTGCCTTACGCGCTCGTCGGCCTACTTCTTACGATACCAGCGATCAAATCAGCCAATCTGCTGCTGCTCAGCGATGATTCTGCTCGCTTGCTGGGACAAAAAGTGGAGTTGCAGCGGCTTCTGCTTATTCTCTTATCTGCTCTGCTTGCAGGAATTGCAGTAAGCGCCGCAGGTCTTGTTGGCTTCGTTGGGCTGGTTGTGCCCCATATGGTCCGCCTTCTAATTGGCGACGATTACCGTTATTTGCTGCCAGTATCGATAATAACCGGTGCTGCTCTAGTCGTCATTGCCGATGCTGCGGCTCGTTCTTTATTTGACCCTGTTGAGCTGCCGGTTGGCATATTATTAGCTTGCATCGGCGCACCGTTCTTTTTGTATTTGCTGAGGAGGAGTAACTGGCGATGAAGGCGATTCAAACCCATTCGTTAACGCTTGAAGCAGGCATGTTCAAGTTGTCAGATGTTAATATGGAAATCCCTAAAGGTAAAATAACTGCGATAGTCGGGCCAAACGGCTCAGGCAAATCAACGATGCTTAGATTAATCTCGGGTCTGCTGACTCCAGATAGCGGCAGCATTCTCATTAATGAGAAGAGTACGAGCGATTATAAAAGATCCGAATATGCCAAAAGTCTTTCCATGCTGACGCAAGCCAAAGATATGCTTCCTTCGCTGACCGTTCGCGAACTGGTCGCTTATGGGCGTGCTCCTTACCAAAAAAGCTTCCGTCAGCGGCTAACTACGGAGGATGGACGTATCATTGATTGGGCATTGCGGGCATTGCGCATTCGGCGGCACGAAGACCGAATGTTTCACACCCTCTCCGGAGGCGAGCAGCAGAAGGCGCGAATCGCCATGGCATTAGCGCAGCAGACCGAAATTCTTTTACTAGATGAGCCAACTACCTATCTGGACATGTGTCATCAGCTCGAGGTGCTGGAGACACTCGCCAAAATAAATCGGGAATATGGAACGACGATCGTTATGGTTCTGCACGATCTGCAGCAGGCAGCCGCTTATTGCCATTATATGATTGCCATGAAAGAAGGGGAGCTTGCTGACGCTGGAGAACCACGAACCATCATTACGCCTCGTTTCATGCGCTCCGTATTTGATTTGGATGCGAGAATCAGCTTTGCTGAACGTTATCCCATTATCATTCCTATACCCAAAACCGATGAGGAGGAAGAAACGATGATCATTGTGACGAATGTATCGCAAATTACGAAGGGTGAAGGAGAAAAGCTTGTTGAACGTTTTGATCGGGTAGGCAAAGTCGAGGAAATGGAAGGGTTTCTTGGGCTTGAGGTGCTTCTCACGCAAAACCTAAAGGACTATGACGAGGTTTCCATCGTTACAAGGTGGCAATCCAGAGATGACTTTAACAACTGGACAAAAAGCGAGGCGTTCCGTGAATCTCATTCCCACCGGAAAACGCCGGAATACATTCTATCTAACAAAATTATGTTTCAGGAAGTCAAAGTCAAGCGTACTCCGCTCCCTGCAGCGGAACGAAGCGATGAACGGCTTGCCCAATAAATTCCTTCTTAACAAACAAGCAAGACAGCAATTCCTCCTCTAAACAAGGCGGCTGCTGTCTTGCTTTTGTTTTGTCTGTTCATTTTAACGAGCTTATCCGGCTGCTAAGTGAATGCTAGACCTTTTACAAGGATACTAGCGTCCCGCCTTCATTTGCAGAGCGCAGCTCTGCTTCAATAATTTCAAGCGTGCCTACCGCGCTCTCAGGTGCACAAATCGAAACTGGCTGCCCCGCATGAATGGATTCAATAAAATATTTGATTTCACGATAATAACCCATATCCTCCGACAATTCAGCAATAAAGCCCGGCGCATCATTTGGATTAACTTTCACTTGCCCATTTTCAAAAATGAGATTTCCGCCTTCAAAATTAACGCGATACGTCATGGCGAAGCCAAAGTCGCCTTCCAGCGTCCAATCTGCCTGAGCATTCAGCACCTTGCCATCTGGATAAATATAATGAGTAGACACGACATCATAGCCGCTGCCTGGAATGACATTGCGCGCAATCGTTGATACCTTCTCCGGCTTGCCGAATAACCAGTGAACCATGTCTGCATCATGAATGTGCATGTCCAGTAAACAGCCTCCGCTTTTGCTGCCATCCAGAAACCAACCCTTTGGCGCGGCAGAGCCTCTGAAGAAATAACCGCCCGTAACAGCTCCATAACGGCCATCCTCTACGCAAGCCTTCAAGTATTCATAAGCTGGCCAGAAGCGCAGGCATTGGCCGATCATCAACGTTTTTCCTGTGCGCTCTGCTGCATGTGCCATGCGCCAGCCATCCTCTGAGCTTCCTGCCACAGGTTTCTCGCATAATACATGCAACCCTCTCTCAAGCATCGAGCAGGTTAAATCAGCATGCAGATTAGTAGGCAGCGTAATATCGACGATATCTAGTTCCTCGTTCTCTAGCATTGCAGCAATATTATCGTACAAACGGTAAGGCGCAAGATCATAGACGTCCTGCTCTGTCGCGATGTTGCCTGACGCTTTTCCTTCCTTCAACTCCTCGATCAGCAAATCGCAAATCGCTACAAGCTGCACAGGAGCGCCTTCCTTAGCAAGACGGACATAATTGTCAAAGTGCATCCGACCCATAAATCCAAAACCGATTAAACCAACCTTTAACATATTAAAAACCTCCTAATAGTTTTTGAGTAGATGAATTCTAACGTCCTAATATGGCATCCATCGCTTTTGAAGTGTTGAAAATGATTTGTTCGGAATGATGATTGTATGGCGGAATCATTTCTCCAGTTACATAATTGTCATAACCAATCGCATGAAGCGCCTGCATGACAGCTGGGTAATCAACATCACCTGCTAACAGATCAACAAAGCCATGCAATCCGCCTGCTTGACGGCGGTAATCCTTGAAGTGCACCTTCTTGATGCGATGACCCAAAATACGAATCCATTGCTCAGGATAACCATTATGAAGCGCATTGCCGACGTCGAAATACGAGCCTACAAAACTCGAGTTATGCGCATCAATGAAGGAACGCATCTCAAGCGGCGATAATAAGAACTTGTTCCAAACATTCTCAATACCAATCGAGACCCCCGCGCTCTCAGCAAACGGAACAAGCTTCCCGATCGCTTCCAGCGCCCGGTCATATGCATATTCGTAGTCAGCAACTTCACTGCCTGGTATAAAGTCAACGCCTACAGCGCCTGGAATGACCAAAATGGTATCGACGCCTAGTGCCGCAGCAAGCTCCAGCTGTTTCTTGCACACATCGATTGCTTTCTCGCGTGTAGCCACGTTTTCACTCGTCATTGGATAGGACCAGTACAAGCCTGTTGCTAAACCTGCAATTTCCAGTTCATTTTGCTGCAGTTCGTTTTTGATTTCTTGAATCTCTTTGTCGGATGCTGCTAGGCTAAGCTCACCCGTCTCGTTCAATGACAGCTCGATTCCGTCAAAACCTGCTTTTTTTGCTGTACGAATGTTTTCTGCAATGGTTGAATCACCTTTGAAAGACCAAATATTAATCCCTTTTTTCATGTTAAGCCCTCCTACATTTATGTTTTAAATAAATAACAGCCTGCCAAATTTACGGGGAAGATGAAAGTTTATCGCTTTGGTAGCCTGCCAAGCCTGGAATTCACGGTTGCCGTGTTTATCCTCATCAATTCGGTAAAAATTCACTCTCCAGCTTAATCCTTGCTCGAGAGGCTTCTTGAAATTCTCAACCGGAATATGCACAAAATAAATCCGTTCAGCATCGCCACTCGTTTCAACAGTCGTCTGGATACCCTCAAACCTCCATGCTAAGTCCGTCGAAGTGATCTCAGCTTCACCATCATTCGCAATCAGAGCATCAAAAACAACATTGTTCGGACTAACTTCTAGCTCTAGATAACGATGCCCAGTTCCATCCTCATCGATAAACAGCTCAACGACATCCTGCTCATAAAGCGGCTCATCGCGTATGGTAAAATCAGATACAACATGTGAATCCTTGCATAAATAACGAATATGCAAATAGTTCTGGCTCCAGCATGCTCTTACTTCCGTACGCTCCTTAGGCTGCATGGCAGTGACCGTATCAACCAGTTCAATCGCATCGAAGCTATCCCAATGGATAGCGCCAAAACCGGCGTCTTCGATGCTGATCGGCACTTGCCTGCAAAGATAGGTTTTACTCTCTTGAAACGCAGGAACCTCCATTTGTTCAAACTCCTTTTTAGATAATTACGTTATATTGAATTTGCTGCAACAACATGTGATAATACGTTTATAATAAACGATTATTCTTGAAATTTATTTAGCTAGAATAGCGATTTTTTGGACAATTCCGTTCTCTTTTTTATTTTCTTAATGAAAGGAGCCTACCGCTTGGAAAAGACTGAATCTCCCTTTCTACGCATTCGTTCAACTCCATTTCGCGAGTGGTCGCCCAGCGTCCATTATGCGCAGTTCCAGCGCTTGCCAACGGGTGCTCTGCCAAGACGTAGATTGTATGATTACGAGCTCCTGTACGTGTACCATGGCGAAGCAGCGACGACCATGCATGGGCAGCGCTATAAGATTGAAGCTGGTCAGCTTATCTTTTTGCCCTCTGGCGTTTATCACCAAAATGAAGTCGTTTCCAGCCCAAACGCTCGATTTTTAGGCATTCATTTTGATTTTTTTGACGAGCTCGATATTCAGACAGAGGCTGACATGGTTGTGAACGAAGCTGCTGTTTTGCCGCATAAATTCATTTATGAGCCTTATGTGGAAGGGTTGGCTCCCTTATCTGACCATCCAGTCTATAAGCCGCCTCTCGTATGTGTACAATTAATGGAGCAGCTTGTTCATGAATTCACAATGCGTCCTATTGGGTATGAGCTGGTTTGCAAAGGTCTAATGCTACATATATTGGCCCATTTGCTGCGATTGCCCTCATCTCGATCCGCTGGACAAACCTCTCTTCATGGCGGCAGGATTGCCGAGTTAATGGAGGAAATAGAGGCATCACCTGCTGCAAATTGGACAAACACAACGATCGCCGCAAAGCTGAATTTGAGCATCGACCATACCGCGAAGCTGTTTAAGCAAATCGCCGGTATGCCTCCTAGCGAATATGTTCAATCGATACGTCACCGTGAAGCTAGAAGGCTTCTTCGGGAATCCGAGCTTTCAATCGAAAACGTCGGCAGCATCGTCGGCTATTCCGATATCCACTACTTCAGCCGGATATTCCGCCGTCATGAAGGAATATCTCCGCGAGAATATCGGAAATTGTCCAAAATTTTATAAAAAAAGAGCTCTATATAATGAAAGCCGAATACCTACAGTGGTGTTCGGCTTTTAACTTTTCTTCATGTTTGGACAAACTAAAAAACACTTCTTTGCTTTGTCCATTGAGTACAGCTCGTGTATCTATTACGATAATGTATATCGATAATGATTATCATTATCTCATAACATCTATTGGGGGAGAATTAAAATGTATCAAGGAACAAAATCAGCCGCACTTTTGGCTACATTCGCACTAATGGGAACCCTATTGCTAGCCTGTGGCAGCAATTCAGCAAATTCGGGCAATACAGCGAGTCCCGCTGCTGAAGCAACAAAAGCACCTGCAGCAACGGAACAAGCAGCCGATACCACCCGCTCCTTCACCGATTGGTCGAAGCATGAGGTAGAAGTGCCTGTTACTCCGCAGCGTGTTATCTTTCATGGTGAAACTACAGGTGATTTACTTGCGCTAGGCGTTAAGCCGATCGGCGTCATACAGGATATGATTAAAGGGACGGTATTTGAGCAGCAGCTCACTGGTGTCGAGGACGTAGGTTTTCCGCTAAGCGTCGAGAAATCATTAACACTGCAGCCTGATCTTATTATTTTCTCGAATTCGGACGAACAGCAGTATGAGGTTATTTCAAAGG
>NZ_JBFRGC010000019.1:0-177472 GCF_052115145.1 Paenibacillus sp. 2TAB26
TAAGGACCGACCGTCAAAACAGTACAAGCTATAGGTCTCAAATGGATAATCGAATTTCTTCTCCTACTTCTGATTTTGTTCGCCATAACAAGACTAATGATAAAATCACAATCACCAGACAAATCCAATACACCGATCGAAATCCTGTAAACTGGGCAATGATACCACTGCCGAGCGTTCCTGCCAGCCTACCAATAGTGGAGGCGTTGGTATATAGCGTTGTAGCTACTCCCGGTGAATCAGGCATCATATTCGTGAAATAGCTAAGTCCATTGCCCATCACGATTGCCACAAACGTTGCCTGCATAAGCTGCGCTATAATCAGTTGAATCGGATCGTTCGAAACACCTAAGGTGACGAAATAGAAAATAGCAATAATGCTGCCAAACATTAAAAGAGTATGATTTGATATCTTTCTACCATACGCACCTAAGATCAGCATAATGGGAATTTCAAGGCCGGCACAAATACCGACCACTAATCCAACATCCGTATGCGTGCCTTGAAGCTCGTTCACAATAAAGAGCGGCGTATTGATTAAATTCATCGCGTTAACCGTGAACAGAAAAATAAAAGCGATAAACGGCAGCCTGATCTGCCTGTTAATGAGCAAAGAGGTACCTACTGTGTTGCTCAACCCATTTTTTTTGGATTTGCTTTCCGGCTTGAAAGAAACAGGAATATAAGAGATGCTGTCGTAAGATAGATGGCGGATGTCACCAGAAAGAGACCGCTATACCCAATCGCCGCCAAAAGGAGAGTCCCTGCCAATGGTCCGATTAGAAAGCCTAGAGAGATCAGAGAACGTAATGCAGACATCGCTAACGTTTTGTCGTCGGATTGCTTTCATTGGCAGATTCCTGTGCATAAGCATAAATTTGCGGTATGGAGGCAGCACCAAATCCACTCAATATGCTGACCACAATCAGCAGAATAAAGAAGTTATCGAATGTCAAATACGCAGCATACACCAAAGCAGACGAAAGCATTGCTGCAATCAATATCCATTTTCGGTCTAGACCGCTATCGGAACTTTTGGCAATGAGCGTGTTCACCAAGATACCGCTTAACGAACTTACTGCCATGAACACGCCGAATGCCCCGGTAGTCATCCCTGAATCTTCTGTGAAATACAGAGCTAGATAAGGAGTTGTAATCGATATTCCGATTCCGATCATCAGCATGCAGATGACGAATAAACGGTATCCTTTAATTTCGAACAATTTCTTTAATCGTGCGAGCAATCTCTGATCCTCCTTCTTCCCACTCAATATAGCTAGATATCGAGTTTCCGGGTGCCGATCCATTTCACCATTTCAGGATCCCGATGTGAAAAGAACTGGCTCTGTTTCGTATCTAATGAAGCAATTGACTCCATATCTTTAGGGTCTAATTCGAAATCAAAGATATTGAAGTTTTCGATAATTCTTTCTTTACGAGCCGACTTTGGAATGACAACGACTTCTCTTTGTGTTAGCCAACGCAAAACAACCTGGGCAACGGATTTATTATGCTTTTCGGCTATAGCTACCAATAATTCATTTTGAAACAAGTTATTTTTCCCTTCAGCAAATGGCGCCCAAGACTCGATCTGAACATTGTTCTCTTTCATGAAGGCTGCATTTTCGATTTGCTGGTTGAAAGGGTGTGTTTCCACTTGGTTTACGGCAGGAACAACTTCATTATGAATAATCAAATCTATTAGCCGATCCTCATGAAAGTTACTTACGCCAATTGCACGGACCTTTCCTTCACGATAGAGCTCCTCCATAGCGCGCCAAGAGCCATGAACATCGCCAAAGGGCTGATGAATTAAATACAAATCCAGATAATCAAGCTGCAATCTTGTTAGTGATCGTTCAAATGCCCTCTTTGTGCGCTCATAACCTGTATCCTGTACCCAAAGCTTTGTAGTGATAAATAACTCTTCTCTTACTATGCTACTCCGTTTTATTGCTCTGCCCACCGCTTCCTCATTTAAATAAGAGGCAGCCGTATCAATCAGGCGATAACCTGCTTTAATAGCTTCATGAACGCTTTCTTCACATTCATTTGCATCTGGGATCTGAAAAACACCAAAACCGAGAGTAGGCATTTCAATACCATTGTTTAGAATTACTTTTTGCACAGAAAGACCTCCATTATTTTAGTGTGTAAGTGCAGGGAGCTAAAAAATAGCAAATTCCTTATCAATTGATTCATTGTATATTTACCGATTACAACCTTATTATGCACTGGATTAAAAAGAGACAGTTATCCCATTCGTATCAAATGTTTGCCTAATCCTCTCACAACCGCTTATGTAACAAATGCATATGGTCTATAATTGAACTATAAAAATAACGTCGTTGGAGGGGCCAATGTCTGAAATAGTCATGAAGCAGCAGAATGAACTCGCCGAAATCATTAAGCGTTATTCTGGAAAAGACGGTGTACACCCTACCGCTATTCCATCCTTATTTTTCATCCATATCTCAAATGTTAATGTACCCAGGCATGGAGTTTACAAACCTTCCTTATGTATAGTTGTCCAAGGTGCGAAGGAAGTATGGCTGGCGGAGGAGCGCTATAGATACAGTCCTGCTGAGTATCTTGTTGCAACTGTTCACTTGCCGGTCACAGCACAAGTTACTGAAGCGTCTTCCGACGCGCCTTATCTGGGTTTTAAACTTGAATTTACACCAAGCCAAATCTTAGAGGTTCTACATGAGTCTGAAAATCAAGTGAAATCGAAAATAGATCCGAATCGGGCAATGTTTGTCAGCCAGATGAAATCGACTTTGTTGGATGCGGTCCTCAGGTTAGCTCGCATGTTAGATAATCCCAAAGATATTCCGGTTCTTGCTCCATTAATTACGAAGGAGATTCTGTATAGGGTGCTGGAAGGTGAGAATGGAAGTATTTTAAAACAAATTGTAATGGAGGGCAGCTCAATCCACCAAATTAGAGAGGTTATTGAGCAGATCATGAATCATTATGATCGCAGTTTCCGGATCGAAGAGCTTGCCGAAATAGCGAATATGAGTGTCTCCTCGTTTCATAGGCATTTTAAAGAAGTAACGGCTATGAGCCCAATTCAGTTCCAAAAACAGCTGAGACTGCAGGAAGCTCGTCGCCTGCTTTTAAACGAGTCAACAGATGCCACTGATGTCGCATTTCGAGTAGGCTATGAAAGCCCCTCACAATTCAGCCGAGAGTATTCGCGAATGTTTGGCTTTCCTCCAAGACAGGATATAAAGCGACAGAAAGCATAAAAGGCTAGAAATAAATTCGAAACCAGATAGGTAGGGACATACTTAGAAAGTAGACGTGAGCCTAACTTTTTTCTTTTTTGGGATTTTATTGATTAGTAACCGCTGCAGTTATTAAACTAACTGAAGGATCAAATGAAAAATAAAATGTTAATAAAAAAGAGAATATTGTTGGTGAAGTTAAAAAATATATTTTAGGAGTGTCGCTAATTGATAGGTCCAGATATAAAAAGTGTTTTCCCAATGAAGGATATCAGAAGCTTATGTTTTCTTAAAAATATAGTGGTTAATCCAAATATTGAAGTTGGAGATTACACCTATTATGACGATAATAATGATCCGTTAGGCTTTGAGAAAAACGTTCTTTATCATTTTGATTTTATCGGTGATAAGCTGAAAATCGGAAAATTTTGCGCTATAGCATCCAACGCCAAATTTATTATGAATGGTGGGAATCATAATACAAACTCGTTTACAACCTTTCCTTTTGGGGCATTTGGAGGAGAGTGGGAAGCCGGCCTAAAGAATCTAAGTGGTGGTTTCAAAGGGGATACAGTTATAGGGAACGATGTTTGGATAGGCTATAATGCTACAATTATGCCGGGGATTCATATTGGTGATGGTGCGATAATCGCAACAAACGCAGTTGTAACTAAAGATGTTCCGTCTTATTCCATTGTTGGAGGTAACCCAGCAAAATTAATCCGTTATAGATTTGACGAGGAGACTATTGATATTCTTAATACTTTGAAGTGGTGGAACTGGGATGTTGAAAAAATAACTGAATATATTCCAATTTTGACAAGCAATAATACGGATGAATTAAAAGAACTACTGAAGTCATTATAAAAACGTTATTACGCTAACAAGGTATGATAGTGGGACAAATAAGGAGCAGTTTGCTATGGCGACTGCTTCCTTTTTCATTAAGTAAGCTGGAAGTTAACGCAATGGTCAGGAAGGAATCGTGGACCGTTTCACGTATTTTAAATGTATATATTTTGAAGAAACAGAGGTCTGTTCATAATGATAACCGCAAAAACGGAAAAAGATATTAAAATTGACCCTGATTACTTACAGTCACTATTACGGCGTGTTGTAGCTTCTCAAAATTTACAGTTATTATCGTGGAATTGCAGTCCTCTTGGAAAAAACAAGGAAGAAAGTTCGGTTTTCAGGGTATCTTGTATAGCTCTGGACAACGATAGAAAGCAAAATTATACAATGATACTCAAGTTATTAAAACCTGATCCTTTGCGTAATCAAGTCAATCACTACTACTACTGGAAACGCGAAGCTCTGGTTTATAGTTCAGGGATTCTGAATCAATTGCCACTTGGTATAAGGGCTCCCTTATGCTATACAGTAGAAAAGCATCCGGATGAAAATGTCTCGATCTGGCTCGAGGATATAGTTATTGAAAATGTCCAAAGCGAATGGTCATTCAAGCACATGTGTAAAATATCCTACTTACTTGGAAAATACAATGGCGCATACCTAACAGGGACACCTTTCCCAACTGAATCTTTTTTATGCCACAATTGGATGCGTTCTTGGGTGGAGGTGTGTGCTGCTTATGCTAAACCCATTGAGGAGCAAAATGTTATTTGGGATTCTTACTTGATTGATTTTAATGGTAAGAGCTCTATGTGGGAGCTTTATCGTATCAATAGAGACCGAGTAAACAGCTTGCTGGAGACATTAGAATTACTGCCTCGTGTATTTGCCCATCAAGACGTACACTGGGATAACATTTTTATAGAGCAATTGAATGGAAATGATTCATTAATAGCGATTGATTGGCAGTTTGCAAGTATTTCAGGTGTAGGGGAAGAGCTTGGTCGAATGTTTGGATATGCGTTATTAAAAAAGAAAGTTCCAGTTAACAAGGTAGCAGAGTATAAGGAAGAATTATTTCTAAACTATATGCAAGGACTCAAGGATGAGGGATGGGACGGGGATTTCAAGCTTGCCCGTTTCGGTTTTACTGCGAGCGCATCGCTTAGGTTTATCATGGTTATTGATAAGATGCTTAGTAACTTAGAAGTAGACGATAAAACAAAGCAAAAAGAAAAATCAAGTCATCTGTTGTTAGTCACTCAGGCACTGCTTGATTTGGCAGAAGAGTCTTGGAACCTAAGAAGTCAAATACTATAGTTCTTTTCGTGGAAAGGGGGAGAATGAGTGACAGCATTACTTGATCGTTATCTCAATGACAAGTTTCTAGGACTAAAATTGGAATCCCCTCTATTTTATAACGCGGATGTAGGTATTCGATTTGAAATTGGTGACCCGGATCCTTTGGTTTCTGATGAAAAATACAGAGAACAAGTTCTCTATCGTACTACTCAACTATTTAAAAAAACGCACAGTGAAAGTGATGAAATATTTATTGTTTTATTTCTTAGCTTTAGAAGGAAGAGTAAGCCTTACAAGATAAAATTTTTTAAAAAAGGCGTTAAAAGCAAGGAAACTTAAAAAAAACTTATTTGTAACAGCTTTACGGTATCTGATGAAGAGGATGATGAATGGATATCGTTCCGTTATGTGCTGAGTTGCAAAACATCAGATATTAAACCTGCAATGTTTCTCTTCGTGTATCATAGAATATTTTTCGTGAATACAACTCGTAATACGATTTTTTATTTATATGACGACAGAGGTTTAGATATCGTTTCTAACACAAAGGCACCTCTCCAGGAACTTTACATAAATTATAATCATTGGATATTAGATTACGATAGAGAGAGTATCGACTCCATCTTCAAGTCGTAAGTCATGTTAGGAGGATAATAGATGTTCAAACCTATAACAGATTATGACTTTAGGATATATTCAGACGACAAAAAATCATACATTAATTTTACACTTGAAGAGTATATACATAACCGCCTCCCTAGTCTATCCTGTACCATTGATGTGATTGATAACAAATTTTCAGGTTGTAATGCAGAAGTATGGTTTTCAATAGACGAGCTGATGCAATTTATTAATCAAGTTGAGAGTGGGAGAGTTTCAAAAAAATGCAGTTTACAATCAATGTCTCCGAATGAATTTACAATGTCATTTGAGCGAATCAATCACAAAGGAGACTTTTTGGTTACATATTCATTATCAACTTCAAGATACGATTCCAGTGGGCATATAAATTCGACTCTAGCGGGAGAGTTTCATTTTAACCAAGAATTTATCGATTTAACTATTCAGAACCTAAAACGGTTTTCTTCAGTGACGAAGCTTCAAACGGATACCGATTTCAGATTTGCCACATAGAACCATAGCGAAATAAACGTTAGTTCTGCAATAATATACTATAGGAATTTCATTTTAAGATGTAGGCTATGAGAAGAGCTTGAAAGGAGTATTCTCATGGATTTTACATCTTTTTTGATTTACTGTACGATTGCTACGTTTACACCTGGACCTACCAATATCGTCATATTATCCACTGTGCATAATTTCGGTGTAAAAAAGGCAATGAAATATTCGTTTGGAGCAACAATTGGATTTGCCTCATTACTTGTAATTTCTGCTTTGCTGAACACGATTCTCATAACGATTATACCGAAAATAATCATTGTGATGCAGATCATTGGAAATGGTTATATGTTTTATCTTGTTTATCAAATTTACAAAATGGATGCATCAAATGGAGCATTAAACCAAACGGCTACTTTCGTGTCAGGATTTCTTATGCAGTTTTTAAATCCAAAGGTAGTATTATTTACATTAACTGTGATTCCAACCTTCATTATGCCTAGCTATAACACAAGTTCTGCAGTCACTTTAAGTATTCTAGTTATCACGTTAATTGGCTTTTTGGCATTTATGACATGGGTTCTCTTTGGTTCGATTTTCAAAGCGTTTTTACAAAAGTATAATAAAACATTTAATGTATTGATGGCGTTATCTCTCGCTTACGCTGCAATCATGATCTGGATGTAGGCAAGTGATGAAGAGGTGAATGGAATGAACAAATTTATTTATCGAAAATCAGCGGGTATTACGGTGCTGTCAGCGAATATGACTGATTTTACGTATAAAAAGCACGCCCACCAAGAGTATGCCATGGGTGTAACTTTACGTGGAATCCAAAAATATAATTTGGATGGCACTTTACAATTATCCCACCAGAATGGTGTTATGTTTTTTAATCCGGAACAGGCTCATGATGGAATGGCGCAGGATAAGACAGGTCTGGATTATGTTATGATCTATATTGATCCGCAATTGTTTTTGGAGGTTATTGAGAAAAAGGATAACGTACGTTTTCCTAAACCTGTTGTGTATGATGATCGACTAAAACAAGGGATATTAAACCTTTCCTACGCAATATTGAGCGGAAAAGACGAGGCAATTTGCAGTGAATTATTCGTATCCCTCACCGATAGCCTCGTCCAAACGAAGTTTTCAACGGACAACAAGAAGGATACCGCACTAATTCACAAGGCAAAGGATATGCTTCATGCCAATCTGGAACAGGTATTGAAACTTGATGAGATTTGTAATGAACTTCATTTATCAAAGTTTAAGTTTATTCGCTTCTTCAAGGAGAATACTGGAATTTCACCGTATCAATACTTTCTTAACTGCAAAATTGAACTTGCTAAACAGTTGATCGAAAAAAATAGAGATATTTACTCTGCAGTGGCTGCATGCGGTTTTGTGGATTTAACCCATTTAAATAAACATTTTAAAAGTGTATATGGCACAACAGCTTTCGAATATATGTCATATTTAAATTAGAGGGGCGGCTCTTAAAACCGACCGATGTATGTCGTCTTTATTTGCGGATTCCTTAAAGTAAAGGACACGTTTATTAGGTTTGATGTCAAAATGAGGTGTTTTATTTTGTTGCTTCGCGATGGAATTTCTGGATTTAATAACACTGATATCGTTAGATCATTGGTAGACATTAGCCAGTTTAAAAATCTATGCTATGCTTTAGCAAATCATGTTGGTGGAAAGCTAGTCACTGTTTCCGATCTGAAGGAAACTAATTTTTACTGTGCGGATTTACAATTTAACGGAGAAGAAATTCATATTTTATTAAATAATAATTACCCTTTAATAGCTATCGCTTCAAGAGTTGAATATATGAATGTTATATTTATAGAGAATCAAACTCTAATCAATGGAATTCAAGCTTATAGTAAAGAATATCGCTTTTTACACTTAAGAGAACTTAGTGAAGAAGTGCTGCTAGATGTGCATAAGAATAAGCTGAAAAATGAGAACACACTAAATGAACTTGAACTAAAACAAGTTTTTTATTGGATGCCTAAGACAGTCGGTGAGATAATCTTTAACTATTGGGACTAAAACTGTCATTCTCAATCAATTATAACTTAATAAACAGTAAACGAGGCTTCCGGTATTAATCGGTAGCCTCGTTGTGTTTATGAGAAGCTTAGTTGAGATGAATAAGTTAATATTGGATGATATACCATAAAATAAAACATTTTTGAATATCTAACGTCTATACAGTTATGGTTGTGAAAATTAAAGAGAGGGGTTCTTATGAAATTATCTGCAATAAAATTATTTGTAAGTTTGAATATTATGCTATTCCTGATTATGGGTTGTAATAGTAGTAATGAGGAGAGCGATGTTAATGAATTCTCCATCTATTTGGTTAAAGAACTATCTACAACTGATGCGATGAGTAAAGAGCTTAATGATCTATCTTTAGAAACTATACCTGTGCTTACAGCTAATGAAATTAGAACATATAATTGGATCGAACATGAATTCATAATGAAGGAAAGCATTAGTCTAGTGGAAAAGTTAGAAGGAAAAGTACCTGCAAGCGGTAAACCTTTTGTTGTAGTTGTGGGTAACGATAGAATATATTTAGGTAGTTTTTGGTCCAATTTATCATCTCTATATAGTCACGATATTGATATTCCAAAAATCTCTTCTAATTGGCTTAAAGGAAGCGATAAGGAAATATACCAAATTCGCTATGGGAAAATTCCGGATACTAGAGATAATACTAAAATATTTGAGGCATTAAAAGGAATGGACAAAATTATTAATTTTTAACAACTGAGAATAAAGGTGTGATTCATGAATCTTAACTTGAATAGATTCAATCAAACCATGATAAGCTCAAAGCAACAGAGAGAGCACTTTCAAATAGTAAAAAACAATATGAAAAATTTCTCTATTCACGAGTGGAGGTGTGTAATTGAAAACACTATATCTAATACTAGGTGGAATCATTAATTCATTTTTAGCGCAGATGTTTCCATACATTATAAAAATCAGTGCATCATGTATATATGTAATAGGTTATTTTATGGGATTTCATGACGGTTCTGATATGAGAGGAGAAGAAGATGTAATAATCGTCCTCCTACCCATAACTCTTTTATTATTAACTTTATTTCTAGCTATTTTAATATTTAGCAATCGAACAATTTTCAGAAAAATAAAGATAAGAAAATCACGGTTCGTTTTGTTTAGTTTTGTATCTTTTGTACTTTTTTTTAGTTTAAGCATGATGATTTTTGACCCTCCTAATCTTACATAACGACTTGAGATAAAATTGATAATTATGGAGGTTTAAAAGTATGGATGAAATAGTAGGAGAATGGTCTGCAGATGCTTTATTTGCTCCGGGACCTAGTGATGAGATCATTTATTTTCTAGAACACGGAGATGGGTGGATAGAATACCTAAATGGGTCACTTTCCGCAATCGAAACATTTAGATGGTGGCGTAATGAGAATTGAGAATTAATATTAAGGGAGAAACCATTCATTCAAACTCTGAACCTCTGAGAAAGTCAAACAAAGTACATTCAAATTTATTAATATATATTCAACAAGGAATTACCACATTAGATAAACCCATAACTATCCTTACAGTAGAAAACGATATCCTATATGAAACAAATAAATATGGTCTAGTGAATAAAACAATAGAAAAGGATTATTTGGCTAAAAGACTGCTACTTTTAAATAAAAGATAGTTTAACTGTGAACGACAGTTTAAGTTAATGGGTAAAATAGTAAAAAACAATGAGCAATTTGTTGTGATATTGCTTACTTGTTGAGTTGTCGGGGGAAAATATGAACGCTGTTGAATTGGAGAAGTTCGCTAAGCAATACAATTCTTTTGAAAAAGCACATGAGGGATTCTGGGTATATGTAAACTCTTGGTTTAGTGATGAGCCGAAAGAATTTGTTGAGGCATTTAACAGTAATGATATCTCAACTTCGACAAAGCTTTCAAATGAGAGAATAGCCCTAGTTATTAATTATCGATGGGACGATCCAATATATTTTGTTCAAACCACATTGAATGTTGAGATAAATGAGAGAGAAATTGCTCAGTATCATTTATTACAAACTCTTGATGGCGAAGATATGGATGATGGACTCAGTTTTTCTAACGTATGTTTCGTACCAAGAAATATAGATTGAATACATTCTTCAAGTTATACGAGTAGGGAAGGTTGAACGCTATAACTTCTAGATCTAATTGTTCTGCTTGATCGGTATGACCATAGGGAATACGTACGGTGGCTAAGCAGATCGTGGAGCGATATACAGCTTATCTGGTGCTAATCGCAGTGTTCGCCGAAAAAATCAACTAAGATGAATATCGCCAGTATGCTCAATCGATGTTACGCATAAAAGAGGAATGAATGGAGAGGCTTTCGGAATATTCCGGAGGCCTTTTATTCTGTTTGTGTAAAGTGCCAAAATGTAAAAATAGACTGATTTCATAAAACAATGAGAACGATAGTCCAACAAGCACAAGAATGAGGAGAACAGCAAGAAATATTAGCGATCATTAGTGAGCCAATTGGCATGGTAATATCTTGTGAGGGTATATCTATAAATTTGGTTGTATACAATGAATTTGATAAGAAAAAAAAGTGATTATAATAGAGTCTGTATGCAAACTGTACAATCCTTAAAAATGCAGTACAATGGAACCTATGTGCAACTGATGAAAAAGTGATTACACGGTATTAGTCGGTGTCCATCAGCTTGGAGCGGGCACAAAAAGGGACAAGCTTAGAAAGCAATCCAGTGGATTTATTAATGATCTGTTTATTATTAAAAACATAATAGTAATTTGATGAAGAGGGGTATTCCATGATGACAAATAGTGGACTGAATCTTAAGGTTGATGGATTTATAGGTAAATCTAAAAAGTGGAAAGAAGAATATAAAAAGTTGAGAAATATCGTTCTTGACTGTGAGCTGACCGAAGAATATAAGTGGATGCATCCTTGTTACACATTTCAGAATAAAAACATAGTTTTAATCCACGGGTTTAAAGAATATTGCGCGCTTCTGTTTCACAAAGGTGTCTTGTTAAAAGATCCTAATGGCATCCTAATCCAACAAACAGAAAATGTACAGGCGGCGCGCCAAATTCGGTTCACCAGCGTTCAAGAAATAGTTGAAATGGAAGCTATCTTGAAATCCTATATTAATGAAGCCATTGAAGTTGAAAAAGCCGGTTTGGAAGTGGTTTTTAAAAAGAATACAGAATACACAATTCCTGATGAATTTCAAAACAAATTAGATGAAATGCCTGCCTTGAAAACTGCATTTGAAGCATTGACGCCGGGACGGCAAAGAGCGTACATTTTTTATTTTTCTGAACCCAAACAATCCAAAACTCGCGAGTCAAGGGTTGAAAAATATAAGCAGCAAATTCTGGATGGAAAAGGTTTAAACGATTAGGATATATATTTGTTTTCCTGTTCAAAAGAAATAGAAGAACCCAGTCGCTAAATACCAGTTATCTAATGGGACTTATAATGAAGTCTATTGGCTTTTTAAACTAAACGGTAAAAGAGTGGTTTTATGTTCATTGTTACTGTAGAGATGACTCAGGAGCGAAAAGATCAGCTGCTTAACTGGTTTGACTCACATCAGAAGGCTACATTGGAAAATGATAAGGGAATCCTGGCAGGGCTGCAATGGATGGTTGATAAGTTGGATTTAACTGATCATCTCTACTCAGAGATGGTTGTAACAACTCCTATTATTATTAACCAAACTATTATTGATGAATGCAAGAAGAAGTTTGAAGAAAATTGGATTCATGCGTTATGGAACAGCGGGTTTGCTTTGGCAGTTTTCGCGGTTATGGATCTAGTTAACATTCAAATTGTGGAATTTCCAACTGCAAAAAGAAACTAAGAAAGCATTCTTATATAAAGCGTGGGCTTCGTGGTTAGAAGGTAAATTAAATTACTCAGCACAGGGTCTTTTATTTGCCTATTTAGCGGTATTAGTTATCGTACTCCTTACCTTTAGTACTAAGCGATTTGATGAAGATTTTGAGTTCATGTTTACCCTTAACTATTTATTATGGGGTGGAGTTTGATTTTGCGGATAAGAACGGATACAAGCGCTGCTCCGCCAGTATAGGTATTGTAAAAAAATTTGATCTTATCAAAAAGTTGGTTATAATAGGTTTATATAATTAAACGAATGAACGGAAGTGAAGTGTATGAGCCAAAATACTGAACATATTGTACAGCAATTTAAAGATTCCATTCCCTTGCTGGATGTCCTTACAGATGAAAAACGTCAAGCCATAATTTTGCTGCTTGCACAGCATAAAGCTGGACTTAATGTTAATACTATAGCGGATCAAATTGACTTGTCCCGGCCTGCCGTCTCCCATCATTTGAAGGTATTAAGACAGTCTGGCTATGTTAGTTACGAGAAAAAGAGCGTAGAAAATTACTATGTCCTGACTCTCCGCAAACCATTAGAGCAACTTAAATCTTTAATTGAGGCTATTGAAGCTCAGTGTAGCGGATCTTTGCAATCTTCAATGGAATAAAATGAATTTTTTCGCTTTATACGTTTATATGTTTAAACGAATGATCTTAATGGGAGTGATAATAATGAAGGCTATAACGATAGAGAGATATGGGAAAAATGTGCCCTTAATAATGATGGAACGACCAATGCCTACAATGGGAGAACATGATGTACTAGTAGAGATTTATGCGGCAAGCTTAAATCCTATCGATTTCAAAATAAAAGAAGGAAAAGTAAAATTACTGCTAAAGTATGACTTTCCTTTAGTTCTCGGAAATGATTTTTCTGGGGTAGTAACCAAGGTTGGTGAACGCGTGAGCGCATTTAAACCCGGTGATGAGGTTTATGGAAGACCACGCAAAGACAGGATCGGAACGTTGGCTGAATATATTGCCATTCATGAAGATGATATTTCTCTAAAACCACGAAACCTAAATTTTGAAGAAGCGGCATCGATCCCACTGGTCGGACTTACGACATATCAGGCCTTTTACGATATTTTGAACCTTCAAAAAGGACAAAAGATTTTGATTCATGCAGGATCTGGAGGGGTAGGCACCTTCGCTATCCAACTGGCCAAATGGATGGGTGCCTATGTCGCCACAACAGCAAGTGATAAAGGCTATGATTTGGTCAACTCACTGGGCGCCGATCAAATCATTAATTATAAAACAGAGAATTTTGAAGAAATGCTTAAGGGATATGACGCGGTGTACGATACCTTAGGGGGAACAGCTTTAGAAAAATCATTCCAGGTACTGAAACCAAACGGAAAAATAGTATCAGTCTCCGGCCTGCCCAATTCCAGATTCGGCAAGGAAGCAAAATTAGGCTGGTTGAAGACGGCCGTTCTATCCATTGTGAGCCGTAAAATTACAGCCCTAGAGAAGAAAAGCGGTACGAGATATCATTTCCTCTTTATGAAGCCAAGCGGAGCGCAATTAAAGATCATTAAGAAGTTTATAGAAGAGGGTCACATTATTCCGGTTATTGATAAAGTGTTTGATTTTAAAGATACAGGGCAAGCCTTTCAATACCTTGAAAGCGGAAGGGCTAAAGGAAAGGTAGTCGTTAAAATAAAGTAAGTTTTACCAAGTGAAATAGTAGAATGACAAAAGGCAGCCGATATAGGCTGCCTTTTCCGCTTATATACATATTCAATAATAGGCTGTGGGAGGCATTATAGCATTTACCTCTTTGCGCTTCGCTTCTCATCCAACTGCTTCTGTATTTCTTTCCGCACCTCTTCGATACCTGCTTGTTTTAGCTCCTCGTTAAATTTGGGGAGGATTGTGTCAACATCGACTGTACCGGTCATAAGGCTTGGATAGTATTTTTTCCAAATCATCTCGATGTTATCGGTTTGGGCGGTCAGCTTAGATAGATCAGGCGTGAAGCCAAGAATGGTGGACTTGATTGCTTCAGCGTTGTATTTGCGGAATTGATCCCACTTATCGAGCGGTTCCGGGTTATCGCCGCCTATAGTTTTCAAGATAAACCAGTTACCCTGTGTATATTGTACTCCTGCATAGCTCGCTGGTGCATCCGGGATCGGGTTGCCTTGGCTGTCTTTGCCGGGAATGGGGATCGCTTGCCCATGTTCACCTAGCGTGTAATGCAATCCTTCAATTCCATAGTTAAATAGGTTTCGTATTTCAGGGTCTGTATTAAGCAGGTTCAGAAACTTAATAGACTCAACAGGATGCTTGGTGTTGGCATTAATAGCCATGATTCCGCCACGGACGGATTCCGTAGTGACGACACTATGGGTTACAGGATTCGATACAACCTTGTAGCCGCGATCCTTACTCCAATTCGTATCCGAGAGTGGGCCGCCGCCTGAGGATTTCCAGAATACCTGATCCCCACGCTTAAGTCCGCCAGGCTCCCGCAGTGCAGCATCCTTGTTAATGAAGCCTTCTTTATAATACCGTCGCATTGTGTCTAATATCTGCCGGGCTTCCTTTGTTTCAAAAATATTCACGACCTTAGAGTTAGGGTCCAGTGATTTCACCATTAACGGAACTTTATGATTCAAAATATACTCGTAGCCATAGAGAGCGAAGAAATTTTGTGAATCCCGATCTAATTCCATTGGTATATAGGATGGTTCATTCTGCTGAATCATCCGGAGCAATGGTTCTAGCGATTCCAGCGTATTATACTTGGTGATATCGATATTGTACTTTTTTACGATCGAAGCAGGGTACATCCAATGATCACGTACAGCCAGCTCTTTATTGGTCGGTACACCATAAATGCCTCCATCATTCATTCGAACCCCTTGCCAGAAGGTGGGATCAATCGTGTCGTACAAATCCTTACCTAGACTCAAAAGATAGTCATCAAGTTTTAGCCATGCGCCGCGCATAGCGGTAGTTGCATAGTTGGGGGCAAAAGCAATGTCGAACGGGCTACCTGCGGATATGAGCGTGTTCAGCCGATCCTCATACTCCTGCCAACCAACCTTAATATAGGTGATGGTCACGCCAATTTTACGAGCCATAATTTCATTGATTTTATCATTTACGAGCTTCAGATCTTTGTCAGGCTCTCCAATTGTATAATAGATCAGATTTACCGTGTCCCCATGATATTTATCATTGTTGTTTTTGCTAGCTTGCAGGGAGCAACCGGTTGTATACGCTGTGAGCAGCAGTATAATACTGAATGTTATGAAGATATATCTGTATCTAGAGCGCTTTTGCATCGATATCCGCCTTTCTGCCGAGTTCGTTGTTAACCTTTTCCCCGCAGATCAGAGGGAGATTTTCCGAAAAAGCTTTGAAAATGTGTATAGAAATAATTGAGATTGTTGTAGCCGACGGAAAGGGCGATAGAAGAAATTTTCTCATCTGTCGATTGAATTCGTTCTTGTGCGAGCAGCATACGGTAAGCCATTAGATATTCTGAAAATTTCATTTCGGATTCTTTAAGAAATAATTGTCCGAGATAGGTACTGTTCATCTGGAAACGTTCTGCCACTGATTTTAAAGTAATATTCTGAGCATACTCCGTCTTGATCATGAGCAAAATGCGGTTAACCAGCTTGGATAAGCTGTCATAACTTACACCGAGTACCGGGTCCTTGTTCAGGCTCTCGCAGCTAGCATTACCTATCGTACCATGGAGATCCTCAACAATAATTTTCTCAATCACTTGCTGCAGCTTTGTACGATCTAATGGCTTGAGCAGATAGTCTTTCACACCACAGCGAATGGCTTCTTGGGCATACTTGAATTCACTATAGCCGCTCATAATCACATATTTGGTAGGGATTTGGAGCTCATTAAGTCTATGAATCGTTTCATAACCAAGATCCTTGCCAACACAGACATCAAAAATAGCGACATCAGGCAGCAGGTCTACAACCTTGGACATGGCGGCTTCCGTAGATTCGCACGTATCTATTCGACTGAAACCGTATTGTTTCCAGTCGAGGATTCGCTTCATCCCCTCCAAAATCTGTGGTTCATCATCCATTATCAGCAGTTTGTACATGTTCAATCACCTCTTTTGGAATCCGTACAGAAATCTTAACTCCAGCTTCCTCATTATTTCCAATCTCTATAAAAAAGCTTTTCCCGTAAAAGAAGTGCAGCCTCGTGTAGACGTTGCGCAAACCGATACTCTCGGAAGAAGTATCATCCTGGTTGGATATTGTGCTTCGCACTGCATTTAAACGCTCCGCCCCAATACCACGCCCATTATCCACAAATTCCAATACATAATAATCTTCAGCTTCCCAGCCGTTAACGATATACAAATTAAACTCGTTGCTTGCGCTAAAGCCATGGATGAAAAAGTTTTCAGCCAAAGGCTGCATCCAGAACTTTACGGTAGGGATCGAGAGGAGCGCAGGATCTACATTGACCTGATAAAAAAAACGTTCTGGATATTTAAACTCCATAATTTCTAAGTACTTTTGCAACAATTCCAGCTCACTTGCAATCGAAATAATATTTTCCTTTTTGACGATTTCGCGATAGAGCGCCCCTAAGGTAGCAATGGCATCAGCGGTATCTCTGTCCTGATTAACTAAAGCAGTGGAGCGGATGACCTCTAACGTATTATAAAGGAAATGTGGGTTGATTTGATTCTGAAGCGCTTTCATCTCGGTTTCTTGCTGCTTTAGTTTAAGTAAATATTCATTGCGGATATGCTTATCTAACTGCTGAATCATATCATCTAGTTCCCTTGCAATCATGCCGTATTCATTTCGACGATAACGGGCAGGGCGATTAGGTGTGAAATTAGCAGATTTCACGCGACCAATCGATTGAATAATGCGGTGCAGGAAGCGGAAATCATCCCGCATATTATACACAATGAGCAGTAGTACACTTATCATGGTCGTTATTACGATCAGAAAGATGGTAAGCAGCATCCTGGCATGCTGCTTAATCAGCATGGATAAATCAACGATGCTAACGAACTTGAAATTGAACTTGGTGGATGGAAATGTAATATAAAATATATGCTTGAACAAGCCCTGGGAAATAACGCCATGACTGCGTCCATTCGCCGCTGCGAGACGCGATAATTCCTCTAATTTCTGATCCTGGCCGCTGCCGATAAGGTAGACCTCACCAGATGTACTGACTGCAGCAGCTTTTCCTAATCGATAATTTTGTATAGATTTAAAGACTTGATCGCTGCTGACCAAGAAGCGCAGCTCCCCTAATTCCTTAGAGCCCAGTGATGTATCCGATAGTTTCTTGCGATATACGAAGCCTTTTAGAATCGTATCGTGAAAAGCTTCGTCTGTATTTGGAAGACCGAATATGAAGCTTGCAATTCCGTTTTCGTTAAAGCGTACAACATTGCTATACTGATTGGTATGAAGACTAACCTGCGTAATTTCACCCTGCGCCCAGCTGTACAGGTAGGTTTTAATATCCTCTGGAAAGGATACCAACGGCTGTGAGAATTGGCTGTTTTGCAGACTATTGGTCAAATAGCCTTCAACACTGCTGTTCAAAAAGCTGCGAGCATCTTCCATTAGACTATGATTGGAGTATATACGCTGCATGTAAGCCTCAATTCGGTCAGCATCGTACTGCAGCTCATTCTCTACACCTGCGAACGCATTTGCAGCCTCTAAACGAGCATCACCAACCCACTGATTCAGCAGCATGACACAGGTCAGAATGCCAAGGGCGAGTCCGATAGTCACGACAAAGACGACATAGGCAATAAACTTGTAACGATAAATTTTGATTTGTAAAAAAGAGCTCATATGGCACCTCAATTGCAGCAGCTCGTCTTAAAGCAAGTGGTTTCCATACCACTTTATCATGATTAAGCGAAGCTTCATAGATAGCAAGAAATAAGCATCCCATACAGAGTGTCTCAATAGGGGATGCTTATTTAACTTACTTAACTTACTTGAAGTAGTTATTAATTTGCTCTTGAGCCGCTTTCATAATCGTATCCATACCAGCAGACTTTAATTCAGCAGTAATTTTCGGAATCATTTTCTCCGGATCGGATGCGCCTGTAATGAGTTCATATTTGTATTTATCCCATACGGATTGGCAATTTGCCACTTCAGTCTGAAGATTGCTGATGTCCAGTGCGAAACCTAGCACAGTGGAGGATGTCGCTGCGTCATTCAGCTTTTTAACTTGATCCCATTGATCCTCAGGAGCACCTTTGGTAACTGCTAGATTAAAGAATGTACCTTGGGAGTATGCAGCCAGCGGCCAAGTATCAGAAGTACGCTCGATAACCTTTTCGCCATCCACATTTTTGTAATCTACGTCTAGCTCGCCGAATGCAAGCATATTGCGTAGTTTTGGATCAGTATTGACTAATTCGAGGTACTTCAATGCTTCTTTCTTATATTTCGAATTCGCAGAAATCGCATTCAGGGAGCCTTGGATCGTGCTTGTTGTATAAATAGGGCCAAAGTGTTGAACCATATCATATTTTTCAACAGCATCATTGATTTGCCAGCTTACTTCTGCACCTGGAAATGCCTGAGCAGCAAAGAATGGTCTGCCTTTATCATTCTCTGTTTTAGTCGGAGCATCTGGGTTGATGATGCCATCTTGGTACCATTTATGCAGGAGCTTCAGATCGGCCATAACATCAGGCTGCTCAAGAACAGAAACAACCGTGCGTGATGCATCGTCAGCTTTTACGCCAACTGGAGTGAAGCCTAGCGTTAAATCATCATAATTGTTAAAGAAACCATTCAAGCCTTCACCTTGCGTCATCGGCAATGGGTAGAAGCTCTTGCCTTCGCCGGACTTGATGTTGTGAAGCGGTTGATCAAGATCCTGCAGGGTTTTGATGTTGTTGATATCAATATTGTACTTTTGCACGTATTTATCATCGTACACCCAATATTGCGTTAGTGCCGAATCTTTATAAGTAGGAACGGAATAATATTTGCCGCCAATTTTTGTGCCATCCCAAACCTTTTCAGGAATCAATTTGTATAAGTCAGGCGCATCACTTTGAACTAAATCAGTGATATCGGCAAAAGCTCCCATAGCCACTTGCTTGCTGTATTTACCGCTGTTTGTGAACATAATGTCGAAGGGTTCGCCAGTATTTACAATTGTGTTGATTTTGGTATCCCATTCACCCCAGCTGGCTACTTTGATGTCAATTTTCACACCAATCTTCTCCGCTGTATATTCATTCATAGCATCAATCGCTTTGCCGAAGTTATTAGGCACTTGGCCGCCGATCGTCCACCAGATGAGCGTCGGAATATCCTTGCTTGGTGTTTCGCTGTCCTTTGGTGCGTCTGTCGTTGACGGAGCATTTGTTGCAGCTGGAGAGTTTGAGCCGGAGCAGGCTGCTAAGCCACTCACCAGTAGTGTGAGAATACAAAGCGTAGAGATGAACTTCCAAGATTTCTTCATTTCATTTCCCCCTTATTGAAGTTGTGTCACCGTAAGCGTTGTACAGTGATCTATCATAAACCAAGCAGGCTTGGTTTATTTCGTTGATTATCCTTTGACTGCGCCAATCGTTAACCCGGAAATGAAATATTTCTGGAAGAACGGATAGGCGAAGGCTACAGGCAGAACAATGATAATCGCTACAGCCATGCGGGCAGATTCCTTCGGCATCGTTGCGACGAGCACGGCATAGCTTACGCCCATACTTGCAGCATTTTTGGCAAGCGCATCGACATTGCTCATCAAGCTGTTAAGCAGTGCCTGCAAAGAATATAGGTTCTGGTTGTTGATGTATAACATCGATTGAAACCAGTCATTCCAATAAGAGAAGCAGAGAAATAGTCCAATGGTTGCAATGACCGGCAAGGAAATCGGCAGAATGATGGAGAAAAAGATTCGCAGCTGGCTCGCACCATCAATTTCAGCAGATTCAATCAGCCCGTCGGGAATCGTGCTTTTAAAGAAGGTTTTACAAATGATAACGTTAAATGAAGAGACGGCAAGCGGCAGAATAAGTGCCCAGACGCTATCTTTTAGTCCTAATAGATTAGTATTAATGAAGTAGCTGGAAACCAGACCGCCATTGAATATCATAGGAATGAAAACGACCCAAGTTAGAAAGCCCTTCAGTTTGTAGTTTGGACGAGAAAGGACATAACCCATGGAGGTGGTAAGAAATATACCGAGCACAGTACCAACCACCGTAACAAGAGCGGATACGCCGAGCGCCCGCAAAATCATCGTACCTTGCTTGATCACATAAGCGTATGCTTCGCCTGATAATGCAACCGGCAATATATGATATCCTGTCTCACGTATGGAGTCCTCACTGGAAAGTGAAATGGATAGCACTACAATTACGGGTATGACGCAGATCAGCGCCAATACGATAAAGATCAGGTTGAAAAATAGGTTTACAACGTTGCTTGTACGGTTGAATTTCTCAAGGCCTGTTTCGTAAGTCCTTCTCGTTGACATGGTCTTACCTCCTTACATCATCGCGCTATCAGGATCGATTTTACGAACAATCCAATTAGCGATTAGAATAGTTGCACAACCCAGAACGGACTGTACGAATGCGGCAGCAGCTGCCATTCCTAAGGTAGCGGATTTCAGTTGTTTATACACCATGACATCGATGGTGGTAGACACGTTAAACAATGAATTGGAATCTCGCGTGACCTGAAAGAACAAGCCGAAATCGGTGTAGAATATACGTCCAACTGACAGAATGAACAGCATGACGATAACGAGTTTGAGCATAGGCAATGTAATAAAGCGAGTTTGCTGCCAAATGGAAGCGCCATCAATTACAGCTGCTTCATAGTACGTGCTGTCAAGGCTTGTGATGGTTGCCAGATAAATGACCATGCCATAACCTAAGCCTTTCCATACATTTAAGAGAATTAGAATGTACGGCCAGTAAGCCGGCTCCATGTACCAGTTAACAGGATCGCCGCCCATGTTGACGAGCAATTGATTAAGAATCCCTTTATCAAAGCTTAGGAACGCCCAGCCTACAGCAGATACGACAACCCAAGATAAGAAATAAGGGAGGAACATCATCGTCTGATAGACTTTACTTGCTTTGCGGCTGTGGAGCAGCCCGATCATAATAGCGAAGAGAACGGGCAACACAATACCTAGAACGATAAAAATAATGTTGTATCCAATGGTGTTTCGAATAATGATCCAAGCGTCATTTGACTTGAATAAGAACTCAAAGTTTTTGAAGCCTACCCAAGGACTATTAAATACATTGCTCAAAAACCCGCCGCTAATTTTGAAGTTTTTGAAGGCAATAATGATCCCGAACATAGGTAAGAAACAAAACAGGATGTACCATATCGTTGTAGGCAATGCCAAAAGGGTGAGTTCCGTATCCTGCTTGTGCCAACGAATTCGTAAGCGCTTTCTTTTATCTTGAAGTTCAACTGTCGATTTCATGCCTTTTACTCCTTTCGGTGTCTTCTCGGATGTGTTGCACTTGTTAAGCTCATTGTATAATAGGAGGATTTGATGCTTCTAGATAACAAACTTGATACTATAGTCAACAAACGTTAGATTCGATCATTCTGTTTTACAGAACTTTAAGAATGGACTCAAGGTTTAATTCCAATATGTGTTAAAATAAATGGATAATTACGTGAATGGGCTTGAAAAGTTAAGTTAGGAGTGTGGATAATGGGTACATTTCTTTCAAATATCCAGGTTTTCACCGGTGTGCAGGATAGCGCAAAGCTGCTCGAAGAACTGGTGCTTGCCGTAAGAAATAGGCTGGTAGGGGACGAATATGAGGAAACAGACAACGCTGAATCGGCTGATCGCTCCCTTATTTTGCAGATTTCCTCTGATCGGTGGATTTCCGTCTACGACCAAAGACTTGACGAACAGGACATGGATGCGATGGACACGCTTGGCACTTCCATCTCGGCATCTGCTGGAGTGCCTGCTATTGGTTCCCTCGTACACGATAGCGACTTGCTCTTCATGCGTCTGTACCGGAATGGTAGGATGGCCGATACGATAATCAATGACTTGAATCTATTCAATGAGATGTTCGAGGGGAGTCGTCCCCGAAAACGGAATGGGCTGCCTTCAAAATGGGCTGAGGTTTGTTCACCTGGTGTGAACCCTGCCGAACTAAAGGCTATTTGGGAGAAAGAAAGGGTCTTTGCTGAAGACGCGCTGGTGCTGGCGGCGGAGCTGCTGGATATTCCAACTGAAGCGGCAATGCGGGGTTATGAGACGGATTCAGATTTTAACCAACATACGAAGGTACTTCATTTGCGCAGCAAGATCCGCTTCACGGATCATATTGAAGAAATCAATGGACCCAAACTGGCATTCTCAAGCTGGAACTCCTTCGCAGCAGGGGATGTTGGCATTTCGTCAAAGGTTTTATACGGCCTAATTAATCAAGGGCAAGCCTTTACTGGACTTGATGTGCTGCTTTGGGGGACGGCTCTTGAAGAGAGGTTAATTGAACCAGGACAGGGGATTCTGATTTGCACGTCGAACCAATCTCATACCCGGAATGAATGGAACAGTGAACCGCAGCCGTATGAGTTCGAAGTAAAACAGTCGGGAATGGATCAACTATCGCAAATTAAGGGATACCGCTATGAATATCCAGAAATATCCTTTCCTGATGGGTATGTACAGATGATGAATCCAGAGACAGCTGCCAAGCTAGGCCTCATGCGTAAGTGGATGGACAGTTTTAATCAAAATGGCTATTCGTTTCAGCTTTCGTTTACAGGAAAAAGGGTGGGCAAATCCGATCTATTCATTGCATTTTTTCCGAGAGAGATTGGGGAAGGCCAGCTGGTTAAAAGCTTGCCAGTATTTATTGGTGTAAAACCGGATAAAGGTTCAAGTTAAAGAAAAAGATTGGTACGGGCGGCAAATGTAGTTAATGACGTCGTTCCTGATCATAGTTCCTTTTGAAATAACCGGGATTGACCCCAGCTATGGACTTGAAAGTTTTGGATAAGTGATGAACATCAGTGAAACCGCAATATTCACTCGTCTGCTGCAGGGACATGCCTTCCTTCAACAGCTCCTGAGCATGCTGGATACGCAAGTTGAGTAAGTATTGATAAGGTGTCATATTGAATTGTTTCTTAAATAGTACTGTGAATCGAGAGGGAGAAAGGTCTGCTCTTTTGGCCATATCGCTAACATTGATAGGTTCTGAGATGCGAAACGCTAAATAGGACGTAATCCAGTTCAAGAAAGGACGACGAGATGACGAGGCAGCTTGTGGCTTCATATAACTTTTGAAAATCACGGTCAGAAATTCATAAGCCAGCTGATTGGCTTCCATGATGCCTAGATAGGTTTGTGACTGCCAGCATTCGATGATCTTGAAGACGAGGTCACGCAGCTTAACGGAGTGCGGAGTTTCAAGTTTAAATGGAATGAGTAAGGAATCGCATTCATGCAATCTAGGTTGTGAATAGGTGGAGTAGGGGGACATGTCCAATTGTCCTGGTCGCGTGATAAAGCTCTTATCCTTCTCTGAATTATAAAAGAAATCCAGATGCACGTAAGGATTGATCGTATCGGTAATGCCTTTGATTGTATGTACGTCCCCGGGCTGAAGCAAACAGAGATCTCCTGCATTCAGGAGATGAACGTTACCGTTGACCTCGATTTCGAACGAACCCTCCTGCACGTAAAAAATGATATAATCCAGCAAATCGCGCTCGCCTAAGAAAAAGGGTGGACGGATCGCATAATCTGATTCGCGAACATAAGGAGCGATAGTGTAGTCCTCTAATCTCATCGTAATTTGCCTCTTTCATTATAAAATAATCGTTTTATACATAAAAAATAGATCTTATATATACAGGTATATAGCTTATATTCCATTAAGATGAAGGTGGATTGTTGTTCAAGTATACCATGATCTTAAGGGAGGGTATAAGCGTGAAAAAGGCGTATAAGGGTACTGAAATGAGAGAAATAAGTTTTCCGCTTGGAGGAATCGGCAGCGGAAGCATCGGTCTTGCGGGCAATGGGCGGTTGGTGGACTGGGAAATATTCAACCGTCCAAACAAGAAGAGTTTCAACGGTTTTAGCCACTTCGCAATAAAGGCGGAGCGGGAGGGGAAAATGCTTGATGCGCGGGTGTTGAACGGCGATTTGCAAGCGCCTTATGTCGGCGAACATCTTCGCGGAGCACCGCTTCATAGCGGATATGGATTCGGACCTGAAAGCCAGACGATGGCGGGTATGCCGCATTTTCGGGAAGTGGAATTCAGTGGCGAATTCCCGTTGGCAGGCATGTCATTCGCGGAAATCGATTTCCCCGGGCGCGTCGAATTAGTGGCCTTTAACCCGTTCATACCACTCCAAGAGGATGACTCAAGTCTTCCCGCGGCTTTTTTTGAGTGGGAAATTAAAAATACAAATCATGAAACGATTGCGTACACGTTATGCCTCTCGGCTGGCAACCCCATTCCGACGGAAAAGGTAAATCACCGCTACAGCATGATGGAAGGCACCGAAGGCGAATGCATACACATGATTAAGCTAAGCTCTGACCAGCATGACGATGCGCACGCTCAGTTCGGCGATATCACTCTGTCAACTGATGCATCAGATGTCAGCTACCAAGAATTCTGGTATCGCGGCGGCTGGTGCGACAATCTCGAGATGTTCTGGCATGACCTCACGCAGCAAGGACGTTTGCAAAATCGGCAGTATCCCGTGACTGAGCCGCCTTTGGTTCGCAAAGACACGGCATCACTTGCCGCTCATATTGAGCTGAAACCCGGAGAAAAGAGAAAGATTCGGTTCACGATCAGTTGGAACTTTCCAAACGTGGAAAACTATTGGAATCCCAATCCGCTAGGCTCTAACAGCTGGAAAAATTATTATGCGACGCTGTTTGAGGATTCCAGCGCATGCGCGAAGTATGCGTTTGACCATTGGGATCGTCTTTACAGCGAGACCGTTAAGTTCAAAGATGCGTTGTTCTCATCGACGGTGCCAGATGTCGTCATTGATGCAGTGTCCGCAAATTTATCCGTGGTCAAATCGGCAACAACACTACGTCTAACCGACGGTTCCTTCTATGGATTCGAAGGCAACATCGAAGATACTGGCTGTTGCGAAGGTTCCTGTACGCATGTATGGAATTATGCTTATGCTCTGCCATTCCTGTTCCCACGCCTAGAGCGCAGCATGCGGGATTTAGATTTTAAATACAATAAACGCGAAGACGGGAGAATGTCATTCCGGTTAATGCTCCCGCTCGGACGCGAGCGGATGGATTCCCGTGCTTGCGCGGATGGCCAATTCGGCGGCGTTATTAAAGTATATCGAGATTGGAAAATATCGGGCAATACAGAGTGGCTTACGTCCGTCTGGCCAGAAATCAAGCAAAGCATTATGTACGCTTGGGCCGATACAAACGAGGACAAATGGGATCCAGATAAAACGGGCGTATTGTCGGGCAGGCAGCATCACACTCTTGACATGGAGCTATACGGCCCGAATTCTTGGCTGAGCGGATTTTACTTAGCGGCCCTTAAAGCGGGAGCGGAGATGGCGGCATTCTTGGGTGAGAGTGAAACTGCTGACGAATTTGACAGCCTGTTTCGATCGGGAAAGCGATGGATCGATGAGCATCTGTTCAATGGCGAGTACTACGTGCAACAAGTCGATTTATCGGATAAATCGCTGCTCGATACATTCGACACGGATACCGTCAGCACGTATTGGAACAATGAACGAGGGGAAATCAAATACCAGATTGGGGAAGGCTGCGTCATTGATCAAGTCATTGCACAGTGGCACGCTAATTTATGCGGTTTGGGCGAAATTTTCGATAAGGAACAGATGCGTACAGCTTTGAAGTCGTTGTATCGGTATAATTTCAAATCCAGCATGAGGCGGGAAGCGAATACTTGGCGCTTGTACTCTCTTAACGACGAGGGCGGACTCGTGATCTGCACTTGGCCAGAGGGCCGAAATAAGCCGGCGATTCCACTCACTTATAACTCAGAGACGATGACCGGCTTCGAATACCAAGCGGCTGCGCACATGATTCAAGAGGGTTTCATCGATGAGGGGGTTTCCATTGTTCATGCAATCCGGGAGCGTTACGACGGCGAAAAACGCAATCCGTGGAACGAGATCGAATGCGGCAGCAACTACGCGAGATCTATGGCAAGTTACTCCTTGCTGCAAGCCTTCAGCGGCTTCGAATATGACATGGTCGAAGGCATGATTGGATTCAAACCTGTTCAGTCGGATTTGGATAAGTTTTGTACGTTATGGTCGCTTGATATGGGCTGGGGCGTCTACGAGCAAAGCAAGACACAGACGCAGTTACAATTACTGGGCGGCAAGCTGGTCTTGAAATCGATTGGATTACCCGAAAATAGAATCGAAACGATTAAACAAATCGAATTAGGCGATGCTAGTTTGGCTTATATCATCGTAGAAGATAGGATTCATTTTGAACCGCCGATTATCATTGATGAGGGAAATATGCTTGTAATTAAGCATGCTTAGGGGCAAGAGGTTAGTTTTATCCAGTCTGACAGAACGTATCCTACCTCATTAAGTTAACTATTTCGGCCAAAGCGTCATTTGTACGTATGCTTGATATGCGTTTTAACATCCAGAAAAGCTCTAGTTTATGGGCATTTGCGAACTTAAGCCTATAACCACTGTTTTCCAAAACGGTGGTTTTTTGTTTTATATTAAATTTAATCATTAGGAATAGTCGTTTACTATTTTTGAATGAACAAAGAATGAAAAACACTTGAACAACTCAGTGAAAAGTATAATATGGAAATGAAGCTATATTTAATAAGAACTTGGGGACTGCGTGAAGCAAGCTGTTAAGGTATCGTTGTGCAAATAAAGGAGGAGCGTGCATGAGGATGAGTCAAGACGCTGCTGTTAAAAGCCAATGGGTGGTGGAGGTTCGATGAGGATTGACGATCAAGAGTATATTTCGAGCGAGCTTCTATTAATTTTGGAAGCGGTTGCAGATCAATTGATTCCAGGAGATGCATGGCCGTCGGCGACCGATGGAGGAGTTATAGCATACCTGAAACGTATTGCTGCCCAGGATACCGCTGTCTGGACGGATCTGATAGAACCAGGACTTCGTGCATTGGAAGCAGAGGCATTAGCTCTCCATGACCAACCTTTTTCGGAACTATCGCCTCATGAGAAGGATCGATTGTTGCGCGACGTTGAGCATGATTCTTTTGGCGGCTGGCCTGTTTCATCCAAACGTTTCTTTGACACTTTATTGTGTCTGGTCGTTGAAGGATATTATGGAAGCCCGGAGCTTGGCGGGAATAGTGAAGGCAGATCATGGGGAATGATCGGGTTTCGTCCGGGGCCTGTCCCCGAAAGCATTGACACGGCCCCAGAAATAGATTTACCGCAAAAAAAATTCGATCAGCTTCGGGACCAATATGATGTGGTCATCATAGGTGCTGGCGCAGGCGGCTCGGTTGCGGCGGCTGTATTAGCTGAATCAGGGCTTCAAGTTCTCGTTATTGAGCGTGGAAGCTGGCTTCGATACAGTCAGGTAGGCAGTGATCATTTGCGCAACCATCGCTTTAGCAAATATGGTCATAACACAGGACCAGGAATGGAAGGCAGCCCTCGTACGATTCTATTGGCGGGCGGAGATGAGCGAATTACGTCGCCTATTGATGGGGACTATCACAATAATGCAATGACGCTGGGTGGAGGGACACGGGTTTACGGGGCGCAAGCATGGCGATTTCATCCAGATGACTTCCGCATGGCGAGTCGCTATGGAATACCAGATGGGAGCTCGCTGAGCGATTGGCCGATTAGCTATGAAGAACTTGAACCGTATTACATGCGAGCCGAGTGGGAAGTTGGCGTCTCTGGTGATGGGAATGCCCATTCTGGACGCGGGAAGCGACGACAGGATTATCCAATGCCAGCGCTGTCACGTACGCTGGAGGCAGAACGTCTAGCTAGAGCAGCAGAAAAGTTGGGATGGGAAGCAGGTCCGGTGCCGCTGCTCATCAACTCCGTTGATAGGGACGGTCGGCCAGCTTGCGGCCGGTGCGGACAGTGTGTTGGATTTGCCTGCCCGACCAATAGCAAGAATGGCGGGCATAATACGATGTTAGTGAGGGCTCTCGCAACCGGTAACTGCGACCTGATCTGTGATACTACGGTGGAGCGCATTGAAACCGAGGGTGGAAAACATGCTACTGGGGTTCGTCTCGTGCAGCAATTGGAGGGCTCAATCCAGCGACGGATAATACGTGCGGGGCATGTTGTAGTTGCCGCCGGAGCTATCGAAAGCGCACGCCTCCTACTCAACTCGGCAACGGAATTAGAACCGGATGGAATCGGCAATCGGAGCGGACAAGTAGGAAGAAACCTTCAAGGCCATGTCTACTCTGGTGCTTACGGCCTCTTTGATGAACCGATTCAAGACGGTCTTGGTCCGGGAGTGAGCATTGCTACTTTCCGCTTTGACCATAGTAACGAGGGCATTATCGGGGGAGGGTTGCTTGCCAACGAGTTCACTCGGTTGCCGCTTATTCACTGGTATCGAGCGCTTGCCCCGAATGCGGCGCGATGGGGGAGCGCAGGCAAGGAAACCATGCGGCAGAGCTTCTTGCGCACCAGCCAAATTCAGGGGCCGATCCAAGAGATCCCGAGCGCGGAATCCCGAGTGCGGCTATCGAATGCGGTAAAGGATCGCTTTGGCATACCTGTTTCTCAGCTCTCGGGTAGCGTCCATCCTGAGTCGCTGCGAGCATCAGCCATGCTGGGAGAGCAAGCAGAGAAGTGGCTCTGGGCTGCTGGGGCAAGTGAAGTTTGGCAAACTCGGGCAGGTGGCGGGCTTAGCGCCGGACAGCATCAGGCAGGTACACTTCGCATGGGCAATGACCCTTCTACTTCCGTCACTGATCCCTCAGGTCGTGTACATGGATACGACAATCTCTGGGTGAGCGACGGATCTGTTCACGTAACAAATGGCGGTGTTAACCCGGTGTTGACGATCATGGCTTTAGCTTTCCGTACTGCAGAGAACCTCGTGAAACAAGGGTAGCGAAAAATTAGAGAAGCATAGTAAAAAAACGAATCATAAAAGACTCGCTAAACCCTCGGATGGTCATCTTGCTATCAGAGAAGCGTAGTGGAAGAACTGCATCTGTGAAGTTCAAAAAAGGGAGGTAATCATGTCCATTATACGCCTTGCTACCCTGGAAGATATCGATGAACTTGTTCGAATGCGCTGGGAGTTCTCGGAAGAGGAGAACTGCGATATTACACTAAACTACGAGGAGTTCCATCAGACTTGTTATGAATTCTTAGTTAAAGCAATGAAAAGCGGAGACTGGTATATTTGGGTAGCAGAAGATTCAGGAAGCATAGTGTCACATATGTATCTTCAACTCATTCATAAGGTACCGAGACCCGGTAAATCCCCGGACCCTTATTATGGATACGTGACCAACGTATATACGCGACCAGCATTTAGAAATCAAGGAATTGGCAGCGACATTCAATTGGCCATGGAGCATTGGTCAAAAGAAAATAAAGTCGAGTTCCTTTTGGTTTGGCCGAGCAGCAATAGTGTGCAGTTTTACTCCAAAAATGGTTTCTTTCGCTGCGAAGAAGCGATGGAAAAGCATTTTTAATTTTATAATAAGAGCAGGAGCTGCGATAGCCTGCTCTTCTTTTTTTGCTCGATCAGAAAATAATCAGATTTCTCTATTCGTATTCGTCCACATCCGCTAAGATAGGTTAGTACTTAAAAAGATTGATAGCGGGGGTTCAGCACCCCAATCGAAAAGGAGCACTAACCATGATTAAGCAAGTATTAGGATTACAACAGAAAGAAGGATCTGCTGAAAAGAAGGTTACCTGGCTGGAGCTGTTTTATGATCTGCTTTTTGTAGCGGCAGTTTCAAAAGCAGCTCATGTGCTGCTGCATGTCGAGAATGGCACCATTCCAGTAGAATACTTAGGGAAATTCGTTTTAATCTTTGTTCCGATTTGGTGGGCTTGGGTGGGGCAGTCGCTTTTTGTAAATCGCTTCGGACAAGATGTCTTGTCTCACAGAATATTTCTGATTTTACAATTATTTTTTGTATTAATAATGACGGCTAGCTTATCGGTTGATTTTGATCAATATTATGTTTCATTTTTAATAGGCTATATTGGTTTAAGAGCTATGACGGCCATTCAATATTTAGCGGTACATAAGACAGAAGAAGCACATAAAAAAATCACTGCTCAGTATTTAGGGAGTCGCTTTTGGATTGGTTTGGTCATATCTGCATCATCATTATTTTTTKACTCGTGGATACGTTATGCCGTTTTGTATGCTGGAATAGCTGTAGACATATTGCTGCCTTTAATCGGTCGAAAATATTTAGTGAAAAGCCCGGTAAATACTCATCATTTATTAGAACGCTTCTCACTGTTTACCCTTATTCTGCTTGGCGAATCCGTAATCAGCATACTAGCTGTATTGCAGTCCAGCAACTGGACGTGGCAATCTATCTTATTTGCGTTAATTACTTTTGTGTTAATCATCGCTATGTGGTGGCAATATTTTGATAACGTCGAGAAGAAAGTAAACAAATCAATAGAGACTGCAGGACAAACGATTATTTATGGACATTTATTCATTTATTTATCGATGTGTATGATCGCAGCTTCGATTCAGTTGTTATTTTTGAAACAATTAGATTATTTATTTATGTTAGGTTATATGTTTGGATCTGTATTGCTCTACTTTTTTTCAACCTCATTAGTTTTCCATAAGTATAGACATGAACATCAAAGATTGGGCATATCACATTTAATGCTTTTCTTAGGGTTGCTAGTCGCTTTTTTTACAGTGGATTTGTTTCTTGTACTTCCCAATTACATAATCATTGGAGAAGTGATGGTGTTTTTTGTTGTATATGCAAAATTAACAACGCAAAACGTGAAAAAGCCATGAGCACGGATCATTGCTGAACGGTGCTCATGACTATCGACTTGTCTGCTGCTTGCTATGGGCTGATGATACCTTTGGCCCGAGCATCTTTCAGCCACTGCGGGTATTCATTGAATAGTCGATCATACAGATCCTCGTCACTAACTTGGTCCAAATCATCCAGCGCAAAAAAATCGGCGTTATCGAGTACTCGTCCCCTCAAATCATCGAGCTTACGCAGCACGCCGAAGTCGGCATTACCGAGGCCGACAAATTGCCAAAATATATTTTGACCGGAGCTATCAATAAGCAGCTTCGAAATTTTCTTCGTTTCATAGATGCCGCCATCACTGAAGAAGACTATATAGGTTGGCATTTTTGAAGGCTCTTCTTGTGTATACTTCTTGATTATATCGGCCATAACGAGAGGTTCATTATTACCAGCGCCGAGTCCACCAAATAGGCGAGGGGCCGGATATGTATTTTTAACGTAATTTTCGTATTCATTTTCGTTTACGCTCTTCATTCGTTGACTCTTCGAGGCAAAGAACCAGACATCCATCATGCCATCGTCATCCATGCTTGCAGCAACTGCAAGTACCCGCTCAAAGGCTCGCTGCACGACGCCTTTTTCGTAGAGAGCATACATGGATCCAGAGGCGTCGAATATAACAGCTACGCGTGCTTTTTGCTGATCGATATTTTTTTTGCGAAGCGATATAGCCACCTTTTGCTTCAACAAATCAATTTTGTTCAAATTAATTTTAGATGGCGCAGCACTTGCCGAGGAACTCGCTGCGCCTGAGCGTGCAGCTTTGATTTCGGATACAGCTTTTGAGCGTGCAGCTTTGATTTCGGATACAGCTTTTGAGCGTGCTTGATCGGCTTGAATCGTCGGAACTGCAGGGGATGGGGGACTGCTTGTATCTTCTTCCTCAGCAACGTTTACGCCATGAGCTTCTGCGAGCGGTTTCAAACCACCGTGGAAACCTTTGCCAACCGCACGAAGCTTAAAGCCGCTTGAATGCAGGTACAGCTCGGCGAGCACTAGTGAGGTTTCAGCATTTCCTTCTGTTATTTCATATACAACTTTATTCACCGAGGTTTCGGCAGTGATTTGGCATCCCTTTACATCTGCGAACGTTCCTGGTCCATCAAGGGTGATCGCAAATACGCATTTTTGAACCTTCGATGACTGGAGGGCTGTAAGATTAATGATAAATTCACTATTCCATTTGTCTTGTGGAGTGAATTGCACGATGCGCCCGGGATCCGCAGGCTGGTTATAAAATACGAAATAATCATCGGATGAAACTTTACCGTCAGAGCCTACCATAAAGCAGCTGACATCGAGCTCTGCTGGCGAATTCTTGCAGGAAATGGAAACCTTCACTGTGGCCGCCTCGCCAAGTGGAGCATTAGCGCCTGTTATTAATTTAATCGTAGAAGTACTCATACGTTCACTCTCCTTGTCTCGTACTGAGAATGTGAGGGATAACCTGCATATTATGGAAACCTTACGCTGTAATGGTTGAATTATATCATAGGTTTGAATAGAGAACTATTTTAATAGATAGGTGTAATTTAATAGATTATCCATGCTTAACAATCAATCTGATTAGCTTGGTTTGGTGTCCGGTGAGAATGGGTTTGGTTGTTGGAATTTAAAATGTTGATTCTATGTGCTTCCAAGCTTTGCTCATTCTTTCTATCCCGACTGTCAAATCATCGTCAGTGAGGTGGGAAAAGCCGAGGCTTATGCCAATCCGATTACGGTTCGTTCGATCTTTCACCCACTCGACGCCTGCTTCCCTGCAAGCCTTCTCAAAAGCATCATAATCCTCTTGTGCTCCTGTCCACCAACCGAATATATGCAAACCTGCATCTCCCTCAACCCAGCGAATCGGAATGGTCAATCGTTTCAACGCGTCGCGCAAAAGAGTGAATTTGTGGCTGTATATTCGCTTCATTCGTCTCAAATGCCGTTCATACAGCCCGCTATTCATGAACGAGGCGAGTGCCCGCTGCTCAAGAATTGCGCTTGGATGCGGCTCATATAACGCCTTTGCTCTAGCAAAGGGCACGACTAAAACTCTCGGCAGAACAACAAAACCAAGCCTTATATCCGTCATCATCGTTTTGGAAAATGTTCCTGTGTATATGACGAGATCAGCTGAAGTTTCCAAACTTTTGAGCGTCTCAATCGGTTTGCCTCGGTGGCGGAATTCACTGTCATATTCATCCTCGACGATAAATGCACTCTGATCAGCGGCCCATTGGAGCAGCTGCTGCCTTCGCTCCATGTTCAACACAGCCCCCGTTGGGTATTGGCGATTCGGTGTAACAAAAAGCAGCTTGGCATTCCACGGTTGCGGAACTAGTCCTTGATCGTCAACTTCACCTTCAATCAACATTGCTCCTGAAGCAAGCACAGCTTTCCGAATCCCATAATAACCGGGGCTTTCGGCTACGACGGCATCCCCAGAGCCTGCTAAAAGCTGTGTCAACAAGGCAATTGCTTGCATCGATCCGTTTACGATCGCAATTTGCTCCGAATTAGCAACAATACCCCGATAGCGCTGAAGATGCTTAGCGATGGCTTCGCGCAAAGTTTCCACACCAAGCGGCTTGTGTGCATCGATATTAGCTTTTTCTGTCATTTTCCTTGTTTCATCATACAGGCACCGATTCCAGTCTTCCTTCGAAAACGAGCTCATGTCGGTTATTCCCAGTTGAAAGGATATTTTCTCGGAACATTTTGAATGCTCTGAACCATCATTTACTAATGTCTGATGGCTATCCGTCCCATCAATGTGGGTATCTGTTTCCCTGACATGAACTGCCATGCCTGCAATCCGCTCCCCCCATTCAGACAATTGTATTTCTCTCTTGGCAAAAGGGAGCAAAGAAAGGTTCGTAGTCTGATAACTAACGTATGTTCCGCTGCCGGTCATGGGAGCCACATAGCCTTCAGCTGCGAGTGCTTCAAGTACATTCGAAACTGTACCGCGTGAAAATCCATACATCCTCGCTAGTTCCCGGCTAGAAGGAAGCTTATCCCCATGGACAAGCTTGCCTTCCATCAAAGCATCCCGCAGCGCATGGTACAACATCTCATATTTGGTGGTGTAACGTTCCTTATACGGCTCTAAAGCTAAATAAATAGTCATGTTTGCTTACCTGCCGTTTCTAAAGTGGTCTAATGAAATGGATCGAAAATGGATCTATTACTAATCCGATATGCATCATATAATGACAACAATCTCACATTTCAAGTAAACAAGCAATACGGAATCCACACCATAACAGAGATACTATTCTTATATAAAATCGGAGGTCACGGTAATGAATACAGAAAAAAACACATTGCAAGGAACGCGCGCAAAGCTGACCTTGTTGGAGGAGCATCATGCTGACATGCTGCTGGAAGCGGCAAAGGACACACCGATTTGGGGTGTGTCTTTGAAAGGGATTTCTTCGTTAGCTGATGCCGAGCAGTATATTGGGCAAGCCAAAAAAGAAGAGGCAGCGGGAACCTGCATTCCTTTTGTTATATGGGATCAGGTACAGAATAAAATTGTTGGGAGTACCCGATTTTTCGATATTTCAGCAGAGCATCGCGGTTTGGAAATCGGCTACACCTGGATGAACCCCAGCGTTTGGCGGACAAGGGTGAATACCGAATGCAAATATTTGCTGCTGCGCGAAGCATTCGACAATCACAACATGATCAGAGTACAGCTTAAAGCGGATCTTCGTAATACGAGGTCACAGGCAGCTATTGAGCGCATCGGTGGCATTCGAGAAGGGGTGCTGCGCAACCATCGCGTGTTAAGTGACGGCTATATTCGCGATACAGTAATGTACAGCATTACGAATCAGGAATGGCCGTCGGTTAAGGCAAGGCTGGAGTCTTATCTCTCTAAATAAAAATGGTAAACAAGTAATTTCTTGACAGCTCACTTCGAGTCGGTATACATTTGTATACATAAACCGTTTGTATACAAATGTATACAACTTGAGGAGGAGTAACGATGCGCGAGGGAAGACACGGACACATAGGGCATCACGAACACAGAGGACACAGAGATCGGGGACATGAACACGACGGTAGAAGACATGAGCGTACTTCAAGCGCTCAAACCTTTCGCCGAGGCAGAGCGATTGCATTCCTGGAGAGACTTCAAACGAAGCGCTCAACTTTACTGCATCAACTGAATCAGCCAGAATACGACGCCATCAAACTAGTTATAAGCGGTGAATTAAAAGCTACGGATGCGATTATTCAGGAGTTTATCCAGTCGTTTGAGCTTCGCGAAGCAGCTCCTGAAAGCGACAATAACAGGATTGGAGAAGATGAGAAAAATGACAGTAACTGAAGCAATCAGAGCCCGTAGAAGTATCAAATCATTCAGTTCTCAGCCCATTTCCGAAAGTGATTTGATTTCTTGGCTAGAGACTGCCAGCTATGCGCCAAACCATCGCTTTAACGAGCCTTGGGAGCTCCTGTTTATTGGACCAGAAACAAGAACTAAATTAAATCATAAAACGGACTTTGGCAAAGCGCCTGTCGTTATTGGAGTATTGTCTAAACCAGGTTCGACTTCATTTGAACGCGACGAGAATGTTATGGCTGTCTCATGTTTTGTACAGAACTTCTTATTAGCCGCTCATGAAGCTGGTGTTGGTATGTATTGGGCTTCTCTGGGGGCTTTGGCTCATAACCGCACCATTTTAGATGTGCCGGAAGATTACGATGTTATTGGTGTATTTGGAATTGGTTATCCAGCAGAAGTTCCAAATACTAAGCCAAGAACATCAATTGCTTCCAAGATTACGTATCTCTCTTAAAAATAAACCTCTCTACAGTATTGCTTGTCTGTGGGGAGTTTTTTTGTCATTAGTGAATGATCTAAAGCAAGAAATATTCACTTTGACTAACCAATTCGTAACGTTATATTTAAAGCAATTCCACAAATTGAATTTCAAACAACAAATAATTAATATATAAAGGTTGTGATTCCATGCTAACACCAGTCACCCTTCGAGGGAATCTAGTCCATCTCGAACCAATGACAATGGACCACGTCGATGATCTCTGCTCCGCAGCCTCGGAAGATCGGTCACTTTATACGTATACGAATGTGCCAAATGGGCGGGTGGATACCGAACGATACATAGAGTGTGCATTAATGTCCTACGAGAAAGGCCGTGCAGTGCCATTTGTGGTCCGTCATATTGAAACAGGGCGTATTGTAGGAACTACAAGATTTCTGGATTTAGAAGTTTTCTCATGGCCGCCTCCATGGCCTCCAGGCGTTGCGAGTGGACCATCGCCTTCGGATGAGAAACCGCCAACCGTGGCCGAAATCGGCAGCACTTGGTATGCAGCATCAGTTATTCGTTCAGGAGTTAATACACAATCTAAGCTTCTTCTGCTTACCCATGCGTTTGAAACGTGGAAGGCGACTAGAATTTCGCTCAAAACAGATGCTCGCAATTTACGTTCTCGTTCAGCGATATTACGGCTTGGTGCTGCTTTTGAAGGTATTCGAAGGGCACATGTCCCTGCAAGTGATGGGGGTATTAGAGATACAGCTTATTATTCGATACTTGCCGAGGAATGGCCAGGGGTGCGAGCCAATCTTCAAGAACGGCTTCAAAGAGGATTAAATCGTTGATATTTTAGCAAATGTCGCATGTGAAAATAAACTGAACAAATAATATGCTGAAAAACGAGTTCCCAAACGATCAATTCAGCATATCTGAACTTGAAAAACAGTACATTCAGATGAAGGCAAGCAAGATAGGAGGGAAACGAATGTGGAAACCGTATCAAGAAATACTGAATCATGAGGCGGATTTTAGGGTTAAATATAGGTTCTATTCTCATGAAGAAGGGGGCAGGAAGAAGCCTGTATTTCAAGGTTTACGCACTGATTTCTTTTATGATCTTAAGGATAGCAAGGAAGGTGTTTTTTCTGCTATATTTCCAGAGTTTGAAGACGAACATGGAAATATTATATTAAATGATGCTAGACCTGTACCAATAGAAGGTACTGCCAAAATGTGGATTATTTTCTCTCAAATGAGAAGAGAAGTTCATGTGAATAATATTAAAATCGGATTGATAGGTTATTTCATGGATGGTCCGAAGAAAGTAGCGATTGCGGAAATTATTGAGATTTTAGGGCTGCATTCTAATGCGGAATTCATAAAATAACAAATGATCTTCAATTGAAAAGTGATTTTTTAAAATATAACCTCTCTAGCGTGAAGGTACACGGTGTAGAGGTTTTTTGTGTTTTTTGTAGTCAAGAGTGTTGAACAAAAAGAGTGAGCTAATTTGTTGAGAAAATTTGACTTTAATGATACTCTAAATTTAGGCAGTGCCTAATTATTTTAGTTGCTGCCTAATGTGGTGTCGAGGGGTGTTTAACTTGCTTGAATGGATGCTCAGAAAAATGATGGCTGATCGAGGAATATGGACGGGTGCAGCACTGGCTCGCCTGCTAGAGGATAAGGCTAACTATAACCTTTCTGCTCCTTCAATCAGTGCTCTAATATCAGGGAAACCGAAGCAAATGAAGGCTGAAACGTTAGATGCACTTTGTACTGCTTTAGAATGTAAACCTAATGATCTATGGGTACATACCCCAACTTTGCAAGTAAAGGAGGCTTAGTTTGTGACTATAAAAGCAATTCTGCCTTTTGGTGATCCTGTTCTTCGAAAGAAAGCTAAGCCAATTGAAAGTATTACTCCGAAAATTTTAAAGCTTTTGGATGATTTGGCTGAAACACTCTACGATTCGAATGATGGGGCTGGTCTAGCTGCTCCTCAAATAGGCATTCTAAGAAGAGTGATTGTTATGGATTGTGGCGATGGGCTAATTGAACTGATTAACCCGGAGATCGTCTATCAAAGCGGTGAACAAGTTGGCTCTGAAGGGTGTTTATCTCTTCCTGGATATTATGGCATAGTTAAAAGGTCACAACATGTGAAAGTGAAAACGTTAACTAGATCAGGTGAAGAGCTCGTTATTGAAGCAGAGGGTTTTCTGGCGAGATGCATACAACATGAGGTGGACCACTTAAATGGTACGCTTTATATAGATCTTATCCAAGAGAATTCTTTTTTTGTAGAGGGGACGAATGAACGGGCAGATCTTATCGAGGCATGCAAGTTATCCTATACGAATTTGTAATAGAGGATTGTTAAAATTCAAAGTTATTTCAACCTAAAACGAGCCACTAGAAGCGATTCTAGGGCTCGTTATTTTTTTGGATATGACCTTCAAGTTGCGGGTTATCGTTAAGACAGGCTATTTGGTATTACAAGTGCTGAATCAGTTGCTTAACGAGCTTCTCCAAGTAAAGCTGGTCAACCTCGTCAAAACGATTAAGCTCAGGGCTATCTATGTCGAGAACGCCGAACAACTCGTCGTTTATAATAATTGGAATAACGATTTCGGATTGGGATGCGGCATCACATGCGATATGTCCCGGAAACTCATGCACATTTCCAACTCTGACAGTCACTCTTTGGCTGGCAGCTTTCCCGCAAACGCCCCGATGTAGAGGAATGCGGACGCAAGCGGGTAATCCTTGAAAAGGTCCTAGGACTAGTTCTTCGCCCCGATACACGTAAAATCCAACCCAATTAATACGATCTAAAAATTGATTAAGCAATGCCGATGCATTGGAAAGGTTGGCAATTACATCAGATTCACCCTCCAGCAAAGCTTGAAGCTGCCGGATGGCCAAATCGTATTTTTGCTCCTTTGATCCTTCGTATTGTTCTGGATGAAACATCGTTCGACTCCTTTATTGTAAATGGGATTAGTTTATCATTTTTTGTTGTACATCACATTTTAGCATACTCCCTAATAAGATTTAAACATTTCGAAATAACAGGCAAATGAAGCAGTGGAAATCAAATGGATTAATTTTCAATGGGAGAACGCATACTAACAAAAAGGAGTGATTTTTATGGAAAATAATAAAGACAATCCAAAAAAAGACTACAAGCCAGACATTACGAATTACGATTATGTTTGGGGCAGTGACCAAGATGAATATGTGAAAAACGACCAACCAGCTGACGAAGCAACAAAGCAAGAAATTGAACTTTCGGAAAAATGATTTAATGGCACGTATATTTAAATCAGGAAGAAAAAAAGTCCCTATCTTTAGGGACTTTTTTTGCTATTCACACCGATGGTCATCGGTCATAAAAATCATTCAAATTGATCAACGATTAAAGATGATTTCGCCAATTTTTCGGTATCCTATGGAGTTGGGGTGAATCAAATCCTTAGACCAAAAGGTATTGTCTTCAGCCATTGGATGATTCCAGAAATCGATAGGCATTAATTTGTACTCGCTGCTAAGTGAACGAACGACTTCATTTGCTTGTAGCAGCTGTTCTTTTATTACTCGTTTTTTTTCATCAGGCAAAGGCAATCTAGCTGTAAAGTCGGGAAGATTTCCGATTATAACAGCAGCACCTGACTTGCTTAACCCATCTATCATGAGCTCCATTTCCGACTTATACTCATTGAAGTTCCAGCGGCCTTTTAAAATATCATTTGCGCCTGCGATTAGGCTGACTAAATCAGGCTCTAGTGCTAGAGCCTCTTCCAGCTGCTTTAAGCGAATCTCTTTGGTTATCAATCCACGTTTAGCCAAATTGGTGTATTTTAATGCGGGCTCATGCAGCTCGGCGAAGTGATGGACCCAGCTCTTTAATGGGGTCTCCTCAACTTCATCACCAATACCTTCCGTAAAGCTATCACCCATAGCTACAAAGTGTTTCCACATATCGGGCACCTCTTTCTATTTTATGTATACCTATAGTATAAGACATCGATGTAATGGAGTCGAAGACTAGATGAATCAAGCTATTGATTTATCTAGTCTTTTTTCTGTCCAAATGTTAAAAACGTCAATGTTGAAAGCACATGAAATCGCTTAACATTAAACTAGTGTTTGTATTGCATTTGAGCACAATCTTCTAAATAATGAAAAAGTGTATACGGTGAAGCTGCATCATCTGCAAGTGGAAACAAAAAACGAGTCTAAGCTGCTGCTTCATGGCAATCTTAGCAAAAATGGAGGCGGTACTTATCCGTACAGGGTTTAGCAGAATAAAGAGCTCACTGTTGCTTCGCTTCGCGTTATTGCTGGCATTGTTGCTGATTCCGATTATCTTGATTGGGAACAACTTTTATTCTGGAGGCAGGGAGCTGCTGCGAAGGGAAATATCCAACTCGATGGAGTCGAGGGTTGATGCGAATATACGTGCGATGGAGAAGGAAGTCGAACGGATTCAACTGCTGCAGTTTGAATTAATTAACGACGAATCGCTGAACAAGCTGGCGGTTATTCCAGACTACATGAATCAATATGACAAAAGCCAAGCTATATTAATGGTACAGGACAGGCTGTTTGCACTAAAAAACAGCAGCGTATATATATCGGATGTGTCCGTACATATTCCCTCCCTTAACCGTACGATTTCCGCTATGCAGGGAACGGGCGCGATGATGCATGAGCAATTTAATGCTACTAGTGAGCTGGCTAGAAAAAGTCCGGGAAAAGCGATCTATTACCTCAATCATATTCCGTATATTGTACTTGTTCACGAGGTGCGTGGTTTGTACGAAGCGGAAAATGCGATGTATTCCATTATTGTGGAGCTCTCACCGAATGAGCTAAGCAAATCACTTTCCTCTTTAGAGAGCAGCGAGAATAGCGGCTCCGTTCTAAGCGATCCGAACGGAGATTTTATTATTCGCACTCATCATTATGAGAATCCCTACTTGGATCAGTACATCGATCAATATAAATCGGGTGCACCTAATGAATACGAGAATATTAGGAGTGTCGGCGAGGGAGATGATAGAGTGCTCGTATCCTCTCGGTTCTCTGAGCTTCTCGGGTTCTCACTCATTCATTTTGTTCCTGAGAAACATTTGTTCAATAATTTACATCGTTACCAGCAGCTGTTCTGGGTGTTAATTGCCGTATTCCTCTTCTTTATTATTGTTTTGTGTCTTTCCTTGTACCGTATGATCCATCGGCCGTTGCTTGCGCTTCTGCGCGCATTTAGGAAGATGGAGAAAGGCGAATTGGACGTAACGATTACCGAGAACAGCCGCAGCGAGTTCGGATATTTGCTCCAGGGCTTTAATAAAATGTCCCGTTATATGAGGGATTTGATTGAACAAGTATATACGCACAAAATATTAGTTCAACGAGCTGAGCTGAAGCATCTACAATCACAAATTAACCCGCATTTTCTATATAACAGCTATTTCACGCTGTATAACATGATTGCGGTAGAAGATCATGACAGTGCTAAGCAGTTCGCTTCACAGATGGGCARCTATTTACAGTACATTACCCGCAATTCCTCAGATGAAGTACCGCTTTTCGAGGAGGCCAAGCATGCCACAATTTATGCTGAAATTCAGGGTAGGCGCTTTCGTCTGCGGATGAAGGCCAAGTGCGGCGAAGTTCCAACCGCTTATCGGGAGGTTAAGGTACCGCGCCTTATTCTTCAGCCCTTAATCGAAAACGCTTTCGAGCATGTATTTGATCATATAGAGGAAGGCGGACTTCTGTCTATCACTTTCGAAGAAGCAGAGGATTGTTTGTTCATTCGTGTGGAAGACAATGGCCTATTATTGGATCAGGAACGGCTGGAGACGCTAGAGAAGCTGCTGAGAACGGATGAAAGTACGATTGAAACGACCGGCCTTCTAAACATACACCGAAGATTGCGGATGAAATACGGGGAGCGAGGCGGACTTGTTGTGGAGCGCAGCCGCCTTGGAGGATTGGAAGTTCGTTTGACCATATGGAAGGAGGACAAGGAGTATGCTTAGATTGTTAATTGTTGATGACGAGCCCGATATTGCAGACGGCCTCTATACGCTGCTGCAGGAACGTTTTCCGATCGAGTTCGAATTATATAAGGCTTATTCTGGAAAGAGCGCTCTCGAATGGTTAAGGAGGGGAAGATTTGACATCGTAATGACCGATATTCGGATGCCTGTTCTAAGCGGTCTGGAGCTTCACAAGCATATTCGCAGGTTATGGCCTAGATGCAAAGTTGTTTTTTTGACAGGGCATAGCGAATTTGATTATGTATACGAGGCTATCCATTATGACAATACCAGCTATCTTCTTAAGACGGAGGGCCATGAGAAAATTTTGGATACGATTGGCAAGCTGGCAGAGGATATCGCTGGAGAACAGCAGATTGAAGGTCTTATGGGCAAAGCGATGCAGCAGATGGAGCAAACGCTGCCGCTACTTCAAAACGAGCTGTTAAGCGAACTGCTCTATGATGAATCATTTGATAGGCGCAGCAGATCCAATCAATTCGAGGAGCTCGGTATTCCGCTCGATCCGAAGCGTCCAGTTCTCCTTATGATGGCTAAACTGATCGGATTGGATTCTGGATCGCGGCAGTCTGGAAAAGCGCGGCTGCACGCAGGGATGAAGGTAATCGAGGAGCAGTATGGTTATTCCCACCTGCATATGAAGTATATATTTGTGGACAAGGAAACAATGGTCTGGTTCATACAACCGGCAGCCAGTCATCTAAGCGAACCGATTGAACTTGAACAATCTGCTTTGTGGAGCGACACTCGACTAGCGGTTAGGGAATATGCGGAGAATGCAGAGGCTGCCTTTCAGCTCTCTTTCCATATTTCACTATTTTTTCTGCTGGACAGGTCTCCTTGCGAGTGGGATGACATTGCCGACCGATGGGCGATGCTGGAGCATGAGTATCATCGTCAATCCGGTGATCGAAACGGTGTTGTTCAAGTTGAATTCGACGAGTCCGAGCTTTACCTTGCGAAGATGCTGCGCAAAACGGATTTGTTTGGCGAATATTTAGCAAACGGCCAAGCCGAAGCATTCGATTCGGCCTGGGCTCGCTTCAAAGCTGAGCCTATGCGAATGGAATCGGTTTACTCTGCGCTATCGCTTGTTTTCCTGCGCCATATTCATCGTTTTAATTTGCAGGAGCGCCTATCGGTACGCATTGATTTGTCGGTATTAATGCAGCCGGCAGCTGATCAAGTGAATCTGGCATCATATATGGATTATTATTATCGACTTGCAATGACGATTTTTGAGATGCAGCAGCAGGACCAGGCTGAACGCCGCGACCGAACCATTGATCTTGTGAAGAGCTATATTCACGATCACCTAGGAGAGGATCTCTCTTTGGTGCGTTTATCTGAGATTGTACAATGGAATCCGTCTTATTTATCCAGAGCTTTCAAAAAGGTGACAGGTACGAACGTGCTCACTTATATCCATGAGGCTAAGCTGAAAGAAGCGATGCGGATGCTGCTTCAACCAGATCTGAAAATTCATGAAATAAGTGCCGCGCTTGGCTTTATTTCACCGCCCCATTTTACACGATTCTTCAAGAAAGCAAGTGGTTATACCCCACAGGATTACCGATCGCTGGAAGAACGATGATGGATGGGCTTGCTCGGCAAATTTTTGCACAAAGGTAAAAAATAGATAAGCAGAAGTAAAGAAATGGCCTGTTACGTAAGTCGATGTAGCGGGCTTATACTTTATTCATGCAAGTGATAGCGTTTACAACAAAAGGGGGATTGAACATGCAACACAAAAGCTTGAAGCGATATTTAATTCTCGCTACAGCAGTCATGCTTCTCTTAACATCAGCATGCAGCACTACGAATAACGGTGCGAGTGGAAACAAGGGCAAGCAAGAAAACACTGCAAACACAGGCGACAGCAAGGGCGCAGCGAATTCGACAGACAAACCAGCCGATGGTGTTCCGCTGGGCAAATATGAGCCTGCAATTGAGGTGACAACCGTAAGATCGCTGCCGCCGTCGATCAAGTTCGAGAAGGGCGACAGCATAGACAACAATATTTGGTATCGCTCTTATGAAGAGGAGCTGGGTATTAAGCTGATCAATAAGTGGAGCGTTCCACAGACACAGTGGCAGCAAAAAATGAATGTGACCATCGCATCTGGCGATATTCCTGATATTTTGACGGTGTCAGCTAATGAGCTGAAGCGCCTTGTCGATGCCGATATGGTCGAGGACATGACGGAAGTATTTGAGAAATACGCTTCGGAGAAAACGAAGCAAGTCATAAGTAATGATGGAGGCAACGGAATGAAGGCCTCCACCTTCGAAGGCAAATTGCTTGCGCTGCCTGGTGTTACCTTCACAGGTACCGGTGCGCAGATGTTATGGATTAGACAAGATTGGCTGAAGAAGCTTAATTTGCCTGAGCCCAAATCGATGGAGGACGTATATCGCATTGCCGAGGCGTTTGCGAGTCAAGATCCTGATGGCAACAACCAGAAGGACACGCTAGGGCTGGGTGGAATCAATAAGGATCTGAATTCCTTAATGGGCTTCTTCGAGAGCTTCCATGCCTATCCAGGCCGCTGGGTCAAAGATGATTCTGGACAGCTCGTCTACGGAGATATACAACCAGGACTCAAGCCGGCGCTGCAGAAGCTGCAGGATCTGTTCAAAGCAGGTCTGATCGATCCAGAGTTTGCGGTCAAGGATCAGGCTAAAGCATACGAATTAATTGCCGGTAACAAAACGGGCATGTTCTACTCAGGCGAGGGTGCCGTGTGGTGGCCTTTGACGGATCATTATAAGAAGGAAAAGTCGGATTGGAAGCCGTATCCGCTCATTTCCTTTGACGACCAGCCAGCAAGTACCTCAGGCGGCATTCCGGTTGGGAATTATTATGTCGTTCGCAAAGGGTTCGAGCATCCGGAAGCGCTCGTGAAGCTGCTTAATTTTGCAGTAGAGAAGCAATACGGTCCGGAAGGACGTCTGGATGCTTATTGGTACGGGGGAGAAAACAAGGAAATTAATGTTGCGGCATTTGCAGCTGTTATCATAAGTGATCCACTGGAGCTGATAAATATTCACCGCGGTGTTCAGGAATCGGTTGATGCAGGGAAGTATGTAGATAATCCGATTGCCGATGTAAAGCATCATTATGACCTCTACCAGTTGTGGTTATCGGGAAAATTTATAGACAGCAACGAGGAAGGGCAGGCCTGGTCTTCCTATAAATGGGCTGGACCAGGAGGCGGTATGAATGTAGTCAGCGACTACGTGAAGGATAACAAGTATCTGGTTGATGAATATTCGGGACCAAGCACGCCAACGATGACAGCCAAGAAAAGCACACTGGATAAGATGAAGCTGGAAGTGTTCACGAAAATTATTATGGGGCAATCGGATGTAAGCGAGTTCGATAAGTTTGTAGCGGATTGGAAGAAATTTGGCGGAGATGCAATTACGGCTGAAGTAAACGAATGGTATAAGGCTAAACAATAACCTGAGAAGGGAGAGGAAGCAGCTCGAATGGCTTGCTTCCTTTCTTACTCTATCAGCTTAGAAAGGAATGATCATGTTGCAAGCGGCGACCGTCAAAAGAAGACGATCTTGGAAGAAGCATCTACCTCTGCATCTTATGCTGGTGCCCGGAATTCTATTGTTAATCATGTTTCATTATATCCCTATGGCAGGAATCGTCATTGCCTTCCAGAATTTCATTCCTGCTAAAGGCTTCTTCGATTCCAAATGGGTGGGTTGGAACAATTTCGAGTTTATGCTCCAAATGCCTGGGATTGGCCAAGTATTATGGAACACCATTTTTATTGCTTTTCTGAAAATCATCTTCGGTCAAATTGCCCCTATTGTGACGGCATTGCTGCTTAATGAAGTGCGGAAATCATCGATCAAGAGATCGGTGCAGACTCTTATTTATTTGCCGCATTTCCTATCGTGGGTCATTCTTGGCGGCATTCTGATCGATATTCTCTCACCATCACAGGGACTACTGAATGAAGTGATTAGCTGGTTTGGAATGGAACCGCTATTTTTTCTTGGCAATGATAAGCTGTTTCCTTATGTGCTCGTTGTCACGGATGTGTGGAAGGAATTCGGGTTTGGCACGATTGTTTATCTCGCTGCGCTTACAAGCATTAATCCTACATTATACGAAGCCGCCATTATGGATGGGGCAGGCAGATGGAAACAAACGATTCATGTGACATTGCCAGGCATGCTTCCCATCATCGTGCTGCTCGCGACACTCGGGCTTGGGGGCGTGCTGAATGCTGGCTTCGACCAAGTATTCAATTTGTATAACCCGCTTGTTTATCGTACGGGAGATATTCTGGACACTTTTGTGTATCGACTAGGTCTTATAGATGCTCAATATGCGGTTGCAACAGCCGTTGGCTTGTTCAAATCGGTGGTCTCTTTGATTTTTGTAGGAGCATCGTACTGGCTGGCTTATCGTATAGCTGGATACCGTATTTTTTAAGGAAAGGAGAGACCGTTATGGACATCAATGATTCACTGGGACGGAAAGTTTTTCTTATCTGCAATAATGTTTTTCTTATTACGTTAGCTGTTGTTTGTTTGCTTCCTCTCATTAATATATTGGCTCTGTCGTTTAGCTCAAGCTCGGCGGCGACAGCTGGGGCGGTCAAGCTATGGCCAGTTGATTTTACGCTGAGCTCCTACAGGTACGCACTGTCCAAACCGGAGTTTTTACAGTCGCTTTTTGTTTCTATTGTGCGGGTTGTTCTCGGAACGATCATTAGTTTGTTGGTGGTTGTTATATCCGCTTATCCGTTGTCGAAGGAGCGGACGGACTTTCCGATGCGAACCTTCTATGTGTGGTTTTTCTTTGTAACCATTTTATTTAGCGGGGGATTAATCCCAACCTACATGGTCATTCGAAATTACCATATGCTTGATACGATCTGGGCACTTGTACTTCCAGGCGCTGTGGCGGTGTTCAACATCGTGCTGCTGCTGAATTTCTTTCGCGGAACACCAAAAGAAATTCAGGAAGCTGCACTTGTTGATGGATGTACAGAGTGGCAGCTGCTCTGGAAAATGATGGTTCCCATCTCGATTCCTGCACTGGCGACAATTTTGTTGTTTACATGCGTAGGCCAGTGGAATGCCTGGTTTGATGGACTGATCTATATGAACTCGCCTACGAATTATCCATTGCAGACGTATCTGCAGACACTAGTTGTAAGCACGGAGTTATTTACCGCAGGCGGAAACCTGACAGCGGAAGATATGAAGGCGCTTGCTGAGGTATCAGACCGTACGACCAAAGCCTCGCAAATTTTTCTTGCAGCACTGCCTGTGCTTGTTCTCTATCCTTTTTTGCAAAAGTATTTCATGAAAGGCATCGTACTTGGCAGCGTGAAAGGATAGATTCAAGAATTATTATGACTTCATATCGGGAGGAATGGTTTGTGATGAAGATGAAGCTGTTGCTTGTGCTCTTTTTGATAGCAACTTTTTTGAATGTTGGGGAGGCGCATGCTGTGAATCAGGAAAATAAGCAGAGCACTTCAAAAATCGTTACTTGGGATACGCCAGCTTGGCAGCAAAAAAACAATAGTTTTTCGGTTTGGATAAGAGAGAGCGGCCAGAAAACGTGGAAGGAGCTTTATGTTTATAACGTAAAGAACGGTGAGCAGAAGGAGCAAGATGTACCTACGGATGCAGCTATGGTTAACGTAGACTTTACAGGTACAGTTGAGTTTAAGGTAACTTATAACACGGATAAAATAAAAGATTATGAAATACGCCCTTCGGCTTATGGAATAAATGCTAAAAAAACAGAAGGAAATACATTAATCTTTTCGCTCACGCAAAATAATAAAGCTCCATTAAAGCCCACCATTATGGTGAATGGCAGCTGGAGTGAGGGCAATTTGCACATCCTTTCAAACACGCCTGAGAATGATGCGCCTTCACAGAATGCCACAAACGTTTATGTCATAAATCCTGGCGACCCGATCCCGCTATATTTGCCGACCGGAAAAGATACGTATTATTTTAAGCCGGGCAAGCATGAGCTGCCAAAAGGGATGTGGGTTGAGCTTGACCTTGAGGAAACCGTTCAACTGGAAAAGTTTGATTTGGTGCAGCAGCTAACCGACTCCCAGTGGTTTGCAAAAGGACCTCAACGTTTTATTATTGAGGCCAAGGAGAAAGTCGACGACCCGTATGTACAAATATACGATGGGTATGAGAACAATAGGGAAGGAACAGTCACCGATGTATTGCGTAACGTGAAGGCGAGATTTGTAAAGCTTGTCCTACTAGGTAATACCGGATCAAGTCATTATGTAATGACATCATTGGCAAGCGAATTTAAGCTTTATAAAAAGGGAGACGATTCTACAAATATTGCAAAGGGCAAAGCGGTAAATGGGGCATTCCCCAGTTACTCCAATATGACTGATGGCAATGATTCTACTCATTATATGTCGTCTACCGGTTATGGCAATTGGCATGCAGGAGAAGCGTTTTATATCAGTCAGAGCGATACGACTGTTTATTTGGCACCAGGCTCGCTTGTCAAAGGGTCAATTTCTGCAGATGATCTGAGCAACATTACAATTAAAGGCCGAGGTATCATGTACGGTGGTGATCTTTTGCGGCCTAGAAATTACGCTGAGGGACGAAGCGGGGCGATATGGATTACGAGAAGCACTAATTCAAAGGTAGAAGGCATTACACTGATCGATTATCCGATGTGGTCAGTCGTTATGAACTTTACGGATCAAACGTCGATCAAGAACATAAATTTTTTCGGTTCGATGGTTAATGCTGATGGCATTCACCTCTCAGGCAGCAAAAATGCGCAGGTTTCAGGCGTATTCATAAGAACGACGGACGATAATTTTGTCATTTATCATTATGGTGAGAGTTCAAATATAACGGTGAAGGATTCTATATTCTGGGCAGATAATGCTCGTCCTATTTTGCTAGGCTTGGGAGATACGCCAAATGCGACGATCGATAAGGTTAACTTTGAGAATATCTATATTTTGAATCAACGAGGCGTATGGGATCTGAATAAATATAATGGTGCGATTCAAATTTGGGCAACAGGAGGAAACAAGATAAGCAATATTGCCTTTAAAAATATTCATATCGATGAGTTCGAAGCTCCGGGGGACTCTATGCTTTTTCAAATCAAGACAGATGAGATGGCTGCTGGAATTGCGCCTGGTTCTGTGAGCAACGTCTCCTTTAACAACATTATCTACCGCGGCAAGCTTCCACGAAAATCTCTTATTAGCGGCGTTGACGACAGCCATAATGTGAGCGGGATCGTATTTAACCGTTTTAAAATAAACAATACGTTATTGTCTTCTACTAACATGAAACAGTTTATCGAATTTAAGGGGAAGTATTCGGATATAAAATTTAAATAGTATCAAAAAAACGGAAAATAAGCTGCTGACCTGCCTGTTATGGGCAGGTTTTTTTGTGTTTGCTAGGAAGGATGCATGCGTTCACGGAAAGCGGTAGGGCTGATTTTCTCATATTGTTTAAATAGTTTACTGAAATAAARGGTGTCCGAGATTCCGACATCTTGAGAGATTTCTTGTACCGATCGATTTGTACTTTTTAATAAAAACTTGGCTTTTTGAATTTTTAACATGTTCGTATATTTGATGATGTTTGTACCTGAATATTTCTTAAAGATTTGACACAAATATTCATACGTACGATCCATGCTGCGTTCTATTTCTTCTTTTGACAGGTTGTCGGTGTATGCTTCATCTAATAGACGAACCAATTTCCGATAAATAACAAATGATTCGGGAATGTAACGCTGATTTTTGGATTCGACTAAAATGGACAAAGCAATGGATTCCAAAATTTGCGCAAATTGCAGCGTTGAGCGAAAACGAAAGTATACTTCTGGTTTTGAGAAGGTCTCCAGCAGCTTTTCGAATTGGGAAAGAAGTTCATAAGGACGAGGGAATTGAAAATGCCTAGGCAGGATCAATTCATCGACATGCTCATATTCAAAGGTGCGTAAATCCTGGTGCTCCAGCAGCGAATAATCGATGCCAGATGCCAAGTCTCCGACTTCCTTCAGAGAAGGCGTGCAGGAAAATTGGACCCAGAAGAAATTGGCTTTGGGGTTCGTTTTTTTCCAGCTGTAATGCCGCTCCCACGGTTTTAAAATGAAGATATCTCCGGAGTTCAGCTCCAGCTGTTCGGATTCCACTTGCAGATAAATGGGTCCTTCGGCAACGACCATCAGTTCAAAAAAAGGATTGGAATGCTCCATCATATAGAGGTTATCATTGCCCTGTTGTATGCCAGCCCATCTCACATCAAGGCTCGCGAGCCTCGACATCGTAAAAAAAGACATGAAATCCCTCCCGTACCTATTAAATATGATCAATTAATTATAGGAGATTATGGTACCTCTGACAACACTGCGAACATACGAATATGAACCGATAGAATCGATGAAATGGAACGGTTTTTTTTAACATTATTTATTTTTAAACCTTAACAATGTCGATGTTTCTCGTACTGTTTCGTTGATAAACTCATGGATGTAACCACTATGAGAATAAGAGGTGCAACGATGAAAATTTCATTAGACCAGTATAAGAACAAAGTGCGCGGATGTTGGATCGGGAAAAACGTCGGAGGGACGCTCGGAGCGCCATTTGAATGCAAACGCGGGGTGCTCGATGTCACTTATTACACCCATGATCTGACGCAAGGAGTTCTTCCTAACGATGATTTGGATTTGCAATTGGTGTGGTTAAATGCAGCAGAGAAACACGGGAAAATGATTAATTCACGAATATTGGGCGAATATTGGCTGTCTTATATCGTTCCTAACTGGGCCGAATACGGTGCAGGGAAAAACAATATGCGGATGGGAATCGTGCCGCCGTTATCCGGTTATGTAAACAATAAATTCCGTGACAGCAATGGGGCTTTTATTCGCTCGGAGATATGGGCATGTCTCGCACCCGGCCATCCGGATATCGCTGTGAAATATGCTTTTGAAGATGCGGTTGTCGATCACAGTCACGAGGGTGTCTATGCGGAAGTGTTCTTCGCAGCCATCCAAAGCGCCGCTTTCGTAGAGAGCGATACGTATAAGTTAATCGACATCGGACTTTCATACCTTCCAGATGATTGCGGATCTGCAAAAGCGGTTCGGACAGTTATAGAATGTTATCGTTCGGGTATGAGCTGGCAGGAAGCTCGAATTCGTGTGCTGACTGAGCTTCCTGGCAGCTTCGGTATTATCGGGATGACTCCGGAACTGTTGACGGATGAAGTTCCTGTCGGGGAAATGGGCTGGGATGCGCCAAGCAACGTTGGAATTACTATCATCGGCTGGCTTTACGGAGAAGGCGACTTTGGCAAAAGCATTTGTATCGCGAATAATTGCGGTGAAGATACCGATTGTACAGCGGCAACACTTGGCGCCATTATGGGGATTATTGGCGAGCCTGAGCGTGTGCCGTCGGAATGGCTGGAGCCTATTGGGGACGAGATCAAAACCTTATGCATCAATCTGGGAGATCAAGGCTTAAAGATCCCGAAGACGGTGACGGAACTTACGGATCGCATCTTAAAGCTGACACCGATTTTTCTTGGAAGCGAGTATTGTGACTATGTAAATGCGGAACGCGGATATACAATCGAGACTAAAGAGGATAAGGATTTATATAATCATCCGAAAAGAGTAAACTGCTGGGTTTATCGTGAAACCTCCGATTTGTTCAAGCAAAGCCCATTTATGGTCCATTACGACTTTCAAATCTTTTCGGTCTATTTGGATTATCGGAATGAACCCTTTGTATCGGAGGCTCAGCCAAAAAGGTTCCGCCTTGTCTTGGACAACCAGATGTTTATACAGCAGTGGTTAAACGTCAAATGGCATTTGCCGGAGGGTTGGACCGTGTCTCCAGGACCGAATATTAGCGTACCGCTTGAGCAGTATCACTGCAATGTTGGCTATAATGAGCTTTTCTTCGAGTTGACGCCTAATGCATTAAAGGAGCCGCGGTATGATCTGATCGTCGAGATCACATCGGCTGGTCGGCCTACGAAGGGTCTAATTCCCATCGTTTTATTGAATGTGCCCCAAGCTGCCGAAGAAGAAAATGTATCTCTTGTGGAGGATCGTTCAAAGGCTCCAGCAGCCCATATGATTCGATCAATTATTTAAACTAGCTGCTAAAACATAACCATAACAGCTTGGAGGGTATACATTGACAACTCCGATTGTAATTTGGCCAAAAGGTGCACCGCATCTGATTACCGAAGAACCGCAGGGAGAGCCAACATTAACTCCTTATTTGGTTGATAGTGATGTTCCTAGAGCAGCTGTCATTGTATGCCCGGGTGGTGCCTATGGCATGCTCGCTGATAATGAAGGCGAGCCTATCGCTCGATGGTTAAATAGTCTCGGCATTTCTGCTTGCGTGCTGAAGTATCGGTTCGCGCCCTATAAATATCCTGTTCCGATGCTTGACGCTCAGCGTGCCATCCGTTATGTACGTCATCATGCAAAAGACTGGAATATTGATGCGGAACGAGTAGGTGTGATAGGTTTTTCCGCAGGCGGTCATCTTGTGTCCACAGTTGGAACACATTACGACAGAGGGCGAATGGGGGATCTTGATCCAATTGAGAGGGAAAGCAGTCGTCCTGACTTGCTTATCTTATGTTATCCCGTTATCAGTTTTGGAGAGTTCCGTCATCATCATTCCATGGTCAATTTGCTTGGGGAATTTTCTTCTGAGGAGCAAAGACGTGACTTATCCAATGAGCTGCAAGTAACGGCGGATACACCACCTGTTTTTCTGTGGCATACGGCAGACGATGAGGCCGTTTCGGTGGAGAACAGCCTTCTCTTCGCACAAGCATTAAATAGGCATCATGTTCCTTGTGAACTGCATATGTTCGAGAGTGGTCCGCACGGTATGGGATTAGCCGAGAACGATGCAAGTGTCGGAACGTGGACATTGCTGTGCAGGGAATGGTTGAAAAAACGAGGCTGGAGAGTAGCGGGAAAAGCTCCATAAATATAGTTTACAACGTTAAAAACAAGCAACAGCTCCTATCGAATGATGATAAGGAGCTGTTGCTTGTTTTTAGTTGATTTCTAATAGATGGTGGCCGAGCTGGAAAAGGATCATGGTATTGTAGTACGCACCGCCTACTCTTAAAGACTTGATTTTCTCATTAATTAAACATTATTATATATAAAGTATACGAATATAATAGTGATAATGAAATAAAACCATGGGAGGATCATATGAAAAACTTTATTATTTTTGGAGCGAGTAAAGGACTCGGTGAAGCATTCGTTAAAGGATTGCCGGAAGCGGGAGATAACGTATGGATAGTTTCCAGAAGCTGTCCGAATGGTTTGGGACTTAACGACGGTGTTCATCGCTATTGGATTGAAGCTGATCTAGCGTTGAATGAAGCAAGCGATAGAATTGCGAGTAGATTACATGATGTCGTCATAGACGTATTCATATATAATGTTGGGATATGGGAAAGCAAAGGATTTATGGATGACTACGATTTTGAGAAAGATGATCCTAACGAAATCGTTAATATTATAAATGTAAATGTAACATCCGCAATTACTTGCATCCAGAAGCTGCTGCCGAATTTGAAAAAATCAAACAACGCAAAAATTTTCTTCATCGGATCTACATCAGGTCTCGAAAATAATGACAGTACACAAATTTCATTTGTTGCCTCGAAATTCGGATTGCGTGGAATAAGCAATTCTTTGCGGGAGCATGTGAAGAAGTACGGAATAGGTGTAACCTGTATAAACCCAGGCGAAATTGCAACTCAGATCCCATACGAAGATGGAATAGAGAAGGTTTTATCGGATTATAATGGGACACAGATCCCCCTTCAGGATATTGTATCCTTGGTAAAATGTGTGATGAATCTCTCAAGGGCTTCCTGTGTGAAAGAAATAAATATTCCAGCCATGCTCAGCTCAAGTGTATGATTGTACGGACAAAGCATGTTAATGGGAGAAAAGAGATGACAAATCAAGATGAATATTGGAATTGATGCTGGCGGGACACTTATCAAAGTCGCATATATGAAAAATGATCTGCTCGAATTTGAAAAGTTTCCTATTGCTGATTTGGAGCATGTGGCATCTTGGATAAACGGATTAGATAACATTAAGATCTGTACGACTGGCGGTAAAGCCACTTTTTTGAGATCGTTATTAAGTCAAAAAGCTGAACAAATCGTTGAATTTGAAGCAACATCGAGTGGTGTGCGACATCTTCTTGCAACAAGTGGAATAACGGAGGAGTCATACATATTAACGAATGTTGGCACCGGAACTTCAATTCACCATATAGACAAAACCGAGCAGCAGCGCGTCGGCGGTACCGGGGTCGGTGGCGGCACCATGATGGGGCTATCACAGCTGCTTACAGGATTAAATGACTATGACAGCATTGTACCTTTAGCTGCTAAAGGTATACGAGATCGTATAGATTTGAAGGTAAGTCAAATTTATAAGGGGACAGTGCCCCCTATACCAGGAGATTTAACAGCCAGCAACTTCGGGAATGTTGACCCCATGGTATCGAAAGCAGATTTGGAAAAAGAAGAACTACTAGCTTCTGTCATTGGAATGGTAGGGGAAACGGTGGCGACCGTTAGTGTTCTTGCGGCTGGACAATGCGGCGTATCCTCTGTCGTATTCATCGGTTCGTCGTTTATTCGAAATGAATTTCTTAAAGATGTGGTACAAAGCTATACGAGGCTTAGAGGGGCAAATCCTATATTTCTCGAAAATGGGGAGTATTCAGGTGCCATCGGCGCTTTGCTGCATGTGAGTAAATAAACTCAGCTAGTAAGTATGTTATTTATGGAAACATGGTTCAACGAGACATCTATGATAGCGCTAACAAAAGTGCTTGCCAGTCCTCTGAAGTTGCAGTAAGTTAGTAGTATAAAGGAGGAATGAAATGATGGAACGGACTACACTTCATTTACCCAGAAGTCAGCCGGAAGCACAAGGAATACCCTCCGCTGCTGTAATTGCCTTTTTAAATACTGTAAAAGAAAAAAAACTGGAACTGCATAGTCTTATGCTGCTTAGACATGGACAGGTAGTAGCAGAGGGATGGTGGAAGCCTTATGCATCAGATATTCCTCATATGCTGTTCTCGCTTAGCAAGAGCTTTACCTCAACTGCCATGGGTCTCGCTGCTGCTGAAGGGAAATTGTCGTTAAACGATGCGGTTGTATCGTTTTTTCCGGAAGATGTTCCAGCCGAGATAAATTCTAATTTAGCTGCGATGGAAATCCGTCATTTGCTGATGATGGGAACAGGCCATGATCAGGACACAACAAGTAAGCTTCAGCAGTGTGAAGATGGAAATTGGGTCAAGGCGTTTCTGGATGCTCCTGTTGAGCATGCACCTGGTACACATTTTGTCTATAACAGTGGGGCTACATATATGCTGGCAGCCATACTGCAGAAGGTGACTGGTCAAACGCTCCTTGAATATTTGCAGCCGCGGTTGTTTGAACCGCTTGGCATTGAAGGTGCGACATGGGAATCTTGTCCTCGGGGAATCCATGTTGGTGGGTGGGGGCTAAACATTACCACGGAGGATATTGCTAAGTTTGGCCAGCTATATTTGCAGAAAGGCTTGTGGAATGAACAGCGTCTGCTACCGGAAGATTGGGTTGCTGAAGCAACGTCAGCACAAATATCCAATGGAGACGGTGGAGTGAGTGACTGGGCGCAAGGTTATGGCTACCAGTTCTGGCGATGTCAACACGGAGTGTACCGCGGTGACGGTGCATTCGGTCAATTTTGTATCGTCATGCCGGAGCAAAATGCGGTGCTGGCAATGACAAGCGGTACAAATGATTTGCAAGGTATTCTGGATGTGGTCTGGGATCACTTGCTCCCAGCAATGGAATCTTCGTCACTTCCTGCAAATCAGGATGCATATTCGAAGCTTGCGGATGAATTGCAGCAGCTAGCGCTACCGCTGCCGCAGCTGCCGCCGGATTCACCATTGGAAGCCATCATTGACAGCATTGAATATACGCTCGAACAAAACGAACCGCTTTGGAAAAGCATTTCTATATCCTTCGAGGCTAATAAAGCCGTCGTCCTTCTGAGCAAGGAGGATATTGAATATACGATTAAGCTTGGTCGAGGTGCCTGGGTAGAGGGAACGACGCCTCTGTTTCAGGGAGAATATCAACGCTTCGTTGGCAGCTTTGCCTGGGAGCAGGAAAACACGCTTCAGTTGACCTTGAGGTTAATTGAAACGCCTTTCTCTATTCATGTCCACATTCTATTTGATGGGGACAACATTGTATTAAGTCAAAACTCAAATGTATTAGCTGAAAAGTCAGAAATTCGGGGACGGAAAACGGAAGTGAAATAGTTAAAAGCCGCATTAAATGCGGCTTTTTTTTTTGAGATAACTGTGATTAAGTAACATTATTGAATAGTAGTTTGAAATTTATCTTTTATGCTAGCTTCGGGAACAATCCCCCTTGTATGCGGTCTCCAGCTGCTAGACCCAATCCTTCCGTACAGCTGTGCGGCTTTCCGCTAAATATTGTGCCATCCGGCATGAAAATAATAGCAAGCGCGCGCCGCGGTTTATCGGTATGATTGGCATTCGCATAATGGAACGTCAACCCGTCATGAAAGGTACAGCTTCCGGCTTTCATACGCACGACTACCGCAGTGTTTCTATCCACGTCTTGAGCTCCTGCATCGGCAAATATATCATTTGGAGCAACTAAGTCGATGCTTTTTAAATTTTTTATTTTTTGCGATTTTGGAACAAACATCATACAGCCGTTGTTCTCATCCACATCATCTAGCGCGATCCAAATAGAGAATGCTCCGCTTTCCTGCATCGGCCAATATGGCCAATCTTGATGCCAAGGCGTTGGCTTGGAATCATTCGGCATCTTCAAAAGAGCATGATCATGAAATAAACGGATTCCTTCAAATCCAGTAAGCTGCTTGCCCATATCTGCAAAACGATTGCCTAACACGAACCGGGCCATCCCACCATGATCTCTCCATGTGTTTACACGCTGATTCAGCACTTTGAAGTAAGAGCCGCCAGCTTGGTCCGTCTGAATGGAGCGCCCTGTAGTATCACTCATTGCTTCTTCCAAATACGTCCTCAGTTCTTGCAGCTCGTCCTCGGAAAGCACATTATCCACTTGAACAAAACCGTTTTCCCGATAAAAAATGATTTGCTTTTCAGTCAAAACCCTCTTATCATTCAACATAACCATTCTCCCTTTTATATAAAGTTCTTAGGTTTACTTTACGATAGGGAGCCGTTCGAATTCTTGGATGATCTACAAAAAAAGTAGGACGATCTGCTAAGGAGGATGGGCTTGAAATGTCTATTCTAAATGGAAATGCATTTTTCGAGGACAGAGAGTTTCCTTTTTTTATACAGCGCTATCAAATTAAAAAAGGTGAGGTCATTCCTGCGCATACACATGATTTTGTTGAGCTTGTGTATGTGGTTAAGGGCGGAGCGCTGCATGAAATGGCCGATCAACGATATCCGCTAGCAACCGGTGATGTATTCGTCATCGAGCCGCAAACCTATCATGGCTACTTTAATACCGATGGGGAAGAAACGATCGTATACAATCTGCTATTTGAGAAGCAACTGCTTCAGAAGGAATTGGGCGTCCTGCTGCAAATACCCGCCTTCATCAATTTCTTTTATCTCGCTCCTTTTCTAAGGAAAAACGCCTCTTTTGTACCGTATATTTCATTGAACGAGCATCAGCGGGGGCAATTGGAATTTCTTCTCCAAAAAATTCACAAGGAGTTTTATGAAAAGCCGGTAGGTTATCAGCTCGTCATAAAAACAAATTGGATCGAGTGTTTGGTATTGTTAAGTCGTTATCAGGATAACAACGAGAACAATACTAATAGTCCGCTGCCGAAAGAGGAATGGATGAGTTCTATTTTGCATTTCGTAGAACAAAATTATCGACAGCCGTTATCGTTGAATCAGCTATCCCAAACCTGCGGCATGAGCGTATCATCCTTCACCGCAAAATTTAAGAAAGCGACAGGCATGAGCCTCATGGACTACAAGCATTCCCTTCAAGTCAGGCATGCTTGCGAATTGTTGAAGGATCATCGCAACAAGGTTGTACATGTCGCATATAGTTCCGGATTTCAAGATGTCAGCTTCTTCAATCGGATTTTTCGCAAACACATGAGTATGACGCCAAGACAGTTCCGCAATGGATTGTAGCGTTATTATGGCGGAATTGGTTGAATATCTGGAAGCAAGAGTGTAAGGTTAATGTTGCTGGACTAACTGGCTGATCAGCATAAGAACAATAGTGGAGGTAACTTTATGAGTCAACGCTATAGAATTACAAGGACAATGCAAGAGCAGAACCATTTGGAGCAAAACATATCTTTGGAAGAGTGTAAAAGTTATTTTGCTGCCAAACCTGATTTTTCGTATACATCCGTTTTCACTGTAAAAGGGGAAACTACGATGTCTATTGATGGTGRTTTTTTTATGTGGAGCTATGGCGATATCACAATCCCGTTCAGGCATTATCAGGGAGATATATATGTGTCCGGAACGAATGAAGCCGTGATCCCTAAGATGATTGAGGTTGCGAGCGAATTGGGTGCGGACGTGGTGGAAGGGTAAGAAGCAATATTTTATGTAATATCGTGAAAAATAAAGCCTCCTATCCGTAAAGTGATTTTACTGGCAGGAGGCTTTTTTTAATTGATGATTGAATGGATAACTTTATTGTACAATCGTTTTTGCAATAAAGGCCAGATCAACAATATCGATAACGCCATCATGGTTGATATCTGCTTTTTTGATCGCATTCCAATCAGGGCTAGTTGAATTTTTGCCATAGCTGGCTGCTGCAATACCAAGATCACCAACGGTCACTTTTCCATCTGAATTCGTGTCTCCTGATGTTGGGACATGGACTGCGTTTTTAAATGCTTGGAGTGCTTGATTCAAGGCGGTAACCGCTTGATCAATTTCCGCTTGGTTTACAGCTTTATCGGCTGCTGCTTTGGCTGTATTAATCGCTGCTTGCAAAGCGGCTTTGGAACCAACAGGGTATTGTCCTGGCGAACTGCCTTCTACAGCTGCTTGAACGGCTGCCTCTGATTGTGTAATTAAGGCATTCAAAGCTTCTTTGTTCAGCTCATTCGTGCTCGTGACTTTAACATTATGCGTGACAGGAGCAAGTTTGGTCTCCACACCTGCTGAATTGGCAAGCTTCGCTTGCGAGAGTGTAATAGTCGTATTAGATGACTCTTTAATCGCTTTCCAGTTTAATTTAAGCAATTCTCCATCGGCGATGACAGCATGATCTGCACCTTGACTTGCAAGCAAAATCCGAATTTGTCCGGGAACGTCCGTTTTAGAATCAATAACGATAAGACCATTCTTTATGGACTCCGCCGAAACAAATGCGAGCTTGTCGGCATCATAATCAAATGTGAGATCCTGAGCATAAATGGCATCTTCCGATTTAGTTGACACATGCGTTAACCCGTAATTTACTTCGAAGCTTTTACCTAATGATATTTGAGAAGCACCTGTAAGTGTCCCCGTTAATTCGTCTTCAGCAGGGGGATTGAGGTTAGGAACATCGGCCTTATACATCGTCAAAAAGTCCAAATTCACATTGCCAATCGAACCATTATCAATACGATAGCTGATCACATTTTTGCCGGCCTTTAAGCGTAAACGCTCAGAAGCGGTAAACCATTCATCCCAGCTGATCGCCGTTTTATCTGGGCCAATTGTTTTTACCTGTATGCCATTTACATATACATTGATGTTTGCTCTTGCCGGCAACTGTTTCGTAGGATTATTTGTAGATTCACCATCGACCTGCACACCATAAGCGTATCTTACACCCACGATGTAATCACCATCTTCAGCCGCATTCACTACAAAACTGGCTTCTGCACCAGCTTTTTTGGGCAGGTTAATATAACCCGTTCCTTGATAATTTGCATGACTGATGTCTTTCGTAATATCACCATAAAGAATAGCATCTTCAGCTTGATACATATCTCCGAGTCCTAAATCACCAGAAGGCAAGTCCTGCCATTCATATGGCGATACAGGGATACCGAAATGAGGTGTTCCATCTGCATTCCAACCAAATTTTTGAATATTGACCTGCCGCCACCAGTTTCGCCCAGTATCTTGATATACGCGCGAATGATAAATCATCCAATCTTCCTTGCCATCTGCGGATTTGATAAAACCTGCCCTGGCAGGGCCGGAAACATCATCTGTAGCAACGAAAACATCATTTGTACGCGTCCAAGAATCCGGGTTCAAAAAATCGCCATCGGTATTCATAAAATAAGATAAACGATAGCCATTTGATGCATAATCACCTTCGGACATGGTAATAAATACTTTCCCATCCTTTTGCAATACACGAGGGCCTTCACCGCCGCCGCCTGGCAGGAAGGAGCGGTCTGCTGTAATTGTATAGGGGTTATCCATTGGCGCAATTGCCGGGCCAATAGGTTCGCCGGAGCCTAAAGTGCCCCAAACTGCATACAGTTGTCCTTTGTAGTCGAAGACCGTGAAATCATTGGCTTGTTTATAAACGCCGTTTTCACCTGCATAAATGGCACCTTTATCAACGTACGCTCCTTGCGGGTCGTCTGTCACAGATTCCAGAACCGTCGCCATATGCTTGTAATCAAACTCTTTTAAGTCAGCACAATAATAGATATACCATTTGCCATCAAAGAAGAAGAGTTCAGGTGCAAAAATCCGAGTTTGTGTTCCTTGGGAATCGAATACCATAATTTTTTCGCCTTGGTCTAACAGGGTACGAGACTTGGATACATAAACTTTATTGTTGGAGTCTAAATTGCTTGAAGAAACAAAGTAATAAAAACCATCTTTGTACGTGACAAAGGGGTCCTGTCCTTGATACAGAGGGTTGTTAAATTTATCAGATACGGAGGAGCTAGTAACTCCCATCTCTTTCATAAAGTCAGAACGGGCAATCGATACGCTCTTAATGGCATCATCAAGCAAACCAACCTTATCTAAATCACTAATTTCTTTGTCATCAATAGTGGCAAGCAGCTCTGCCGCAGTTATTTTTGCAGCGTTTAAGTTGTTTACTACGCTTTCTGCTACTTTGTCTGCAAAGTTTTCTGTTAAGTAATCTACCTTTTGAATTTCTGCGGTCAAATCAGCTTTCTTAGTCGTGAGTACACGATCTGTAGGCAAATAAAGTGCTGATTCAGGCACGACCTCTCTGCTTTGGCTAGCGCTTTCCCATTCCATCTTAAGCCAAGTGCCTCCCCAGCCTTGCAAGTATTCAACTTTAATATCGTAATGTTTGCCTGCTTCTAATGAAATGGAGGTGCTAACTTGTGGTTTATCCCATGCCTGCTGCCAGAAGTCAATGATCAATGCTCCATTAACCCATAGTCTGAAACCATCATCACCAACCATATGGAAGGTGTAGTCTTCTGAATATTTTGGAACAATTGTACCTGTAAAACGTGCTGTATTAAAATCGGGTGTTCCTGAGAGCTGATTGAATATGCTTGCAAAAGAATCACCGTTTAGATTGGAGACCGCTCTTTCTCCTCGAAAATCATTAAAATTAAAAATAGTAATATCTTCACGATTGTTAGGGTTCTTTTCACATTTAAAAAACTCGCCCAGCAATCCGTGACCGTCCACTACTGCATCAGCAGCACGAGCATTTGCGGGTATAACAATCGTGCCTGCAAACACAAACATGGCCAAAAGTATTCCTAGTACTCTTTTCATCGTTAAGCCTCCTGATTTCTCATTCTTATCATGCAAAGTAGGGAAGTATTGCTCCATAGCTGCTTCTCAAATTACCTCCTTTTCTCGTCCTATTGATTGCTTCAAACTTACCATTTTTTATCGATTATAGATTTGTAAAATACGGGCTTTTTTTGCGTTTTTCTGTCCTTTTATTTATCAGATGGAAGGTTTGTGTTAAAGTATGGAATATTAGCGAAAGGTGGAGTAATGATGGAAATAGAAATTGATCAGAAGGGGAATTCCAAAGTTGCGATTATAGAGAGCACAGAAATTGTAGTAAGCGATGTGCAAGGGGCACTGGACTTGATGGCAACGGTGAATTATACAGATGGCTGCCATAAACTATTGATCTATAAAGCGAATATAACAGAGGAATTTTTTGATTTAAAAACAAAGCTTGCCGGGGAGATTTTGCAAAAGTACACGAATTATCACGTTAAAATCGCAATCGTTGGAGATTTTGATGGTTATGAAAGCAAAAGCTTGAAGGATTTTATTTATGAATGCAATAAAGGCAAGCAGGTATTCTTTCTAAAAGATAAACAAGCTGCACTCGACGCACTGCACAATGTCAATTAATGCTATAAAGAAAAGGCAGCCAAGGGTAATTGGCTGCCTTTTTCTCATGAAACTGCTAACTGCTTCTGTTTCTTATTGCTACCGTGCCATCCGGATACGAGAACACCGAGTAATACAAGCGCTGCGCCGATATAACCTTTGAATGGCAAAATTTCATTGATGAACACAAACCCGAACAAAGCTGCAAACAGCGGTTCGAGCGAAAAAATAAGCCCGGTTCGGATAGGAGTCGTATATTTCTGAGCCAAAGGCTGAACCACATAGCCAAATGCACTGCACACGATACTTAATACGAGTACGGCTACCCATCCTTCTGATGTATGAGGAAGTTTGGGCGTTTCGAATAGAAAAGAGAAGAACAAACCATAAGCACCTGCGAATCCCAATTGTAAAATGCCTAAGTTCAACGTATTCGTTGTTTTCGCCGCAGAATCGGTAATCAGAATATGTATGGCATACAATAGGGCCCCCATCATACATAAGAAATCTCCCGGATATATTCTCAGCTCGCTGTTTAATGTAAGAAGTCCAATACCTATAATAGCAAGGCAAACCCCAATGACGAGGCTAAGCTTAAGTTTTTTCTTGAACACGGTGACATAAATTAAAGGGACAAATATAACGGTTAAGCTAATTAAAAATCCGGCGTTAGAAGTTGTGGTCGTTTTTAGACCAAACATAATGCCTGTAAATACACCAAATAATAATAATCCAAGCAATGCAGCATATTTTAACGTCTTCAGGTCGGTATGACGCAAGCTTTTGTGGAAGAGGGCGGCCGATAAAAGGAACGCAAACCCACAGCGGAGAGCAATCAAATTAAATTCTTCAATCGAATTCAGCCCCAGCTTCATAAAAATATAGGATGAACCCCAACATAATGTGATCATTAAAATAAGAAAATCGGCTTTCAGCGGCTTCAATCTGTACCATCCTTTGTTTAGCAAGTGTTAGTAATCGAACCGGGTGGATACCAAGTACTAACACAGTATACTAAGGAAGGATTAACAAGTATATTGAATGTTTGTTATGATATACATTAGTAAACCTCATGTTAAAGGCGGGCTATCGATGAGTATTAATAAATACGAAGTTTTCATGAAAGTAGTTGAACAAGGGAGTCTGACAAAAGCTGCTGATCTGCTAGGATTCACGCAATCGGGCGTAAGTCATATGATTAAAAGCTTGGAAATAGAATTGGGTTTTGCTCTCCTGCTCCGAGGACGGTCGGGGATAAAATTAACGGCAAATGGAGAGCAGATGCTAAAGCCAATTCGTGAAATATTAAACTGGAACGAACAATTGAAGCAGGTAGTGTCATCGATTCATGGTTTGGAGGCAGGTACAATCCGTATAGGCACCTTTACCAGCGTATCGGTTCATTGGCTTCCTGGCATGATTAAGCAGTTTCAGAAAGAGTATCCGACCATTGAGATTAAGCTGATGGAGGGCGACTATCAGGAAATAGAAAGCTGGATTGAAGAAGGTCAAATTGACTGTGGTTTCATATCTATTCCAACTCGCGGCACATTTGAGGTTATTCCTCTAAAGAAGGACCGAATGCTGGCTATTTTACCGCTGGATCATCCTCTAAGTGAGCTGTCCTATTTGCCATTAGCCAAACTCGAAAATGAACCGTTCATCATTTCGAGCGAAGGTTCTGATTATGATGTCAGGCGGGTTCTAGATCACGCATCGATTAAACCCAATATTAAGTTTTCGTTAGGGGATGATTTTGCGATTATTGCCATGGTGGAGAATGGGCTTGGCGTCAGTATCCTCCCTGAGCTTGTTCTTCAAGGGCGCGACCATAAGGTGTGCGTGATGGAACTAGAGGAGCGCAGCTACCGTTCACTCGGAATTGCCGTTCAATCCATGAAAAATGCATCACCTTCCGCAAGGCGATTCGTAAATTATGTCCAGCAATGGTTGGAGAATTGGGAGCAATAAGAATCAGGCTGATCGAACGAAAGAACAGGAAGATAGTAGAGTTTAAAGGAATTTCATAGTAAAATATACTAAAAATTAAATAACCGAGGGGGTTGCTGATTGTGATCATTGAGACGGAACGGTTAATTTTAAGAGATTTTGTGACCAATGATTTCGAAGATATACATGTGTATGCATCGAATCCGATCGTAGTGAAGTACATGTTATGGGGACCAAACTCGAAAGAGGATACACAAAGCTATATGAATATGATAGCCGATATGCAAAAGCAACTGCCTCGACTTGGTTATGAACTCGCAGTGGTCATGAAAGAGAACAATCAGTTGATCGGTGGTTGTGGAATCCACATCATCAAGCCTTCACAAGGAGAGCTTGGTTATTGCTTTAATCATAACTATTGGGGAAGTGGCTTCGCATCAGAGGCTGCGGCCGCCTTGCTTGAATTCGGATTCCGTGAGCTCAATCTTCATCGAATATATGCAACCTGTCGCCCGGATAACATTGGATCGGCTAAAGTGCTGCAAAAAATAGGGATGAAATATGAAGGACATATTAGGGAGCATATGCGCCATAACGAAAAATGGCATGATTCCTATCAATATTCCATTTTAGAAAATGAATATGTCTAGAAGAACCACTTTCAAAAGGTGAGGTGACAATGATCATGGTTAGTGAAGAGGATAAAGCAATCATTAATAATTATGTTGCTGCTTATAATTCATTAGATGTAGCGGGAATGGTTAAGTTTTTACATAACGATATTATGTTCAGGAATGTTTCCAATGGCGAAATTAACACAGAAACCAGAGGTATACAAGAATTTGTACAACTGGCGGAAAAATCCTCAAAGATGTTCTCTAGCCGCTGTCAGACAATCATGAGCTATCATGCTGTAGAGGACAAAGTAGAAGTGCAGATTGATTATGAAGGAACACTTGCTGTTGATTTGCCTAACGGATTAGGCGCAGGAGACAAAATACAGTTAAAAGGAAAATCAATATTTGGGCTGGTAGACGGAAAAATTTTTATGATAGAAGATTACAGTTGAAGATAATTGCTAACAGAATAACATTCATTGGAGGTGCTTCACCGTGAAGACAATGGGTCTGATAGGCGGGATGAGCTGGGAGTCATCTGTGCTCTATTACCAAACCATTAATCAAAAGGTAAAAGAAAAGTTAGGGAAACTTCATTCTGCAAAAAGTATCATGTATTCAGTAGATTTCGAAGAAATCAAGACTCTCCAGGAACAGGGGAAGTGGGACGAAGCAACTGCGATCATGATTGATTGTGCACAAAAACTAGAATTAGCCGGAGCAGAGTTCATTATTATATGTACGAATACGATGCACAAAATGGCCAAAGAAGTAGAGGATGCGGTATCCATCCCACTGCTTCATATCGCAGATGCAACAGCAAATGAAATAATTAAAGATGGAATAAAGAAGGTTGCTTTGCTTGGTACGGCTTTTACAATGGAACAGCAATTTTACAAGGGAAGACTAAGTGAAAAGTTTGGGCTTGATGTCATTATTCCTAATGAGTCAGAACGAAAGATTATACATGACATTGTCTATGAAGAGCTTTGCCTTGGAATTATAAACGAACAATCCAGACAATCATATTTAAAGATCATTAATCGTCTTAGTGAGCAGGGAGCAGAAGCTATTATTCTTGGGTGTACAGAAATAACACTCCTCGTATCGCAAGAAAATTGCAGTGTTCCTTTATATGATACAGCAAGAATTCATGCGGAGTGTGCAGTTGACTTTGCTTTAAGTGAGGAAGTTTCTCGCTAACGTTCAAAGTTGATATCATCAACTTATGACATTGGTATGGCTTTTTCACGACTATCTAGTGCATATGGAACATCATATAAACAAGCAGATATTAAATTAATGCAAATGGATGAAATGGGAAAGGCGACCGCTAAGGGTCGCCTTTAATTATACGATCTACTTGATTTTACAAATCTCTTTATCCATAAGCATTTTAATAAATAAGCCGCCTTGCACGGTACGGTTTTGGAAGCCTACCATCTTTGCAGTGCTTGTTGAATACCAATCGCTCATTGGAACGCGGCTCTCTGTTTTATCATATGCATGCCAGAGGCGGTCTACAATGGAATTGAAATCTTCCTTATTGTCACAGAGCGTCGCACTCCAAACGATCCAATCCGATTTGGTGTAAGTGTCACGATTATCAAGCATGAGGCCAAACTCACCTGAATGTTTCTCCAAATAGGCTTTAGTCTCAGCTTTAAATGTATCTTTAGGGAACAATTCGAGACCGAATAATTGATCCCATACCGCATTGTATTTCATGCTGAAGGAATCAGGACGGTCAAATGCTAAACGATAGGTTCCGTCTTCATTAGCAGCCATGACGAGCCAGTTATCAATCATTCCTTTTGCAACATTCATTAATTCCTCTGACTTTTTCTCGTCTCCAGCCATACGGTTTAGAATCGCAAAGCTTGCGATACCCATAATAGCCTTAATCGATAAGTTACAGTTATGCGCGAGATGCCCTGCAAAATCATCCGTACACAGCTGATTGTCAGGATCTACACCATTGTTGATTAAATAATTGCACCATTTCTCAAGATGGTCCCAGTTCTCTTTGGCAAAAGATACATCATTCTCCGTGACGGCAACAGCAGCTGTGCAAATCAGCATATTTCCACATTCTTCAACCGGCATTTGCCAAGTAGGGCATGTGCCGTGACTATAGACTTGGCCGTTAACGAGTGGATAGGTTCCCGCATCGTGTGGTGCAAAATCATAATACCAAATATCAGTAGCAGCATATTTAAAAATAGGGCGCAGCATCCCTTTAACGAGCTCTGGGTTGTAAATCAAAAATTGCGGTATGGATGGATACGTAACGTCTACCGTAGCAGCACAGCCATTGCTGAAATTTTCTTTGGATATAAAGAGAACGTTTCCATCGGTATCCGCACAAACCTTATGACCTGCAATTGCTTGTCTGTAGGCTAAGGATACTAGTTCCGCGTACTTCTCGTTGCCTGATTGTGCAGCTTCTGCAAATAGAGTGGATGAGAACTGTTCACACTTTTCAAATAGGTTGCCGTACTCAGATAGAGCCTGCTTCAAGGCATCTTCGATGGTTTCACCGTCTTTTTTCCAATAAGCATTAAGCGGCTCATTAAAATATTCAATCGCTTTGATATCATCATATGCAACAGCAAAAAGCGCATTTGCGTTTTCGCCTGTATTTACAGGGATAGACAGCTCAATGTTATGGCTTACCGTACCATATTCATGTGTATTGGCTACATCGATGACAGAAGCCTTTTCATGATTAGAAGCGAGGTATAAATAACCCCAGTTAATTCTAAGATCATCACCAGCTTTATTTAAAACATTTTGAAATTTGCTTCCAATCTTGCCGCATGTAAAACCTGGCTCGCTAATATCTTTGTAATCGACTGGGAATTCATATTTAAAGTTTTGACATAACTCATCATCGACATTTATTTTTACAGTCACATCATGTGCTTCGCCATTGTTAGATTCGGCTTGTACATGAATATAAGACACGGGTCTAGACATAAGCTTTAAATCATCCATTAAAAGAGGGGTAGTAAACGTAACGAGTAAATGGATTTCATCAGATGTAAAACGATATTTGCTGGATAATGCATTAATATCTACACCTGTTTGTTTCATTTTTATACCATTATCATTGCCGCCCATAAAACAATATTCTTTTCCGTTAACCACAGCGGTACCGACTAATTTATGAGGTTGGCCCGTCCAATGTTTGGTATCAGCTTCGTTCAGTTCGTTAGCCATAGACCAAACAGAAAAATAAGGATCTACAGTTATAAGTGGGACAGCTGGAGCTCGCATAATCATAGTAATTCCTCCTAAGTTAGATGAAAATGAATGAAATGCAAAACGATTGAATAATGTTATCTGTTGCTGTAATATACAATTTATCATACAAATTACGGTCTGATAATAGAAGTTATCACAATAGATGTGAGGAATATCACAATGAAAGAAACTGTTTATAGCTTTTGGCATCTGCTAGATCCTAAACTTCCATTGAACATCGTAATGGCAGGAATTTCTTATTGCGACAAGAATTATATCATCGAGAGAAAAGGTGAAAATTTATTTTCATTCGAGTATATTATGGATGGAAGCGGTGTGCTCGAGATAGAATCCCAAACGCTGTATCCCCAAAAAAATGATGTATATCTCTTAACTAAAAATAGTTATCATAAGTATTATTCCAGCGAAGAAAATCCGTGGGTTAAAATATGGGTCGTTTTTAATGGGGATTTTGCAGAAAGTTTATTTAAGCATTACTTGCCAGCAGACACCTATATTGTGAAAGATTGCAACATTCTTTCTTATATGAATGAAATTATTAATATTGCATCTGCCAAGCAAAAAAACTACTCTGATATTACAGATGAGATTTCAGTTATTGTGTTAAAAATCATATTGCATTTAAAAAACCATTTGGAAAATAAAGTGCTCTCTATTCCTGAGCGCATTAAACAATGTTTGGATTTAAACATCGAGAATGCTATCGATATTAACGATGTTTCATTGCAGCTTGGTTATTCGAAAAACTACATTATTAAATTATTCCGAGAATGTTATGGTATAACGCCGTATACATATTTTCGCAATCGCAAAATAGAGCTCGCCAAGCAATATTTGCTTAACACGAATCTAAACATCAACGAGATATCAACAAAGCTGAATTTTGCCGACCAGCATTATTTCTCTTCATCATTTAAAGCCATTGCAGGCATTACTCCTTCGGAATATAGAAAAAACAGAACTAATCAATTTATAGATGCGGAGGGGTACTCTTGAACATCTACGTAGTCAGACACTGCAAGGCAGAAGGGCAATCGCCAAGTGCTAAGCTTACTGAAGAAGGTTATCTGCAAGCTGAGCGGATAGCTGAATTTCTGCATGGCAAACATATCGAACATATCATTTCGAGTCCGTTCCTAAGGGCCATTCAATCTATTACTCCATTAGCTGAAAAAATTCAGGTAAACTGTCATGTGGATGACCGCTTGTCAGAACGGGTTTTATGTGGCGAAAGCAATGTTAACTGGCTTGAAATGCTTCGTCATACTTTTATAGATTTGGAGATGTGTTATGAAGGTGGCGAATCCAGTACTTCTGCGATGAATCGTGCCTTAGCGGTAATAACCGATGTGAGAAATAGTGGGTTTAGCAATGTGGTTATCGTTACCCACGGAAACTTGATGTCCTTGCTGCTTAAGCATTATGATACTAAATTCGGTTTTGAAGAATGGGCAGCCTTGTCTAATCCTGATGTCTATCATTTGCAGTTTGAAGGTGAATTACCGATGATACAGCGAATTTGGAATGGCTGAGCTAGATTATTAATAGTACAAGGAGGCGATAGGATTGTACGAATATATGTATGTTGAAACGTCATTGGGCGGGTTTTTCTCCGAGGCAAAACATCGGGAAACGATCGATGAATATGCAAAAGAAGGATGGAGATTAGTGCAGGTTTTACCGACACATTATAATGGTCATGGAAAACCAACGGCGTATGAAATTATTTTCGAACGTTTAATATCAAATAGGGACGCAAACACGTAAAAGTGTCGCGTCCCTATTTTTTTCTATCTTTTATTAAACAAAGTTATTTTCTACTTCCAGTATTTCTCGATAATAGCATCACGGCCAGAATATACTCTTGATTCCTTATAGAACTTTGGATTTTTACGGTGATAGTTCTGGTGATACTCTTCCGCTGGATAGAATACTTCCGCTTCTTGAATCTCTATTACAATCGGCTTGTCAAAACGGCCGCTCTTCCCAAGCTCTTCCTTGGATAATTGAGCAAGCTGGCGCTGTTCTTCTGTGTGATAAAAGATGGCAGCACGGTATTGGCTCTTGCGGTCATTGCCTTGTCCTACAGCATCTGTAGGGTCAATTTGCGGCCAATAAAGCTCAAGCAATTTTTCATATGGGAAGATGTCCGAATCATAAGTGATTTGTACGACTTCCAAATGACCGGTTTCACCAGTCAATACTTGCTCATAAGTAGGGTTCTCTAGCGTTCCGCCCATATAGCCGGACAGAATGCCATGTATGCCGGGCTGTTCTTCAAAAGGACTTACCATACACCAGAAACAGCCCCCGGCAAACGTTGCTTTTTGTATCATTTGCTCTCCCCATTTCCTTAACTAATTAATAAAGCGTTAGTATGAACACTTATTATAAGCTTGATCATTTAATCAGTCTATTGCTTTGGTGGCTTCATAAGAGACATTGTCTAGAAATTCCAAAGCTTTTGCAGTAAACTAATTGAATCTAATTATATCTATTTATAATCAAATAGTACATGACATTCATTTGGAAGTAGGGGATTACTTATGATTTTTGTTTTTGATTTAGATGGAACCATCTGCTTTAAAGGACAGCCTGTTTCAGAAAAGATTTTAAGTGGTTTGGAGGAATTAACTCAAGCAGGGCATGAAGTTATTTTTGCTTCCGCTCGTCCCATTCGAGATATGCTTCCTGTTCTTCATCAACGTTTTCACAACTTTTCTCTTATAGGAGGAAATGGTTCTCTTATTTCTAAGGATGGCAGCATGATCGCTATAGAAACTTTTAATGAAGATTTACGCCTTAACATGCTGAAGCATATTGAAGCGCATCAAGCGACATATTTGATTGATAGCCATTGGGATTATGCCTACACCGGTTCTTTAGAGCATCCGATATTAAAAAATGTTGATGCCTCCAAGCTTGCTAAGCTTGTTGCAGTAGAGTCGCTGGAGACCATCGTAAAAATACTAATCCTTACCGCGAATGATATGGAAGTTTTGGAGCAAAAGCTTGCAAGCCTAGAAGTTGTTATTCACAGGCATCGTAATGAAGGTGTCATTGATATTAGTCCAACTAATATTCATAAATGGAGTGCCCTGCAAAAATTAGGGGTAGAAGCCAAACAATTTATTGCATTTGGGAACGATGCCAACGACATTTCGATGTTTCAAAACGCGAAGTATGCGGTTATGATTGGCCATCATGATGAGCTGGCTCCTTATGCATCGGAAGTGATTCCGCTCGCGGGCAATTGCGAAGAACAGATCGAAGAGAAACTGAAGGAGCTTGCTGGCAAGCAAATCCATTGAATTCATAAATGCTTTTGAGTGATAAGTTTTTATTAGAGAAAAGCAACATAAGGAGCTCATTATGGAGGAACAATGGATAATTGCAAAACATGATCCAGAATGGAAAAATCGATTTAATGATATCGCTCTAAAAATAAGAAATGCTTTGGGAGATTTGGTCGTTCGTATTGACCATGTTGGCTCAACTTCGATTGCTGGTTTAGATGCGAAGCCAATTATTGATATTCAATTATCCGTTATTGATTTTGAAACGATCATAAACCATAAGAGTGAGATGGAGAAAATAGGCTTCATATATCGAGAAGAAAACGCAGATAAAACGAAAAAGTATTTTCGAGAAATACCGGGCAGTCGAAGAACGCATATTCATGTACGGCAGTCAGGTAGTTTTTCAGAACAATTAACTTTATTGTTTAGAGATTATTTGCGTGCGAACCCTGAGGACTGTTTAAGATATGCCCGGGAGAAACATCGATTGTTTGAGCTTTATAAGGATGAACGTTCCAAGTATGTAGAAGGCAAAGGGCCAATCGTGTGGGATATCATTCAGAAAGCACATATTTGGTCGCAAGAAGCGGGTTGGAAACCATCGGCTTCAGATATGTGAAGGAGTAACTTCTTATTAAGAAGGGAGGAGCAGCATGCATAGGCAGCTGCTCCTTTTCTACATTTATAGAATTTTATGTTGTTACATACCCGATTCTTTAACCAGGCGCTTGACCATGGAATGAAGATTCAGCGATTTTAAACTTAAGTTCAGCTCATGGTTAAAAAAGAGGATCAAACCCGATTTGTTGTCTGGATTAAACATCGTTATCGTGAGCACTCCGGGATCAGAGCCGTTGTGTCCGATAACCTTGCCCTTGCTGACACCTTTCAAGTAAAGACTATCCAGCGCTGAATAGCTCCATCCGAGTGCCTGATTGCCATTATCCGACTGCGGTTTGAACATCTCATCAAGTGTGGCCTGCGATAGGATGGTTCCGTTCTCGGCCTTCCCGCCGTTCATGATGGCAAGATAGAACTTAGCAAATTCGGTAGTCGTTGTCTTCAGCGTACCGTCTGGATAAGTCGGGAATGAATAGGGCATTAGCGGTTTATGTTTTGCATCATATTGCACGGCAAGTACGTCATTGCTTAATAAATCTTTATGCAGCCATTTGGTATGATTCATGCCCACCGGTTCAAAGATATGCTGCTGCGTATATTCCGGAAAAGGTGTTTTGGTAATCTCTTCGACTAAATAGCCGAGTAAACCATATCCGACATTGCTGTAGTTGAACGCCGAACCAGGCTTATTTTTCGTAAAGTTTTTTTCTTCGTCGTACCATTTTTCTCCCGGAACGAGAAAATCCTTCATGAACTGCGCGAGTGTAACCGTTGAGTCGCCACCACCGCTGTTCGAAGTGTAGAGGCTGTCGTACAGCTTCCAATTGTTATCGATTCCTGAAGTATGGTTTAACAGCATGCGGAATGTAATGGGAGTGTCTGGGAATTTAGGATGAACAATACTTATCGGCAAAAACGTATTTATGTCATCATCCAGCTGAATGGTTCCTTTCTCAACAAGCTGCATGATGGCCGTGGCAGTCACTGTTTTGGAAACGGAAGCAATCTGAAATACCGTGTCATTTGTGATCGGTATATCTTTTTCTTTATCGGCGTCTCCGTAATTAATAATGCGATCAATTTGATTGTCTTTGATTATTGCGATGGATACACCTGTCATGCCTGATTTCTTCATTTTGACCTGGACGAATTTCTCAAGATCCTTAGGGTTAGAGAAATCAACCTGAATGAAAGTAATCGTTGCGAAAGCAATTATAAGTGCTCCCAAAATAAGTCCAATGATTTTCCAAACCCGACCCTTCTTCCTTTTCTTCTCCATCATGACGCCACCTTCCGCCGTTTCTCAGGCCGACTATTTATAACATTTCTTAACTTTACCAGATATAGTAAAAAATCAATTCGCACCGCAGTCGAGTTTGTTGCCTCGACTTTAGACTAGTTCGTACTGGAGGTTTGAATTATTATTCTTTTGCTTGTATAATAATTCAACTTGAAATGATGGACACATTTCATGCCGCATTTTTCAACAAAAACATTAGTGGTTAGGAGCAATTGATATGAAAATAAGAAAACAATCGGCTGAACATTATATTTGGGGAGACAACTGTGATGGGTGGCATTTAGTTAAGAATCAGGAATTAAGTGTCATTCATGAGAAAATGCCTGCAAATACTGCGGAAGTAAAGCATTATCATCAAGATGCAAAACAATTTTTCTTTGTCTTATCAGGAACAGCTGCTATAGAAATAGGTGATCAAGAGGTTATTTTAAATCAACATGAAGGAATCGAGGTTCCACCTCATATCCCTCATCAAATGTTTAATAAATCCAATGAAGAAATTGAATTTTTGGTTATATCCCAACCGAATAGTAGAGGTGACAGGTACGTAATATGAAGTGACTATCTTGAAAGTAATCAACTAGAATCCCATGTAAGTAGAAAATAAAGTGTTAGACTGGAAAATAAAGTTGTAGACTAGAAAAATAGAGTATTAGACTGAGGATGGCCACTTAATTAACGGGCCGGATAGCTAAATGACTTCGCGAATGCTTTTTGAGACGGAATATTCACGAACTTTGAATATCACGTTATGTGAAATCACTGTAATATAATAGATTAATAATTCAAGGAGGATTATATGAACACCATCGTCTATATGGTTAGGCATGCTGAATCACCATACGATGAAGGAACTGAAAGAACAAGAGGACTCACCACAAAGGGCAAGAGCGATGTTGAAAAAGTTACAGAAATTCTTAAAGAAGAAGGAATAGATATTATTATATCTAGCCCATATAACCGAGCAATCTTGAGTATTGAGGGATTGGCACAAAACTTGGGATTGGAAATCGAAACATTTGAAGATCTCAGGGAAAGACATTTTGCTGGAGAAATTATTGAAAATTTAATGTCCGTTATTAGAGATAAATTTTATGATTTTGATTATTTTTTACCGGGTGGGGAGTCTAATTCTGATTGCCAGAATAGATCGATAGCAGTGATAAAAAACATATTAARAGAACACTCTGGGAAAAAAATAGCGATTGGAACACATGGTCTTGTAATGACTTTGATGATCAATTATTTTGATTCAAGTTATGGTTTGGATTTTTTAAATCAATTAAAGAAACCGGATATTTATAAATTAAGTTTTGAAAATTTAGAACTAAAAGAGGTAATAAGATTATGGAATGAGGATTTTTTTATTTAGCTAACGGATACGTTAGCAAGAAAATGTTTTTGTTTACCTATCCTTACATATGAATGGCAGCCTATGACGTGTTTTATCGTCCAAGGCTGCCATTTTTTATTAGGCTGATCCAAGACATGATTTGAATTGAATCTGTGCAACTTGCTTCTTTTGGAATATTAAATTGAAATTAGTACCAAAATAGAGTGAGGATTTACGGATTGTATAGATATGGATGTGATTTCATTTGAGCGGTTCGGGTAATAAAATCAGCTTTGTGCAAATATTTATGATGTTTTCATTAATGAATGGCCTTGCCAGCCACGTTATTGTAAATCCGATGATTTTGTCTGCGTCCAAACGTGATTCGTGGATTACTGTACTGATGACAGGTGTGTTTTTTCTTATTTGGATTTTGCTATTGGTCTGGATAATGAACCGATCAGGTCAGCAAGAGTGGAAAAAGTGGCTATCCCGCAGGAGTTCCCCTTTTGTTTCTTGGCTTCTTATCCTTCCCGTTTGCATTCAGATGTATCTCATTGGCGGTATGACCGTCATCCATACGGCTACATGGCATGTTACAAATTATTTGCCCTCTACTCCTAAGATGCTGCTCGTTGTCTCACTGGTATTATTTTGTACAGCCATGTCTATGTGGGGATTAAAGGTCATCGCGATCGTTGCAGGCGTGTTGCTTCCGCTTGTTGCTTTGTTAGGCATTTTTGTCGGTTCATTTAATTCTCCAATGAAAGATTTTTCGTTATTAAAGCCTGTACTTGAGCATGGATGGAGCCCGGTATGGAACGGGATGGTTTATTCCGGTGCAGGTTTTGTGGAGTTGATGGCGCTTATCGTGCTGCAGCATCATTTGAAGACGAAAGTTCGAGCTTGGCAGCTGCTTTTATATGGCGTATTTTCCATCGTCATTTCACTGGGACCTATCGTTGGTGCGATTACAGAGTTTGGTCCCATAGAAGCATCCCATCAAATGACTTCGCCTTACGAGCAGTGGAGGCTCGTGAAAATTGGGCAATTTGTTGAGCATCTAGACTTTTTATCCATCTTTCAATGGCTGTCTGGCGCGATTGTTCGCATAAGCTTATCGGTGTATTTATTCGTTGAATTGCTTTCTCTTCGTCAAGCACGCAGTAGACACTGGGCAATAGCTATCATTATGGTGAGTTATATCCTTCTGTCACTGTTTCGAGTAAACGAATATACCTTTTATTTATGGATGGATCGTTATTACATGCCAATCTCGCTGGCGGTATTGTTGTCCTTTTCATTTTTATGGATGATTGCCGCCCTGTTCTTAGGATCTGCCTCAAAGGAGGGAAAAACATGAATGGACAAGCACAGTCAAATTCAGAGATCTGGAATGAGGAAAGCTTAAGGGCTCTCTTTGAGGGTTCATCAGATGTCAAAATCCAAGCTTGCCACTTTGGAGAACAAGAAAGCGTTGAAGTCGTGATTGCTTTTGCAGAAGGACTGAGCCATTCAGCCGACATTGGTAAGTTTATTTTACCAGAGCTTAATCGACTCTTTAAAGAACAGGGCTCATTCAAGGATCCAATTGTGCGGTTGTCGAATGTGTTGTCGATTACGGAATTTACAGAAGCGACCGAGGACGCGCTATCGGAGGCTATATTTCAAGGGGATCTGCTGCTCATATTCACTGAAGATAATAAAGTGGCTTTTGTAAGCATAGCAGATAAGCCAACAAGACAGCCATACGAATCCAGTACAGAAATTTCGGTTAAGGGACCAAGGGATGGGTTCGTTGAAGATATTACTGTAAATATTGCCTTAATCCGTAAACGGCTTCGAAGCCCTTCTCTCCATGTAGATAATTTGACAATAGGACGAAGAACAAAGACGCGGATAGGGATTCTTTACTTTTTTGACATCATTAATCCTAAGATTTTGGAGGATTTACGCACGCGATTGGACAAGATTGATATTGACGGTTTAATCAGCATTAGCCAGCTAGAGGAATTGTTGTCTGATTTCAAATTCAAGCTATTGCCGATTATGGATTTTACCGGAAGACCCGATTATGCCGTCCAAAGCTTGCTTTCGGGCCGTGTAGTACTCATTATCGATGGGCTGCCGATGGTGTTAATTGCGCCAGCGGGTCTATCACTTATTTTAAAATCTCCAGAGGATGCCCATTTCAACTATGCGTATGTTTCATTCTCAAGAATAATAAGAGGAATCAGCTTATTCCTGTCTATCTTTTTGCCAGCCATTTGGGTTGCGTTAGTGTCGTTTCATCAAGACCAAATTCCATTTCAAATGATGGCTACCATTTCCGTGACTAGGCTGGGGCTGCCGCTTTCTTCGCATATGGAAATGTTTTTGCTGCTCATGCTGCTAGAAATATTTAGGGAAGCGGGAGTAAGGCTTCCTAACGCAATCGGTCAGACACTGACGTCAATTGGGGGGTTGATCATTGGAGATGCAGCCATTCGAGCGGGTTTGGTTTCGCCGTCAGTTGTTGTAGTTGGTGCGATTACCGCCGTTTCGGGGGTAACTCTAGTGAATCAGACGTTAAGCACGCAGGTTAGTATTTTGAGGCTGTTCTTTTTTACACTATCCGCAATTCTCGGCATGTATGGCGTGATCTTAGGTATGGTACTGCTCATTGGTTACATGGGTACTATAAAATCATTTGGCGTAAGCTATTTGGCGCCTTTATCTCCGCTATCCGTCAGGGAGCTGCTTATTTCTTTCTTGAGATTGCCGTGGGATAAAATCAACAAACGACCTACCGCGCTGCAAACGAAAGATCCCGATAAGAAGAAGGAGGATTAGACATGTATATTTTCCGGGCAATAAGCGTGCTTCTGTGCAGTATTATGATTCTAAGCGGTTGCACGAGTATGCCGGAAATTCAAAATATGGCATATGCGACGGCTATTGGCGTCGACTTTAAGGACGGGAAATGGATTGCCTACACACAAATACTCAATTTCTCAAATATCTCGCATAGTGAACAAGTTAGTCTTGGTAAAGCTGTCCCCGTATGGGTAGGCAAAGGGGAAGGGAAAACCATGGCATTAGCATTAACTGACATTAGCAGAACATCCCAGCTGCAGGTGTTTTGGGGTCATGTTAAAGCTGTTGTTATGACAGAAGCGGTGCTCAAGAAGGGTGTCACTGATGTGTTTAGCGCGATTAATCGTTACAGGGAAGTAAGGTACAATATTCTGATCTATGGAACAAAGAGGAGCTTGCCAGAAATATTTATTCAGAAATCGATTTTGAATTTATCCCCACTGGAAACGATCATGTTTACGGCTAGTCAAATGCATTCAATCGTTTCCGTAATCCTTCCTGTTACTGTAAATCGCGTTATTGYGGATTTAAATGAACCTGGAGAGCCGGCAATGATTCCATCACTTGACCTTGATTCTAAAGATTGGTCGGAAGACGAACAACCAAAGCCGATGTTCAGCCTATCAGGTGGTTATTTTTTCAAGAAAAACAAGATGATAGGATGGATGTCAGGACGGGATCTGCTAGGGATTAGATGGGCGGAAGAGGGACTGAAACGTATACCGCTTCAAGTTAATGCCCACGGCTCACCGGCTGCCGTTATTGAATTTTCATCTCCTAGAATGAAAATTAGACCCGAAACGGAAAAGGGAGAAACTCGCTATAATCTTGAAGTTGAGGCAAAGGGCATTGTCATTGAGCTAATGCAAGACGTAACCATTAACCATTTGAAGGAATGTGCTGCTGATGCCATCCGCAAGGAAATCATGAACACCTATAGTAAAGCGTTAAAGTCCCAAATCGATCCGTTTCATCTCAGACAATCGCTTTATCAGTCATCACCCGCGGAGTTTCGGCGCTTGTCCAGCACCGATGATTTTTTCTTGAAAAATGATTCTATCAAGAACATTCAAGTAAATGTCAATCTAATGAATACGGGGAAATATAAGGGGACAAAAAATTAATTGAAGCAGTCATTTGGACTCTAAGCAAGATTCCTCGCAACTCTTGTAACAAGAGCACAATCATGAAGCCTCTACTAATCATAGATTAAAAGGAGCATGATAGTGGGAGGTGAGCTTTAATGGAGGAAATGTATCGTTTCGGCAGAAATAATATGAACTGTAGAGTGCGTGTTCGGACTCGTGATGGCCGTTGCCACGAAGGCGTTATCGTAAATGTTGATAGAAATAATATATATTTACGGACATCGGACAAGGTAAGAACATCAGCATATTATGGTAATGGGTACGGTAATGGATATGGTTATGGTTATGGTTTTGGGGCAGGTCTACTGACTTTGTCATTGTTTACGCTTCTTGCTATAGCTTTGATTTAAATAAAGAAACCTCAAGTCCATAGCGGCTTGAGGTTTCCTTGTTTTATAGTAGCAAGACGGAATATCTCACCCTATGCTTCTGTTAAGGAAGAATGTTTCCGGCAGCACGATAAATGGCATACCATTCTTCGCGTGTCAAATGAACTTCGCTCGCATTGCAGCAATCGTTCAGGCGGTCAAGATTCATTGTACCGATAACCGGTTGCATATGCGCAGGGTGGCGCAAAAGCCATGCAATAGCAATTGTTGTATTGCTAACATTGTATTTTTCAGCAATTTCATCGATTTGTTTATTCAATTCCGGGAACTTATCGTTCCCAAGGAATACGCCTTCAAAAAATCCATATTGGAAGGGAGACCAAGGCTGAATCGTAATATCGTTCAGTCTGCAATAATCGAGGATACTGCCATCACGGTGCACAGCAGCATCATTTTCCATATTTACGTTAAATCCGCTCGAAATCATAGTCGCGTTCGTAATGCTTAGTTGCAACTGGTTAGCGACTAGAGGCTGCTTCACCGATTTCTTCAGAAGTTGAATTTGCATTGGTGTTTGATTGGATACGCCAAAATGGCGTACTTTACCAGAGCTTTCAAGGCGATCAAAAGCTTCAGCTACTTCTTCCGGCTCGACTAATGTATCTGGACGGTGCAAAAGCAGAATGTCCAAGTAATCCGTTCTCAGTCGCTTCAAAATTGCATCTACCGATTCTAAAATATGTTCTTTGGAGAAATCGAACATGCCAGGACGAATGCCGCATTTTGATTGTAAAATAATCTTCTCGCGAACTTCATCGTTCATATGAATAGCATCTGCGAATATTTCCTCACAAGTTCCACCGCCATAAATATCAGCATGGTCAAAGAAATTCGCACCTTTATCTAGCGCCGTCTGAACAAAACGTTCGGCACCGGTCTTGTCCAGCGAATTAATACGCATGCAACCGACTGCAATCACCGGCACCTCTAGTGTACTGCTTCCAAGCTTCATCGTCCTCATGATTTAAGTCCTCCTTCGAGATTGGTTAGCTTTGTTTAATGGATTCATCGCAACTAGAAGAGTGTTCTATTTGTTGCTGCACAAACTATGTAAACGCCTTCCTAAAACAATTGTGCCTTATGATTGTCTCACAAAAGGCCGCCGTATTTCAATGTTTACAAAAAGGATAAAATGATATATGTGTCCGCTGGTCGTGAGCACGGCATCTCTATCCATGCAGTCTGGTATTTACATACAAACGTGAATTCGGTATTCTGGAAAAATAGTTTCAACTTGGAAGGTATTTAATCACGACTTTTTATTAATTGGGGGCAGCAAATATGGTGACAATTGAGGATTTCATGAAATTAGATATTCGTATTGGTACGGTTATTCATGCAGAACCTTTTCCAGAAGCTCGAAAACCTGCAATAAAATTAGAAATCGACTTTGGGGATTTTGGTGTCAAACATTCATCGGCACAGATCACAGAACGGTATGAACCAGAACAGCTTATTGGCCGTCAAGTTGCCGCAGTAATGAATTTTCCTGTTAGACGTATTGCGGGCTTTAAATCCGAGGTGCTTGTCATTGGTGGAGTCCCATCGGAGGGTGATGTAGTTCTTTTAAAGCCTGATCAACCCGTTCCGAATGGGACGCCAATTGCGTGAGGAAGTTCATCAAAAAAAGAACAGGTTGCCGATATAATCGGCAACCTATTTAGCTTTCCACGTTCACACGTCGACAGCGATCGTAGCAATTAAAGTTATAGGGCTCCATGTCAGCTTCGATTTTTTTTGGTACATAACCATCGTTTGTTAAGCTGGTAAGAAGTTTAGTTAAATGCTTTGCTGTTTCTGGTAGGTCATGCATGAGCACGATAGGGGTCACATCATATTTCTCTAATTTTTGTATCTGAGAAATTGTCGTTTTAATATAATCTTTGCTTGAAATAGACCAGTCGCTGCTGTCCACGTTCCAATCCCACAATTTATACCCGTTGTCACTTAAAACCTTCCTGAATGAATCCGTTAAATAAGGTACACTGCCGTAAGGCGTACGAATTAGAACCGATGAGATGCCTGTAATTTTCTCAAGTGTTTTTTGAGCTTGATTCATTTCATCCAGCGCAGATTGTTCCGAACGGTAAAATCGATTTTTATTGTGTGTGACACCATGCAAAGCTACGGCATGTCCTTCTTCTACAATTCGTTTAACGATTTCTGGAGATTGTCGCATTTTTGGTTCCAACATAAAAAATGTCGCTTTCACGTGAAATAGCTTTAACGTGTCCAATATTTCATTGGTAGCTGAAGAGGGGCCATCATCAAAGGTTAAATATATCGTTTTATTATTTTTGTCATCATCGATTTCGGAAGGCTGCTTTACAGTAATTAAATTTGTTTCTAGTTGTTCATCTGTGTCATTTACAGTTGCTTGGATAGGATTTGGACTGCTGCTGCATGCTGATAATTGAGTAACAATGATTAAAATAATACAAAGGGCAAGTTTTCGCATGATCTAATTCCTCGTTTTGTGTAAGATGTTTTGATTACGATGGTTCTTTTGTCCTTTCTTTTTGTACTGTGGCATATAACTTTGGGATGTCTGTTTAGTCAGTATAAAAAATAAAAGTGTCAGCACTATGGCTAACTTGTTTCTATGTTGTAAAATCTCGCAAAAATCGACATCAGCTACTGATTATTGATTTGTTAATTGGTAACACTATGTAAGAAGAATGATGGACAGACTTTGGCCATCAGTGATGAAGCAGATGAATTTTTTAAGGGGACAGCGGCACTCTGAGACTATTTAATATAAGTCTCATCATCCGTTGTCCCCTTTATTGATTGACCTGCTTTGATAACCAAATGGCTGTTATTAAATCTATTTACGTTTCTTTTTTAGAAATTTTCTACTTAAATTAACTGATATTGATCTTAAATCAGAGGAATCGGTTGAATTCTGACCAGAATCGCTATTATCGCTGCCGCTGTCACTATCGCTGCTGCTAGAATCACTGCTGCTTCCTTTTCCGGCTATATTGGTTATATTGATGTTTATTCTGCCAACATTCCCAAAAATAATCGTGCCTTCGTTTCTTTCAATGATGACACGTCCCAATTCGCATCCCATAATAGCTCAGCATCCCTTTCTTTCATCACTATTTAAAGCAGCTTGACTGTAGAGGGTTCTTACTGACTATTCTATGAATGAACGAGTAGATAGGTATTGGCTATTTGTAGAGTTACAGGAGCCTTTTTTTAGTCTAAAATCTGTTTTTATTATGCGATGTGGTATAAAAGCTCTCATTCTATTGGATTTTTCTGGTTTTGCGCATGAGCAACAAAATTAGTTTATTCAAACTCTATTGGTGTCTGGGAAGATTTCTTACACGGGGCAAGACTGTTTCTCTAGACCCACATGAATTTCGTTTTGTATAATGACACGGTACCTTTAAGGCTATAGAAGATAGGAAGTGCTCAAGGATTGACTACTCAAATGGATGCAACAAACAAGCAATCAACTTTCGCGATTTGGAACAGCTTAATTAGCAACATTGTATTGACCGTCATGAAACTTACTGTTGGTTTGCTGTTTGGCAGCCAAGTGCTTATTGCAGATGGCGTTCATAACGCAGGAGATGTATTTGCAACTGCAGCAGCATTAGTCTCAATGATGATATCAAAGCGACCGCCGGATGAGGATCATCCGTATGGACACGGAAAAGCTGAGGTTATCGGAGCAGGGATTGTAGCGGTTGTACTTGTCCTTGCTGCGCTCTATATGGGCTATCACTCCGTAATGGCAATGATGGAACCGCCACATAAAGCAACACTGCTTGTCCTCATTGCAGCAGCCATTTCACTCGTATGGAAACAGTGGCTTTATGTTTACACTATGCGAATTGGCAAAAACACGAATAGCAGCGGCTTAATCGCCACTGCATATGACCATTTAGCGGATGTATACGCATCACTGGCAGCAGTTATTGGTATTGCTCTAGCCATGTTAGGTGAACATTACAATATTCATTTTCTAAAATATGGAGATCCCTTCGCAGGAATCATTGTTGCTTATTTTGTCCTAAAGCTGGCTATTCAAATGGGAAAAACCTCTGTTGACGTATTAATGGAGAAAAATATTGATGAAGTGAGCATGGAACAAATTTCAGAGCTCGTTAAGTCGATACCTGAAGTAAAGCGAATTGACCGAATACGGGGTAGAGAGCACGGACATTACATTATTGTAGATGTAAGAGTAGGCATTCCGGCTGAATTAAGCGTACAAGAAGGCCATGACATTAGTAGAGAAATTAAACGTGTGATTCAGTCGCAAAACCCGATGGTGGAAGAGGTTCTTGTTCATTTAAATCCATGGTATATGGAAAACACTCAGAAAGAGTAAAGGTAGTTAAGCCGATACAAATGCGGAAAAACGGGTGCTGTGGCATCCGTTTTTTGTTTGTTTTTCAACAGGTTAAGAATGATAGAAGAATGAATGGTTCCACTAAGCAGTATACCTAAACGCAACAAAGGCTCGCGATTAATCGTCTATCTTGTAATTGGAATATTTAGCATTCGGAGGGTATTTATGATGAAACAATTAAAAAGCAAAGCTATAGTGGTCGTTATATTAATTGCTTGTTGCATTCCCTTACTTTTATGTTGGGGGTTGTATATCATCCTAAGTTCTCCGACGATGCACTGATTGACTCGAGATCTGTCATGATAAATAAATGATATTTTTGAGTTCAGTAAACTTCAGTTATAGACATTCTTTATTACCCAAGCTGCGAATAAGTCGTTTATGATGTGTATTGTAGCTATCTTTATAGAAGGAGTGATGCGTTATGAGAAATAACCTGTTTCAAATCATCGATTTGTTCGAGAGGTCTATCACTTAGGGAAATCCGATAGATGGTTTTTCCTGAAATACAGGGAGGAATCCAGGAATGATTACATTAAAGGCATTAGACATTAGTAATTGGGAACAATGTGCACAGCTTAAACCAAAACCAGAGCAAGAAAAATATATCGCACCTAATATTTATTCGATCGCTGAAGTGCAATTTTTAAAAGGATTTGTAACGAGGGCGATTTACAATGATGAAGTAATGATTGGTTTTACAATGTTTGGGCTTGACCCAGACGATGGGAACTACTGGATTTATCGGTTTATGATTGATGGAGCATTTCAAGGACAAGGTCATGCTTCTAAAGCAATGCTTCTGGTTATCGATGAAATAAAAAATGCAAGTGACCGAACGGATGTTATTGTCCTTGGATATAAACCGGAAAATGAGCGAGCGAGGAAGCTTTACTCAAAAGCAGGTTTTAAAGAAGAAGGTTATGCTCCTTGGGGAGAAGTACTTGCGAAGTATAGCTTCAAGCAAGCTGTTCACAAATAACGAGAATAAAATTTCGTACAGCAAAGGCTGCCGACCTAAATGAGACGGCAGCCTTTGCTGAGTTCATATGAAAGAATGTTTAAGAATTATGATACCTAAATCATAATATCGATATGATTATTGCGGATGGATCGTTTAATATAAGCATAGGAGTGTCGAAGCTGTAACCAGCTCTGATTTTCAAGAGGAGGAATTGTGATGTCCATGCCGACTAGCGATACATTGGCGAGAAAGAAAGTTAGAGCCATTATTACTGGTTCTACTGGAATGGTGGGAGAGGGGGTGCTCCATGAATGCCTTAATCACTCTGAAGTGGAGCAGGTATTAGTCATAAATCGCAAGCCATGTGGCGTAACCCATCCAAAACTAAAAGAAATTATATTACCGGACCTCTTTGATTTATCTAGTATTGAATCCAGGTTAAGCGGCTACAATGCCTGTTTCTTTTGTCTAGGCGTATCGTCTGTAGGTATGAAAGAGGCTGAATACAGCAGAATTACATATGATTTAACCTTATATATAGCTAATCTGCTCTCCGAATTAAACAAGGATATGACCTTTTGTTATGTAACCGCGGGAGGAACAGACAACACGGAACAGGGCAAAAGCATGTGGGCACGGGTGAAAGGGAAAACGGAAAATGATCTTTTGAAACTGCCCTTCAAAGGAGCTTATATGTTTCGACCAGGCTACATACATCCGACAAAGGGATTAAAAAACGTCCATCGCTTTTATGGGTTGTTAACTTGGCTGTACCCTGTTTTGCGGCCTATTTTTCCGAAGCATGTCATTACGTTAAGAGAACTGGGCATAGCGATGATTCATATCGTTAACGAGGGTTATGAGACTTCCATATTAGAGAGTAAAGATATGGCGAAGGCGGCTAAATTGAAATAATGCTTTATGGATGTATAAACGAGAACGAAGCTGAATACATATTGGTAAACTTCCCTTCTGGCAGCATAGAGGGAAGTTTTTTTTTGAGCTTCTATCCTAAGAGGACCTTAGGTCAGAGCAGAATAACAATATCTGTAATTGTACATACTACGCTCATCTTAGACTGGGAAACTTAGGGGAACCACCTAAAGTCTTCCGTAAGGGAGTGGAATGAAATGAAAGCCAAAGGGAAATTAGGGAAATATTTTAGAGCTGATTTGTCTTTTGTCCAAAATGACTTTTCACTTGGAAACTGGGGTGGAGAAGCGGATCAAAATCTTGAGACCACGGAAGGCGCCACAATGCCTCAGATAAGTGATTACACTCAAGATTATGGACGTCTATCCCGAAGCCTCGCTGAAAATCTAGAATGGTTTAAGGCTCATTTCACCTATCCTCGCAATCGTGGTCTAATCGTTCGTGAAGTGACAGTAGGACAACATGGGCAAAAGGGTGCAGTTCTTTTCATGGATGGACAAGTAGATTGGAAGCATCTGGATCGTTGTGTCATGGTACCTATAATGAATATAGAGATGAAGCATGTTGAAGATCTGGATATAGATGTTCTGATGGCTGATACATTTAAAGATGGAAAAGTCACCTCAAAAGTGGATCTAGGAAGAATTACAGATAGTATATTGGCAGGCTCCGCTGCCATTTTATTTGATGACGTAGCTGAAGCGATACTCGTTGTGGTAAAAGGATGGGAAAAGAGAGCCATCGATACCCCGAGAACGGAGGTTGTCGTACGCGGTGCAAATGAAGGGTTTACGGAGGAACTAGAAACAAATTTATCGATGATTAGACGAAGACTGCGGACGCCAGACCTCATCGTGGAGACTGGTTTTGTAGGCACGCTCTCGCGGACAGAAATAGCGATTGTTTATATTAAAACGATTGCAAACGAAGAGCTTGTAGCCGAGGTTAGAAAACGTATTGCAAGCATTCGATATGATTACATCGGCGATAGCGGCACGATTGAACAATTAATTGAGGAGCATTCGAATTCGATTTACCCCAATATACTCAGCACCGAACGACCAGACTGGACCGCAGCACATCTTGCCAATGGTTATGTAAGTATTATGGTGAACAATTCACCATTCTCTCTTATCGTCCCAGCTCATTTTCCACTTTTCCTGCAAACGGTAGAGGATACTTATCTTCGTTGGCCATACAGCAGCTTTATCCGTACGATTCGCGTAATCGGTTTTTTTGTTGCACTCTATTTGCCAAGTATTTATGTGGCAGTCGCTAATTTCCATCAAGAAATGATACCGACGACACTTATGCTTGCTATTGCCGGTTCACGCGAGGTTGTCCCGATTCCGCTAGCTGCAGAAATATTTATGCTGGAATTGATGTTCGAAATCATTCGTGAAGCGGGCGTCCGGATTCCGAGCGTTATCGGTCCGACGATTGGTATCGTTGGGGCATTGATACTGGGGCAAGCCGCCGTACAAGCCAATATTGTAAGCCCGATCGTTGTCATTATTACGGCAACAACAGCGCTAGCTTCTTATACGATTCCGAACTATAACATGCAGTTCGCCACACGTATGCTTCGTTTCATTTATTTGCTTGCAGCTTCTTATCTCGGCTTGGTTGGCGTTGTTTTACTGTCATTATTGCTGTGGACTACGCGAGCAGCGGAAAATTCGTTCGGCGTTCCTGTACTAGCTCCTTTTACACCTCATAGACCTAGCAGCGATTCATTTTTGAGAAAAGCAATCGATAAGCAAATTTATCGTCCGTTTTCGATCCGTCCCAAAGATGCGAATAAAATTCCGAGCAGTAAAGCGGCAGAAAGTGATGAGACGAACAAACAAGGGGATGCGCAGAAGTGAGAATGCATCACATTGGATTAAGAGAGGCTACTGCAATCGGCATTATTTTTATCATCACAAAAATATTTTTGCCTTTCCAAAGGTCTTTGGCAGAAGAAGGGGGCACCGCAGCTTGGATTATTATTATTATTGCGATGCTGTTCTGTCCGCTTACTTGGTGGGCAATTAGAGGGGTGATAAACAATGGTCCAGAAAATAGTACATTAATTACGGCTACGGAAGACATATTAGGCCCGATTTTGGGAAGTGCAGTTAATCTGATGTACTGCACTTTTTTCTATATGATTACATTCATCGTGCTTCGTGAATTTTCAGAAATCATATCCTCTGAAATTTTGCCTAGAACACCTCTTATGGCTATTCTACTTGCGCTTTTATTACCGATTGCCTTTATCGCACATACAGGAATCGAAGCCATTGGCCGAATCAGCTCCATAACTGTATTCCTCATTGTAGGAAGCGTTTATCTATTGCTAATCGGTGGTTTAATGACACATATGGAGCCCAAAGCTTTATCACCCTTATGGGGTACTGGTCGTTCTCATGTGCTTTTTTTGGGTGTTATTAAGAGCTCTTTATTTTCCGAGCTGCTTGTACTCGGATTTCTTCTGCCAAGAATGCGACATCAGAAGGACTGGGGAAAAGTGGCTTGGTGGTGTATCATCGTTTCGTCTGTCCTGCTGCTCAGCACAACGATATGTTATTTATTTATCTTTCCCTATCCAACAGCTTCGAGAATTAACGTGCCATTAATGGAAATTAGCAAGCTAATTGTATATGGACGATGGCTGCAGCGCTTGGAAAGTTTGTTTCTCATCGTTTGGTTAATTAGCACAGTCGTTAAATTAGCGGTGGGCTTATATTGTACAGCTTCAGCGTTGTCTCAAATTTTTCACTTGCCAAGACATCGGCCGCTCGTTTTTCCGCTGACGATAACGATATTCAGCTTTGCCATGCTGCCAGACAGCGAGATGACGGCCATCGCTTGGGATCGGGACATTCTTAGAACCTATGGTTCAATCATTTCGATTGGTTTGCCTATGCTGACATGGCTGGTAGGCATCATCCGTAAAGGGAGGAGACCAGCGTGAGACGCTCATTTCGGATTGTAAACACCATAGTGGTTACAGTAACGAGCCTGATTTTTTTATCGGGCTGTTGGGATCGGCTGGACCCGGAAAATATGGCTTTTGTGATCGCAATCGGTGTGGATGAAGGCCCACAAAATGATTTCTTATTTAGTTTTGCTATTGCGGTACCAAAGCTCAGTGATATGGGTCAAAGCTCAGGCGGAGGGGGAAATAAAGTTGTCATTGTACATACCATTGAAGGCTCCAATATGGCTTCTGCACTCGCTCTTAGCCAAAGCTTTATTGCTCGCAGATTAACGCTTRTTCACTCTAAAGCGCTCATTATAGGCGAAGGGCTGGCTAGAAAGGGCGTCATGCCTCTATTAAGCGAAGCGGTTCGTAATCGGGAATTTCGGCGTACCGTTAATATGATTACGGTAAAAGGGAAAGCAAAGGACTACCTGCAATTTGTTCAACCAACGACTGAACAGGACGTTAGCTTCTGGTTTGAACTTGAATTAGATCCCAAAAATCAAGGCGGCACCATACCGAAGCAAGCGCGTTTTCATGAATTTATTATGGATGTCGAAAGCAAAGGCACAGGTGCTATTTCTATATTATCAGCTCCTAGGCCTGATGTTAAAAAAGGCAAAGCAAACATTTCTTCTGATGAGAAAGATCTGAATCCAGATGCCAAACAGCCTATTGTGAGTGATCAATATGCAGGGAAAATAAAACGTACAGGTGATGTTCCTGTAGAATTTTTTGGCAGCGCCATATACAAAAGCAGCTCTTTGGTTGGTTATTTGAATGGATCAGAGACACGAATACTAAATATGCTTCGCGGGGAATTGGAGGAAACGACTTGGGATTTCCATGACCCTTCTGATAAGAAGCTCAATTTAAGCATGACAATGAATGCCGATAGACAAGCAAAACTGAAAATAAAAAGAAAAGGTGATCAAGTTACCGCAATCTTCGATGTTAAATTGGAAGGAGAACTGATCAGCGTGCAAACCAAAGTGAATTATACCCAGCCGAATAATCGCGAAAAACTGGAGAAGTCCATTCAAAAACAATTGCATGAGGACGCCCTTAAATTGTTGAACAAGACCATTCATCAATGGAATGTCGATTGTTATCGGATCAACAATCGAGTGGTATCCACTTTTTCATCGGTGCAAGAGTGGGATGCTTTTAATTGGAGCAGTCATTTGAAGGAAATGAAGTATGAAGTTAACATTTCCTTTGTCATGCGGCGATATGGTGGTCAAGTAGGGCCTGCGATTGAAGGTGATCAGGTTTCATGAGCAAGCATGTTGTGTTGTTTACTATTTTAGGTTTATTCTCGATCTGGGGCTGCGTATATGTGGGAAGCCTTGCTCCTTCGCTTTGGAAGCAGAAAAATTTTAGAGGAGCGATTGGTGTAAGTATATTAGCGGGCATCACGTTAGTAGTTCCTGTTTTAGTCAGAATAATCGGAGAGGAATAAAAAAATAAGGCCTTTGCTAACTGCAGAGGCCTTATTTATATGGTTGCCGCAACATTAGTAAGCAATTTCTTTATCCAGTTACAGCATCTACTCGTGATTGATCAGCATTAATGCAGCGTTTGCATACCGTGATCGATGAGCCGTTTTTTGTCGCTCGCGGATAAAGCAATTTGATTCTAGTACGATTGCAAGTAGGGCAGGTGCCTCTGCCGCGAGATGGGAGGTTCCAAAGCGTCCGTCCTCTTTTTGATTTTGCCATCGATTATTCCTCCTTTCCGTTCAAGTAATGGTTAAAACAATTTGTTTCAATAACTGTATTTTAATTCCTGTTCAGGTAGGTTTGAAAGATAATAAATGACTATAATTAAACTGTTTCTTTTTTGTCGCCTATCTTCAAACTAGCAGCGAGCAAAATGAAGATGATGATCATTAGCATGGCTAGCGCTGGAGCAAAGTTATCAAATAGATCGGATGTGAAGCCGATAAATAGAGGGCCAATGCATCCTAATAAGTAACCGCCAAATTGCATGACAGCTGATAATGATGTGGCTTCTTCCGCACTTTTAGCCTCTTGAATTGGAATAAGGATTGCTAGTGGAAACAGACCGCCAGCACCAATACCTAGAAAAACAGCAGCAAACCATGGAGAAAAATGCAAAAGCAATAAAACAATTCCGATCAGTTCCGAAACACCGCATACGAGCAGCCAAGTTTTTCTACGGCCAGTTTTACTTACAAGCATTGGAATGAAGAAGCTAATAGGAATTTGAATAACAGTAAATAATGTAAGGACAAGACCGGATTGCGAATGGCTTAAACCTAACGATTGAGCAATAGGAGCGAGCCAAGCAGTTATCGAATAAAAAATAGCGGCCATACAACCAAAAAACAAGGTAAACAACTGTACACGTTTATTTTTGACGAACAAGGATGAGATCGGAATAACGGTACTATTTGTTCCTTTTTTCTTTAAAAGCGGGAGAAGCAATAGAGAAGCGGGCAGTGCTAGAATGCTCCAGAAGCTTAAAGAGTTCTGCCACGATTCATTTAGTTTATGGAATAACGGCACAGAGAAGCTGGACGCAATCGCAGCTCCAATGACCATAGCTACAGAGTATACGCCTGTTATACCCGGCTTATTTGGAAAGTGTTTTTTTATAAAGCCTGAGATTAATGGTCCTGCAATTCCAATTCCAATACCCGTGAATAGCGATGTCGTAATTAAGAAAAGACTGCTATTTGCGAATACACGAAGGGAAGTGGCTGTCAGGATCAAGAGCATAGCCACAAGCAATGACTTTTCTATTCCTAAATGGGAATTCAGCTTTATCGCCAAAACAGCAAATATTCCCATACAAAGAACGGGCAGTGTCGTCATCAAACTTACGGTGACCCCGCTCATTCCTAAATGGGATTGAATAATATCAAATAATGGACCGACCGAAGTAATTGATGGTCTTAAATTCAAGGATACAAGAAATATAACTAAAATAAGATACATATAACGCATAGGAAACATCCCCTTCTTGGTTGTTGCAATCATTATAGTTTTGTATTTATAATAGTTCAATACTATATATTCTATATAAACGATAGCATTTAACTATCATAAAAGAAGGGATGTTACTATGGAAATTAGACAATTACAATACTTTCTTATGTTGTGCAATGAATTGCATTTCTCTGAAGCGGCATACAAATTAGGGATTTCACAACCGACGTTAAGTCAACAAATACGGGTGATGGAAGATGAGCTAGGCGTTCCTTTATTCGATCGCATTGGTAAAAAAACGGTTAAAACCGAGGCGGGAGAACTTCTTGAAAGCTATGCTTTGAACATTGTTCAACAACTAGAAAACGCCAAAAAGGCAGTATCCGATCTTACCAATTTGGATGCTGGACAATTGCGAGTAGCCGTGCTGCCATCGGATCTCGATTATCGATTAACTTCCTTGCTCGTTGATTTCCACAGGGAACTGCCGAATACAAAAGTTCAAGTGATACCATCGATTGATATTTCAAATAAAGTGCTGAACAATGAGGTTGATATTGGTGTTGGTCTAGCGATTCAGTCAGATCCAAGGTTAACTCGTATTCCTTTCTATACCGAATCGTACAGCCTATACGTAAATAAAGAACATCATTTGGCAGCGCAGGATATTATTTTGCCAGAACAATTATTAGAGATCCCTTTTGTAATGTTCCCCAAAGGTTTTTATGGACGTGATTTAATTGACACATGGTGCAAAGAGCAAGAAATATCTATTCACACCATTATGGAGACAGGGTCTGTTACATCTTTGTTTCAGCTCGTAACAGAAGGAATTGGGGCTACCATACAACCAAGCCAATTGATTGAAAGCTTCCGTTCGATGAATATCTGTGCGATTCCGATTAAACATTCACCGACGCGAGAGTTAGAAATTTTTTATCGCAATGATCGATATTTGAGTCGTGCGGCTAAAGTTTTTATGAAGCGGTTGGAACTGTTTTTTTGAGGAAGTAGTTGCAATTACGTTTACTTTTATGTAAAAATTTAGATGGAATTATTGATTGATAGGCTGAGAGGAGAGGATCATTTGAAAGAGGAAACTGAAATAGAGATGGTCGAAGTAGCGCCATTTAAGGCGCTGGCAGTGCGGACAGGAATGACGCCAGACAAGAGTGGTACAAGGGTGGCTTGGAGCAAGCTGACTGAACATGTGCCGCTGGACGATGAACGGCTGACTTCAGTACAATCAGCGTTTGTATTCATCCCTCAGCAGCAATGGGATAAGGAAGTGGATACACTTTGGGTCGGTCTTAAGGTTAAAGAGTTTGGCATCGTGCCTGAAGGCGTTGAAGCGCTTGAAGTTAGCGGTGGACTGTGTGCTAGCTCTCGCGTGTATGGCGATGAGACGAGCATGTGGGGTGTATACGAGAAGATGTTCTCCTGGCTGGAGCAGTCACCGGATTACGAGCTAGATAAACGTGACGGTATACTCGGTATGGAGACGGTTCCGCTCAAGCCAATCAATGCGTTGACCATTCCTTATTCAGACATCAAGACCTTCGATTTCACGATGCTCTATCCGGTTCGGAAGAAGCTGATCAAGTAACAGCTATTGCTTTATTTGATATCACCGCTGTCTCTAATAATCACTTTAACGGTAAACTCTTGTTTTAACTTAGGAAACCATACTGTTTTCCAGTTTTCACTTTGATTCTCAGTCATCTTATTACGGTAATATTGTCCCAGCCCCAAAATATCTGATTTATGAGCTTGAAGTCTGCTGAGTAGATTAGAGTATCTCTTAAGCATTAAAGCTTCCAGCTCTTTTTCAACCTCTGCATTCGTAGGGTTTCCCTTCTCTTCTTCAATAACGCCTATTAATTTCATATGGCTCTTGATGTTTGGAGTGGAACCAGACCAACTCGCTTCATTGTGAACACGAGCGCTATCGATCATAACGGTTGCATTATTCATGAGTTCAACCGTTCCTCCTGAATATTGACCTTGGTAAAGGTTGTATATTAGAGTCTCTTCAATTGACATTTTCCCGACCATACGATCCCTGTTCATTATGGCAGAACCAAGGGACATAAAGGGCGTAGTAGCCCCTTTCGCAATAAGTGGGATTGCAGTATCCTCTGTTTGTACATACATTCCGCGGTAGGCTTCCCAAATGTGAATAATGGAAATATTCGGTGTCCAACCAGACTCCTTGCCAAAAAAATCATAAGCGGATAAACCGATATTCACCTTTTTCTTATCGTGCATTAGCTGTGAGAAATCTCCAGATACAATAGCGACTAAGGCTTTCGGTGAAATTTCTCTTGAACGGATAACAAACTCGATGGCGTCTTTAATGCTTTTTCTTGCCGTGGTTTCGCTTATGAGCAGCAGCTTTAAGTGCAATAAATCAACACTTTCCTCTGCATGGGTTCGGAGCATATCAACAGCCTTGTCAATCGATTTGGCTTCTGCTTGCAGCGTTCTTGTTGAGTTGTTTTGTTGGCTTGGAATGCGTAAAAAAACTTGAACATTGCCCTCCTTGCCTTCCGTTATTCCCATAATGACAGGCAGCATACGTTTATTAATGTCTTTATTATTCCAGCAGCCTCCTAATACGGCGAAGCTGCAGCATAATAATATGAACGCAATAAGAGGCTTATATCTCATGCCAGCTTCCTCCTTTTTACCATACCCATAATGAAAATAGCTAAAGGTATCGCGAAAATACAGTAAAAGCGGAACCATGTATCCATATTGATGAGAACTTGAACAGCATTCCAAGTGGGGAGAAACCCTGCAAGCGCAACGACTGAAATAGCGAGAATGATCACGATGACGGGTATAGAGGAAATGAGATAAAGCTTTTGAATTAATTGGATCATCATCCAAAGTAGAAGAGCAGCATAAACAAAAACAGAAATGAGCGTACATGTAATAAAAAATAATGTTAGTCTATCAAACATAATCCAACTGATATCGATGGAATCCATGGATATGATGGTTGGGAATTGAAAGCGAGACGAGGTTTCGCGGCCGAATATAAAAAGCGGAATATAAACGAGAGCAATATAAAAAAATAGCAAACTCACATAAGTTAAAAAAATGGATTTGCTTTTTTTTAATATTGGATATTTATAGAGAGGGATAAATCCTAAGAACAAAAATCCAGAGTGTGCAATAAAACTCGAGTAAAAATCAGCGCTGGTCATGAAAGAAAAGGTTTTATCAAACAGCGGATAACCATTCTTTAAATCAAAATTGCCAAATGAAGTGAAAAATGAAAAGAGTGTCACAGGCATACAAATGATAAAAAGAATAAGAGTTGCTCTTATGATCGTAAGAATTCCTTTCCAAGCCGCATATAGAGGCACGAGTACCAATAATGCAAGTGACCATAGCGGATATTCTGGAAGGAAGGTCACGGTCAGCATTTCGGAGTGAACCCGGAGAATGACACAAACATCGATAAAGAAGAACAGGAGCAACGGGGCAAGAATGAAGCGTGCAGCCCATTTTCCTGTTATTTCATTAAAAATATCGACAAGATCCATTTTTGGAAAACCAGCAAGACCTTTTAGATACAGCCACATTAAGATCCATTCCAACATAAATCCGATTAAAATAGGCTCCCAATGACCGCTTTTTGTAGACGCGATCGTTTTTTCAGGGAAAACTAAAAGAATGGTAGCAATATGAACTAAAAAAAATGTAGTTAATGGTGCGAATTTACTCATTAGAACCTCCAGATTTTATACTCGAGTTCACATACGGGTAGTGGAAAGTAGTCATACTTGATAAGTAAAAACAAATCCAGACGACCCCAACGAGCGTGCCTAGCAGGCCATAAACCGCGCTGATTAACAAAACAACGTATTTTAGGATTCGAATCATATATGCATTTTGGTAGCTGACTAACGTGAAATTGGCGATTGTTGTCGCAGCTAAAATAATGATTAATAAATTACTGACCAATTTTGCCTGAACAACGGCTTGGCCAAGTATAATTCCCCCTACCATCGTAGTGGTGGGTCCTATACTCTTTGGAAGTCTTATGCTCGCTTCGATAACCATCTCCAAAATGCCAAGCATGAACAAAGCTTCGACGAGTGCGGGATAAGGTACACCTTCTCTGCTTAGTGCCACAGATAAAGCCAGTTGAATACGAAGAACCTCTGGATTGACCGCAACCAAGGCAACATAAAGACCTGGTGCTAGAAGGCTTACGAACAATCCGAGAATCCGTACCATGCGTATGGTAATCATATAAACGAATGGATAGTTGCGATCCCCTTGCATACTCCAAAGATCGGTCACAAAACCAGGCATAGCCATTGCAAAGGGGTGATGATCCAAAAAAATGATGATGCGGCCTTCCATTAAATGCCGAACGGACTCTGAAGGAAGCTCAGTTGAAAGGAATGGAGGGACAAGGCTGTACTTTGGCAGTCCTAGCATTTTTGATAAATCTTGAATGCTTTCAATTTCAGTATCTTTATGTTTCTCTAAAAGGGAGTTGATATGGTTTACAAATTTTTTTTGAGACCTGCTTTTTATGTAAAACATGCTGATTTGGCGTGGATTAAACGAGCCTACTGAATAAGAACTGACGATTAAATGATTAGCTGTTATTTTGGATCGCAGCATGCCGATATTCGTATTGATATCTTCCGTAAACGCATCGAATGATGATAATAGTACACTTTCAGTTTGAGGGGGGCTGATTGCTCGGGAGATTTGCGGATGCAATAAATTAAGCATTAAAATGGTGGAACCGTCTTCAGAAAAGAGGCCAATTCTCCCTCGTAATAATGATTGTGCGATCTCATCTAGAGATTTCACATAAGCCCCTCCAAAAGTAGAAAAAATCTGATCGAAAACATCGATCGATTCATTGGAATAGAGCTCGAGCAGAAGTAAAGAATTTCTAGACTCATTAATGTTTACTAGAGATTCAAAATAGCAAAGTTGAATTTTTCTGTTATGAATGAGAAAATCCTCTTTGACGAAGTCTGAGCTTTCTTCGAAATATTGGTTTACTTGATCATATAAGTTCATGGATAATGGTTGATTCATGGTTTACCACCCCGTAGTTAAGGCCCTCCACAAAGCGGAGGGCCTTTGGCTGTTGTTTAGAAGTTGCGTTGACCTAATTGTTGTTCAGCAATTTGGACGAGCTTCTTCGTAATATATCCACCGATTGAGCCTGCATCACGAGTCGATAAATTACCGTTATAACCATCTTGCGAGAACTGTACACCTAATTGCTGTGCTGCCTCTGTTTTCATTTGAGAAATGGCTTGTCTTGCTTGCGGTACGACTAAAGTATTCGAACTTCTTCTGCTCATGTTTTATCACTCCTTCATGGGATGTAAGGTTATTATGGTTTGTAAATTGTAAATGTATGCAAGTTTAAAAACAGATTTTTCGAAAAAATTACAATGCTTATAAAGATGAGTATAATGAGTATTGCATTGTTGCGGAAAATGGCATTTCATACACAAATAAAAAGCTTAGGAGTGATGGTTTGTGAAAGGTGAGAAAATATATCTGTCTCCATTAGAAATAAAGGATACCGAAGAGCTGCTTGCAATTAGACGAAGGAATTTTCATTTTTTTCAGCCATTTGAGCCTATAAGGCCAGAGCATTATTTTACGGTCGAAGAACAGAAAAAAATGATTGAATCAAGCCTGCAAGCTGCGGCAAATGATCAAGGTTTTGTGTTTGGCGTGTTTCTTAACGAGTCGAATAAGCTTATAGGGAGAATCGAATTATCAGGCATCGCGCGAGGCCCTTTTCAAAATGCGTATCTGGGTTACTTCCTTGATCAAGAGCATAACGGCAAAGGTTATGCGACTGAAGCTGTATCATTATGTGTCCATTTTGCGTTTGATCAAATCGGCTTGCATCGTATTCAAGCTGGAGTCATGCCAAGAAACTTGCCATCGGTTCGAGTGCTTACGAAAGCTGGCTTTAGATACGAAGGACTATCCACCAAATATTTGAAAATTAATGGCGTTTGGGAAGACCATGCGATTTATGCGATTATAACTGAGGATAGGGATGCTGCTCAGTAGAAATCCATCAAATAAAATGGGATTAAAAAGAGAAAATGATCCGCTTAGCCGAACATCATTTTTGGGAAATGTTTCAAATTCGCATAGGGTGTGTATTAGCCTAATAGAATGAATTTAAACAAACAAAGAATGGGGTAGTGATGTTCAATGAAAAAAATGTGTTCACTTATGCTAAGTTTGTTTCTGGTAGTCGTTGTTTTTGCAGGAACAAGTGGAGGAACCACCGCAGAAGCCGCTGTCAAAAAAGAGTATCTTGAAATTTCAAAAAACGTCGTCTATTACGGACAATTGAAAAACGGCAAACCGCATGGAAAGGGAACAATGTCCTGGTACCAAACAAAAACGTATTCAGGTGATTGGGTGGACGGCAAACGAAGCGGGCTTGGTAAATTTGTGAGCAGATCTACAAGCGAAGGCACAGAAATTACATACGATGGCGCTTGGAAAAACGATATTAAATCAGGCAATGGTTCATTGAATACGAAGATTATCCGCTCGGATGGCAGTGTACAATCTCATAAGATCCAATTCGGTCAGTTTACGAATGACAAATTCACAGCAGGATATTCCGTATTGCATGTGAAAGATGAGCCAGCATATAGCTTTAACTACAAAGATGCAACGATGAATCTTCAAGTGATCGGTACGAATGTGAAGATGAAGGAAGCATGGAAAAATGGTACTTTCTCAACCATTCAGTTCATGAAGGGCAAAGTGATGAAGCATTACGCTGTCGCATTCAACGAAAACCCTTCTTTGGTAAAACAGAACAAAGCGACACTTAAATATTTACAAGGCATTCAATCACAAGTAAACACGCATTTGATTAAGTTTGAAAGCTTAGCTAAGCGGGTGCCTTTGGCTTAATGCATAATAGATTTTAAGCGGATGGCTCCTTATTTGAAGGGGCCATCCTTTTTTTAATCTTCCTTCACGTTTGTCAAGTACTACAGAAACATGGTACTAGGTGGATGGTGAGGTGTTGTGTATAGTTAATTTATCCATACAACGCGTGGAAAAGGTACTTCAGGAGGGTGAATAGTTGCTGTGAATACGACATTAATAAGAAATGGTGAGCTGCAATGGAAAGCATCCATCCTGAAGCAGCATGAAACATATGCCTATCAAGCGGCTTATTATTTGCTTGAAGATGAGTTCCTTGCAGCCAAAGCAGCGATGGATACACTTGCAGCATTGATTCGTGATGAAGCTTTTTTTGTTAAGGAAGCCGTGCTTCAGCAGAAGCAATTGAAACAATTGGTTATGAAAATATCGCTGGGCATTAAAGCTTCACACCTGCAAACTTCAATTTAACCAAATAACAATAAACCTCAAACTTATGCTTCACTCTCCTCGTTACTTAATCTAAATCAAATCAATTCTACGCCAAGTCCATTTTGGTTTTTTTCTCTCCCTGCCGTTAAAGCTCATTTTCGTAATCAACTCTGATATGATATAGTTTTTATGTAAGATAAAGACAATTCATGCAGGAGGATGTGGCAGTATGATCATAGACTTGACGCATATGATTCATGACGGAATGCCGGTATTTCCGGGGCACATAGAGACGACTCTGGTGCAAAGCAGTCATTTTCAAAGTGATGGGTACAATAACCACCAATTATCGATTAATATGCATGCAGGCACTCATATCGACGGCCCGATGCACTTATTGGACATTCAGAAATATATGACAGAAACCTCAGTCGAGCAATTTGTTGGAGATGGCGTGCTGCTGGATGTAACTGGAGCTGCAGTAGTCGATTACAAAGAAGAGTACGAAACACGTATTCATGAGGGACAGATCGTTATTTTACATACTGGGCACGGCGATTTTTATGGGAAACCTTATTATTTCAGCGATTATCCGGCTTTGACCGCCGATTTTGTTGATTTGCTTATTCGAAAAAAGGTGAAAATGATCGGTTTAGATACACCTTCGCCTGACCGCTATCCTTTTTCCATTCATAAAAGCTTGTTTGGCAGCAATATTTTTATTATAGAAAATTTAGCGAATGTGAAGCGGCTGATTGGCATTCAAGCCTTTGAAATTATAGCACTGCCGCTCCTTATTCAAGCGGACTCATCCATAGCACGAGTGATCGCACGCGTAAAAGAATAACGATATAACGAGACGTAAAGCAAGCCCAAGCTTTCAACTAAAACGAAGGAGGATGATGTTTTTATGGATATTATTTATCATGGACACTCTTGTATTCAATTGATCGCGGGGGATAAATCGCTTATTATCGATCCCTTTCTGAGAGGCAATCCGCTTGCCACTACGAAAGCGGAGGAGATAAAGACGGATGCCGTACTCCTCACTCATGCTCATATGGACCATATTTTAGATGCGGATCAGATTGCATTAAACAATGATGCTCCTGTTGTGGCGAACCCGGAGCTCGCGGCTTATATGTCATGGAAGGGTGTAAAAACGATCGGCATGAACATTGGCGGAACGTTAGATTTGGGATTTGCCAAAGCTAAAATGGTACAAGCGTTCCATTCCTCAGGGATCGTTGTCGAAGAGGACAAAACCATTTTGTACGGTGGCATGCCTGCCGGTTACATTGTAAATATGGAACAACTAAATGTTCTTCATACAGGTGATACCGCATTATTTGGCGATATGAAAATGATTGGTGACCGTCATTCGATCGATATCGCTTTTATTCCGATTGGCGATCATTATACGATGGGGATAGATGATGCGCTGCAAGCAGCAATATGGTATAACGCGAAGCTGGTTGTACCTGTTCATTACAATACTTTTCCTGTCATTCGCCAAGAGGCTGAAAGCTTCGTGCAGCAGCTGCAAGACAGAGGGATTAACGGAAAAGTTCTGAAACCAGGCGAGAAAATGACGGTATGACTAGGCATGTCATTTACATTGTCACATGTGTTCTTATAATCGTAATGTCAGTGTGTTTTCTTTGGTACGCGCTATGGGATGCGAGTCAGCCCAAAACCGGACCTGTTGGCAACGGCGTTCATATGCCTACTTTCCAAGACTTATGGCCGATATACAGTATGATGGCAATGGGTGTTTTGAATTTGCTTGTGGCCATTATGCGTTATTTGGAATATAAGAAGACACAAGTGAAAGATGATGTAATGAAATAAGGCGTTTGAGAGTAAAAAGGATTGACAGCGATTTCACGTTTTGTGTATGATGTACCTGTTAACGCGTGTTCATAATGTTCAAAATAACATAGAAATAAGTCCTATTTAAGAAATAGGATTTATTTTTTAATTTGTATAAACGCGTGTTCAAAAATGAGGTGCCGTGATACAAGTGAATGCAGATTTTAGAAATTATACTTATATAAGGCGGTAGATATGAGATGGAAGCTGCACAAGAATCCCGAAATAATGAAGAGCTCACATTAGTCAGCATGCTTGAAAAGATCGATGTGAAAACTGGCGAACGCATAGTTTTGGCTGAATTTAATCATTTAATTGAAGCGCCAAACTGGACCAAAGACGGCAACCATCTTATTTATAACAGCGGAGGTTTGCTCTTCACCTTTGAGCTAGCAACTGGGGAAAGCAAGCTGATCGAATCGGGGTATGCCAATCATTGCAACAATGATCATGTTTTGTCACCTGACAATACACAATTAGCGGTAAGCCATCACACGCAGGAAGATGGAAAATCACGAATTTATATATTTTCATTATCTGAAGGTTTGCCTGCCCTAATTACACCGTTAGCACCAAGCTATTTGCACGGCTGGTCTCCTGACGGCGCCTCGCTCGCTTACTGTGCAGAAAGGAATGGTCAGTACAACATTTATACGATACCGGCTCACGGCGGGATTGAAGCACAGCTGACCGATACGCCTGGTCTGGATGATGGACCGGAATATTCGCCGGACGGCCTACATGTTTGGTTCAATTCGACAAGAACTGGCTTGATGCAAGTATGGCGCATGAACGTTGATGGAAGCGAGCAGACTCAAATGACATTTGATGAGAGCAATAATTGGTTTCCACATGTGTCTCCCGATGGTGAATCCGTTGCTTATATTACTTACCGCAAGGGTGATGTTGAGCCGAACGATCATCCTGCCAATAAAGATGTTGAAATTCGTCTAATGCCAAGCAAAGGCGGACCACATGCTGTCATTGCTGAATTATTTGGCGGTCAGGGCACAATCAATGTGAACTCTTGGTCGCCGGATAGCCGCGAGCTCGCTTTTGTTAGCTATAAATTTATATAATTATTTTTGTTTGAAGGAGCGAATCCATACATCATTTAGAACGAATATATGCTTATAGTAGCATGACAATATTCCTGCTCTTCTCACTAACCGTGAAGGAGCGGGATTTTTGTTGTGAAATATTTTTTTTCGACTTCTTACTTCGACAACGTTTTATTATTCATGAAGCTATACTAAACAGGTGCTATTTTATTGACAGCGGAGGGTTGCTCATGACTAATTCGAATTTCAGAAAGCGGATAGTTTGGTTCATTAACAGTGAGAGCGAACGAGTGTTAAGTAATTTGAAGAGCGGGGCAGTTAATAAAGAGAATGCTTTAGGAAGCTTTAATACGCTGTATCAGATCGCTTCATCAACAAGAGATACGGATACGATGGTAAGCTTGTGCGAAATGATTGACAAGGTAAGAGAATCGAATCATCGATCTGGATTATTTCATTTTACTGAGATGCGCAAAGGATCATTTTATTGACTCTATATTGTTTTCATAGGCGATTTCAAAGAAAAGAGACCGATTACGGTCTTTTTTTGTTGATTCAATTATTTCCTGCGGGGTAAGTATTGTTTAAGAATAATCTTACAACGAAGCTGAAGGGAGCACTGAGCATGAATAAACCTACTAAAAAGCTTAATAAATTGCTTTTGATAACGATGATGAGTATAGTTGTTATTTTTACCGCTTCCGCTTGCAATAATGATAAGGATGTTAACAATAATGGCAACAGCAACGTGATTGAAGACGGCGCCAATAACACCCCTGATAAGACGGATGATGCCATAACAAACGATGATGTTACAACACCTTAAATACGCATTTCTAAGTTAAAGTGAACAAAGAGAGAGCCTCTGAAAGAAGGCTCTCTTTGTCTTTCAACTATTTTTTTGATTTTTTCTTTTTTGCTCTCGAAATATAGGATCTCTCGCTTTTATGGCGTTTATGCGAACGGTTTGATCTGTTTTCTTGTTCGCCACCTACTTGATTTTCATCAACATAGCAGTATTGATAAAGGTGTTTTTCACAAGGAACACAGTGATGACGTGTAACAACGTTTACTTGGTGAACTACCTCTACGATTTGTGGATGGAAAACATCTCTGGTAACCGTTACTGGAGGATCATATACCCGGACTGTCGGACAAAATGGTCTGCAAGACAATATTGTCAGCTCCTTTCCTAGTAGTCTTCTATACAATATGAAACTCCCTTATACAATGCGTGTGCTACTGCCTTGCGAGACAAATGAGGATAGAGAAGCGCTAGGTTAATTCAATGGTTCGATCAAAAAAAACTAGAGATTGGACTTCTGATTGAAGTCTGATAATATGGGAGCAAGGCCTCTACTCTTAGAGGCCTATATTTTTATAAGGAGGAAGCAGCAAATGATGCGAATCATCGTCCAAACCTTGCCGCTGCGCAATACGTCTTTAGGGGGTGAAGTATACTATGAACCATAGTCTTCCCTTAGATACCCTTAGAGATCAACTAAGGCTTCAGCTCGTAGTTTTGGGTGAAGAGAAGCAAGCTTTTCTTGATGCGCATGCGCCCAAACAGGAGTCAGAGCGTAAGCAAATCTATCAATTTATTACCGAATATGTACAGTTTGTCGAGAAAGAGCTGAAATCATCGGATGAGCGATTGCCATCAACCGTATTTATAGGCTGCGAGGTTACCATTTCTTATTTGGATGACGCTACCTCAGATACGTTCAAAATTGTTTATCCCCATGACGCAGATCCGGAGCAGAATAACATTTCGTTCCTCTCTCCTGTCGGAAGACAGCTGCTGATGAGCCGCATAGAAGATATTATATCGGTTGAGACGCCAGCTGGAGCTATGCGAATGCGAATGCTTCATATTCAATAGAACTAGAAAAAAACCGCTGAAGCTATAGCTTCAGCGGTTTTTTAGTATATTTTCTATTCTGAGAGGCTTAATTAACCTCTGTTAGTTTGAAGTCTGATCACGTTCCAAGATGCTTTACCGAGCATCGCTTTAACGTTTCCATGATCAGCTTTGGCAGTGCCGCGGTTATGAGGTACGACGTTGCTTGGGTTCGTTTTCGTATTATTTGCTTTCAAGTCATCATGCTCCAGAACGATATGCTCGATAATGCTTACATCGCCGAAGCTGCGCACATCTACATCAAGCTCAAGTCCTTCGGATAAATGACGATTGACGGCGAAAATAGTAATTTCACCTAGTTCCTCATTGAAAACGCTGATTGCTTCTAAATAAGGAACGTCAGTGAAATCCTTGGAATCGTATTTTGGTGATGAAATAATCGGATGAAGCACGGTTCCTCTTCCATAAACGGAAGCGTGAAGATAAGGATAATAGGTCGTTTGCAGCCATAATGGCCCGCCGGTCTCTGTCATTATTGGGGCGATGACATTAATCAACTGAGCGATACATGCCATTTTTACGCGGTCCGCGTGTTTGAGCAGCGTAATCAGGAAACAGCCTACAGCCAGTGCATCCTCAAGTGTATACACATCCTCGAATTCAGGTGGAGCTACTTGCCAAAGCTCTTCTGCTCGGCTTGAGCCTATCGAGTTCCATACATTCCACTCATCAAGCGAGAGCATCAGCTTTTTCTTGCTCCGTTTCTTTGCCTTCATATAATCGCAAATGGCTGTTACGCTGTAAATGAACTGATCCATATCAAGCGATTTTGCCAAGAAGTTGGAGGAATCGTTTTCGTTATTGTTGTAATACGTATGAAGCGATAGGAAGTCCACTTGATCATAGGTAAGGTCAAGCACGGTTGCTTCCCACTCCGCGAAAGTGCTCATGCCGCTAGATGAGCTGCCACAAGCAACAAGCTCGATGGATGGATCGACCCAGCGCATTGCTTTGGCCGTTTCATTCGCAAGTCTTCCATATTCCACAGCAGTTTTTGCCCCGATTTGCCAAGGTCCGTCCATCTCATTCCCTAAGCACCAGGTTTTAAATTTATGAGGCTCTTTATAGCCATGTGAAATGCGAAGATCGCTGTAGTAAGACCCTGATGGATGGTTACAATATTCAACAAGGTTTCTAGCCGCATCAATGCCGCGTGTTCCAAGATTTACAGCCATCATCACTTCTGAGCCGACAAGCTTCGCCCAATCTGCAAATTCGTTTGTTCCTACTTCATTCGTTTCTGTTGTCCACCATGCAAGATCAAGAAGACGTTTGCGCTCGGATTTAGGCCCGACGCCATCCTCCCAATTATAGCCGGATACAAAATTTCCTCCTGGATAACGTATAATTGGCACATTCAAAGAGCGAATGGCCTCCAATGCATCGCCGCGGAAGCCGTTTTCATCTGCGGTAGGATGGCCGGGCTCGTAAATTCCCCCATATACCGCTCTGCCTAAGTGCTCAATGAATGATCCATAGAGCCGTGGGTCGACTGCGGAAAGTGTGAAGTTTTTATCAATATGCATGGTAGATTTCATAGACATGAATAATTTTCCTCCCAGTTGAATTAATGTATTAACTAATTCATATTTGTTGATTTAATATCTAATATTTATCATAATAAATAAATACATTCAATACGATTGTTGTGAATTGCTTTAGGATTAACTAAATTACTAATTGTAAAAGCGGGTGAGTTTCACATGTATTTATCAACCGATGCAGCGTCGCTGCGTGTATACGAAGCGCTTGCGAGCGAAGTGCGCTTGCAAATTATTGATTTGCTGAACAACAAAGAGATGCATATAAAGGAGCTTGCTGCAGAGTTGTATTTGAGCAGCGCAATTGTAAGCACCCATGTCAACAAGCTGCAAAATGCCGGCCTAGTTAGTTATAGAATGCGCAGAATAAATGGAGGCACTTATAAATATTGCTCCTTGTCGGCAGAGTATCTCCAAGTTAAACTGTCTAAATATGCAGAGAGTTCTAGAAAATATAAGGAAGTGTCCATGCCGGTTGGACATTATACGGATATTGAAGCTGCTCCGACCTGCGGCATTGCATCGACGGAGAAGATGATCGGGCATTATGACATGCCCACTTATTTTATGGATCCTGAGCGTGTTCAAGCAGGGATTTTATGGTTCACTAGAGGTTTTGTTGAATACAAAATTCCTAATTATTTATTTAAGGATCAGGTCGTACAGGAAATTGAAATATCATTTGAAATTGGATCAGAGGCACCCTATGTCAATGAGAATTGGCCGTCAGATATTCAATTTACTCTGAATGAGCAAAAGCTTGGCATGTGGACGAGTCCTGGCGACTTCGGCCGGATGAGAGGCCGTTATTCACCAGATTGGTGGCATTCTGACGTTAACCAGTATGGCTTATTAAAGGTGCTTCGAATAAATAAAAAAGGTTCATTTATCGATGGTCAGCAAATTTCTGATATGACGATTGATGATGTATCATGGAATCGTTCGCAGTGGACATTCCGCATAAGGGCGGATGATACGTCGCATGGCCGCGGCGGTCTCACCCTTTATGGAAAAGGCTTCGGGAATTATGACCAAGATATTGTTATTCGCAGCTATTATGAATGATTGCCTTCTTATTTGACAGAAAAAAATGACGGGGATGGCGGAGGTTTACGAATGGAAATTTCATGTCGTGTTGTTATTGTAGATGACGAACTATTAGTCAGGCAGGGAATTAAGCATCTGTTGAATTGGGAGCAGGAGGGCTTCCAGATTGTAGGAGAGGCATCAAATGGAAAAGAGGCGCTTGAGCTGATCGAGCGCGTCGAGCCTCATATTGTGATCACTGATATCGTTATGCCTGTTATGGGCGGAGAAGAGTTAACTCGTGCAATAAAGGCAAGATATCCAGAGATTGAAGTCATCATATTGAGCAGTTATGGTGAGTTTGATTATGTGAGATCGACCTTTCAAAGCGGCGTAGTTGACTATATTTTAAAACCTAAGCTTGAAGCTATTCAGCTATTAGACACGGTGAAACGAACGGCGCAAAAAATTCCGTCTCTGAAGCTAGTGGAATCAACTAACGAGGCTTTATCCATTAAACATATTGTAGAGAAGCTAATCTCCGGTTACGAGATCGATGTGGATGACCACGTCCTTGCAGAAGCATTTCCTCATAACAGCTATCGGCTGATTGGAACAGATTTGAAGTCTCTGAACAGCATGAGCAGGGAAAGATATGATGATTCCTATTGGCTCGACAAAATGAAAGCGGTACTCAGCAGCGAATGTCCGCAGGCGGTTTATTTTGCACTGCCGGTAGAACCTAATATGGCAGCTCTACTCGTCAATATGGATCAAAGCGAGCAGCATAGCTTGGTAAGAGCAGGCAGGGAGCTTGCTGCTTGGTCGGGAGAGCGGCTGAATGAGATTGGATGGACGATCGGTGAGACATTTGATGATTTGAGGCAGCTTGGTTCGAACTACAAGAACAGTTTTCTGAAATTAAACTCCTACCGTTACTTTCTTCCGCCCTCCAATCGTTTGATCGTACATGGCGAACTTCCAAAAACCTCGGATGAAATTGATGTCTTCAACATGAATCAATTTACTGAGCATTTGAACAGACGGCAATTCGATGAAGCGTTTGGCGAGCTGCTCAATTATGTGAATAGCCGTTCAAGCCAATATAAAACCGATGTTTTCGAGTTTAAATCCTTTTTAGGCAATGTCATTTTCAATATAACGATTTTATTGGGGCGCTTAGACCCAGCGATGAAAAAGCTAGATGAAACGAAGTATGCCTATTTCAAATCCATTGGTGAATCTTCTCATGTTAACGAGGCAGCTGCGCTCTTACAAGCATTTATTAACGAAGTGAATGACGTGGTTCAGGTGAGAGGAACAGCAAGCAGCAACCCGAATATGACGCTGCTGCTGCAATTTATTCGGGAGAACTATGCTGAGCCGCTTAGTCTGACGGAGATCGCCAAACATTTTCATTTTAATCCATCGTATTTGTCTAGTTATTTCACAGCGCATAATAAAGAAGGCTTTAGTGAATATTTGAATAAAATCAGAGTGGAGAAAGCGGCTGAGCTGCTGCAGCAAGACGCAGCGTCCATTTCTGAGATTAGCGGCATGGTTGGTTACTCAGATCACAGTTATTTCACGAAAGTATTTAAGAAGCTGACAGGTCTGTCGCCTAGTCATTATAGAAAACAATACATGGGCAAGAAGAGGGATTAGGTTATGAGAGTTTTTTTGGACAAATTTAAATATCACGGCCTATTTATAAAAATGTTTACGGTTACGCTTGTCAGCATCATTGCCGTGTCGCTGCTTACCTCTACCGTCATGATACAAATGTCAGAGAAGCTGTTCATGAATACCTTCAGCATTACAAATTCCAAAATCATCAGTCAAATTAAAGCGAACTTTGAATCCTTCAACTATTCGATCGTCACCGCCTCCAATAATGTGCTGCAAAATGGTTCGATAAAAGGTTTCCTCACAAAGCCGGATAAAAACGCTATTTCGTCGGTTAGCAGTTATTATGAGGCCAGCATGCAAATGAAACGGATTCAGTCCAATGTCGCTGCATACCCCGTCACCATTACGATCACAGGGATTAATGGTAAAAACCATTCGACAGACAGCTATTATTGGCCGAGTTCCTTGGAGAAGCTAAGAAATAGCCGCTTAACCGAGAATACGCTAGTCGCGCCAAAGCGGTTAATCTATCAGTTGGATATTGAGAACATGGTTGATACGTCAGCAGAAGATCCGATTATCGTTGCATCCAGGGCACTTATGGAAAAGACGAGCGCGAAAAAATACGGCATTGTTTATTTTGCAATAAAGGAAAGTGAATTTAAACGGTTTTTTTCAAGCTTCACAAGCAGAGGCAATGATGTCGTTATTTTGGATCGATCTGGTTTGGTCGTTTCGAGCAATCGTCATGAGCTTATAGGAAAACAAGAAGATGCTCTGCTCGGTTACGCCAAAGAAATTGACGAGCAAAAATTAGATTTTAAAGATGTAAGCGTGATGGGGAAAAGCAACTTGGTGCTCTCTCAATATCTGCCCGTTTATGATTTTTATCTCGTTAATTTAATCGACAAGCAAGCAGTGCTCAGCGAGATGGTTGATTTTAAGACTGTCGCGCTTATTTGCATTGCCATTGTTTTCAGTGCACTTATTATCGTATTTCTTATATCAAGAAGATTGACGAAATCGTTGACGATGCTCGCTAGACAAATGTCGCGTATTACGGCCAATCACTTCGATAATTATATTAACGTCACAGGCAGCTATGAGATTAAGCAGCTCGGAAATGCTTACAACTATATGTTGGATGAACTAAATGATTATATAAAGCAGCTGATTCAGACGCAGAAGGACCAGCGCAATGCAGAGCTTTCAGCGCTGCAAATGCAAATTAATCCTCATTTTCTTTATAACACATTAGCATCCGTCAAAATATTAGTGCAGCAGGGCAACAAGGAAAAAGCAGCAGCCACGATCAATTCACTTATTTCATTATTGCAAAATACAGTAAGCAACATCAGCGAAACAATCAGCGTAGCGCAAGAGCTCGTCAATTTAAAACACTACGTTTTCATTAACCATGTTCGTTACGGCGAGCAAATTGTCGTCAATTATTTTGTTTCGAATGATTGTTATGGGTATCATTTACCGAAGCTCATCATCCAGCCATTTATTGAAAATGCCTTTTTTCACGCCTTCCAAGAGCGAAATGACGGACATATTTATGTGCTTTTCTCGCGCGAGGAAAATGCATTAGTGATTGAAGTCGTCGACAATGGGGTTGGCATGAAGGATTATGACCATGAAAATCAGGACAACAGCTCGAGCAGCGGCAGCCATTTTTTCTCTGGAATTGGCATTCGAAACGTTCAAGATCGGATCGTTTTGCTCTATGGAGAGGAATTTGGCGTTGAAATTGTGAGTGATATCGGTGAGGGAACACGGGTGAAAATTAGGATTCCGCTCAAATCCTCCTAAAAAAAATACCAATAAACAAAATAAATCACAATTACATAATAACGATTGGAAAGGTAACAATAGAATGACAAAAGCACACAAATATATTGCTAACGGGTCAATTTATCGAGTTGATATAATTAAAATCGTTAGCCGGCAAACGCTTTCAAATAAGTATCCAAGGGGTTGAATGAATTGAAAAAACTACTTGCAATTATGTTGGCCAGCTTCGTACTGCTGACCGCATGTTCTAGTAAAGAAAACAATGTTCCTAACAATGGCGGTACACCTGCTGAGGGGACGAAGGAAATTACAGTATGGGCGTGGGATAAAGCTTTTAACATCGGTGCTATGGAGCGCGCAAGCGAAGCCTACAAAGCAAAAAATCCGGATTCCACTCTAAAAGTTAACATCGTTGAAAATGCGCAAGCGGATATTATTCAAAAATTGAATGCTGGTTTGAACGCAGGTACAACAAAAAGCTTGCCAACAATCGTGTTGATTGAAGATTACCGTGCACAAAGCTTCTTGCAAGCTTACCCAGAAGCATTTTTCGAATTAACAGATTTCATTAAGCCAGGCGATTTTGCCGATTACAAAATCGGGCCAACTAGCCTAGATGGCAAGCAATACGGCGTACCATTTGATACGGGCGCTGCAGGCTTGTACGTAAGAAAAGACTACTTAGAAGAAGCAGGCTATAAGCTAGCTGACCTTCAAGATATTGACTGGAAGAAGTTTATCGAGATCGGTAAAGCTGTGAAAGCCAAAACAGGCAAAGCACTTCTTACACAAGATCCGAATGACCTTGGACTCATTCGCATGATGATCCAATCTGCTGGCTCATGGTATTTGAAGGAAGACGGTACTACACCTAACTTAGCAGGCAACGAAGCGCTTAAAGAAGCTTTTGAAACATACAAAGAAATTATGAACGCTGACATCGTGAAGGTTATTTCTGACTGGAGCCAATTTGTTGGTGGATTCAATAGCGGTGATGTAGCAACGATCCCTACCGGCAACTGGATTACAGCTTCCGTTAAGGCTGAAGCATCACAGTCCGGCAAATGGGCAGTCGTGCCATTCCCTAAACTAACGAACAACCCGAATTCCGTAAATGCTTCTAACCTTGGCGGCAGCTCATGGTATGTCATGAACGTTGACGGCAAAGAAGCAGCGGCAGAATTCTTGAAACAAACATTTGGTTCGGATGTAGATCTTTATCAGAAGCTTGTAACAGAGATTGGCGCAATCGGTACACTTAAAGCAGCAGCTGCTGGCGATGCGTACAAGCAATCGGATGAATTTTTCGGCGGACAAAAGGTCATTGAAGATTTCGCTAAATGGACAGAAAAAATTCCAAAAGTGAACTACGGCATGCACACGTACGCGATTGAAGATATTCTCGTTGTAGAAATGCAAAATTTCTTAGGCGGCAAAACAATCGATAAAGTGTTAAGCGATGCTCAAGCACAAGCAGAAACGCAAGTTAAATAAATCAGAGCATACGGCAAGTGAATAAAACCTGGGGCTTCTCCTACTCCTGATTCGCATGTTCGGCTTCCGGCAGCAGGAGCTGGAGGAGTCTAAAGGTTTTATTTTTTCCGTAAAGAAAGGGGTTAGGCTAACGTGAAAGCAGCGAGGCCTGGCGTGAGTATTCGCACGAGAGCCAACTTAACTGGATGGATGTTCGTTATACTAGCCGTCATTATGATTGCGGCATTCTATTTCTATCCGATGATTCAAGCGCTCATTTTATCGTTTAAATCCGGTAAAGGTATGAATTTATCTTTTACAGGATTTGATAACTACGTTCGGCTTTTCAGCGATAAAACGTTTTTGACTGCCGTTAAAAACACATTTATTTATTTGATTATCCAAGTACCCGTTATGATTGTTTTGGCTATGTTTATTTCTGTATTACTAAATGACAGCAAGCTGAAATTTAAAGGTTTTTTCCGTACGGCAATATTTTTACCGGCCGTTACCTCACTCGTTGCTTATTCCGTTATTTTTAAATACTTATTTGCTACAGACGGATTGGTCAATAAAATGCTGACTAATCTCCATTTGGTCTCGACACCGATTCAATGGATCACGGACCCTTTCTGGGCGAAAATAACAGTTATCATTGCAATCACATGGCGCTGGACTGGCTATAATATGATTTTCTACTTGTCCGCGCTTCAAAATATTGATCACTCGATTTATGAGGCAGCAAAAATTGATGGCGCCTCCTCTACGAGACAGTTTTTTGGCATTACGGTGCCATTGCTTAAACCGATCATATTGTTTACATCCATTACTTCAACGATCGGAACCTTGCAGTTGTTTGATGAAGTTGTCAATATTACGAAGGGTGGACCAGGCAATGCGTCGATGTCCATTTCGCAATATATTTACAATTTGTCATTCAAGTATTCGTCCGATTTCGGCTATGCTGCAACCGTGTCGTATTCCATCGTCATCATGATCATCATATTGGCATTTGTACAGTTTAAAGCGGCAGGTGATAAAAATGGATAAATTAAAACGCATCTTTGTTTATATTTTTCTAAGTGTCGCTGCGTTCGTGTCCATCTTTCCATTTCTTTGGATGATTATCAGCGCTACGAATAAGTCGGCTGACGTAACGAAGGGAAGATTGCTTCCCGGCAGCCAGCTGTTTGAAAATTTAAGTCAGTTATTTGAGACGGTAGATATTGTTCCTGCATTATTGAATTCGGCAAAAATATCGGTCACAACAACCATATTGGCCATGGTTATTGCCTCACTCGCTGGTTATGGCTTTGAGATTTATAAGAGCAAAGCAAAGGATGTTGTATTTAACATCCTGCTGTTATCCATGATGATTCCTTTTGCGGCTATCATGGTGCCGTTGTATCAAATGTTTGCAGGCATATCGCAAGCGGTTCCCTTTCTCGGCATAGACACGTTGTCTGGTGTAGTCCTTCCGACCTTTACCACAGCGTTTCTTATTTTCTTCTTCCGTCAGAACACGAAGATGTTTCCGCGGGAGCTGCTGGAGGCGGGCCGAATTGATGGGCTTAACGAAATCAGTCTTTTCTTCCGAATCTTCATGCCTACAATGAAAACGACCTATGCAGCGGCAGGAATCATTACGTTCATGTCGAGCTGGAACAACTACTTATGGCCGCTCATTGTATTGCAATCGCCGGAGAAGAAAACAATTCCGATGCTCATATCCAATCTAGGATCGAGCTATTCACCGGATTACGGCATTATTATGACAGCGATCGTTATATCTACGATTCCAACTGCGCTGGTGTTCTTCCTAATGCAGAAGCATTTCGTAGCAGGGATGACGGGTTCAGTAAAATAAGCATAATCAGAGTCAGGCGGGCTGCTTGTTTCACCGCAGCCCGCCTGACTTTTAAATCCATTTAAGGGGAAAATAAAATGAATGAAATGAAACCGACGATAAATTGGCTTACCGATTTAAGCGTATTTGCTGTGAACCGGCTGCCAGCACATTCTGATCATCGCTATTACGAAACAATAGAGGAAGCAGCCGCTGATGACCAAATGGCACTTCGCTATGATCTAAACGGAAGCTGGAAATTCAGCTATGCCGTGAAACCGGAGGATCGTCCAGAGCGATTCTACCAATTGGATTATGTTTGCGATAGCTGGGGAGATATTAACGTGCCGGGACATATCCAAATGCAGGGTTACGGCAAACCTCAATATGTAAACACGATGTATCCTTGGGACGGTCATCATGATATTCGTCCGCCAGCTATTCCGGAGGATCATAACCCTGTCGGCAGCTATGTTAAATATTTTAAGGTACCAGCTAATATGCAGCAAAAACCAGTCTACATTTCGTTTCAAGGTGTGGAGTCAGCGTTTTATGTATGGTTGAACGGTGAATTTGTTGGATACAGCGAGGACAGCTTTACGCCAGCGGAGTTTGATCTATCGCCTTATTTGGTGGATGGCGAAAACAAGCTTGCGGTTGAAGTTTATCAGCGCAGTACGGGCAGCTGGCTGGAAGATCAGGACTTCTGGCGTTTCTCAGGCATTTTCCGTGATGTTTATTTGTATTCCGTTCCAAGTATCCACGTCCGTGACCTATTTGTACATGCAGATTTAAATGATGACTATACTACTGGCAGTATTCAAGCAGATATGAAACTCGAAGGGCAGCAGCCATCGAGAATAAGGATGGAACTAAAGGATGCAGACGGTTTAACTGTTGCGACGGTTTCATCTGATTCGGTCGAAGGTACATCCTTATCCCTTTCATTTGATGCAGGTGTAGTGATCCCTTGGAGTGCAGAAAAGCCTTATTTGTATATGCTTTATATTACGGCTTATGATCAAGCAGGTCATCTCATTGAAGCGATTCCTCAAAGGGTTGGCTTCCRCAAATTTGAAATGATCAATAAAATCATGCATCTAAATGGCAAGCGTATCGTATTTAAGGGCGTTAACCGCCATGAATTCAATAGCCGCAAAGGAAGAGCGATTTCGAAGGATGATATGCTTTGGGATATTGCAACGCTCAAGCGCAACAATCTGAATGCGGTGAGAACCTCTCATTATCCGAATCAATCGTTATGGTATGAGCTATGTGATATTTATGGCGTATATGTCATCGATGAGATGAATTTGGAGACGCATGGCTCGTGGCAAAAAATGGGCGCAGTTGAGCCTTCGTGGAACATCCCGGAAAACAAGCCGGAATGGCAGCCTATCGTTATGGACCGTGCGATTTCCATGGTTGAACGCGATAAGAACCATCCATCTATTCTCATTTGGTCAGTAGGCAATGAAGCCTATGCAGGCGAGGTGCTCTTGAACGTATCGAATTATTTCCGCGAGACGGACCCTAGCCGTTTAGTTCATTATGAAGGTGTATTCCATAACCGCAAATATAACGACACAAGCGACATGGAGAGCCGGATGTATGCTAAGCCCGCTGATATCGAAGAGTATTTGAACGATGACCCGCAAAAGCCATATATTAGCTGTGAATATATGCATGCCATGGGCAACTCAGTAGGTGGAATGCATAAATACACGGAGCTTGAACAAAAGTATCCGATGTATAAAGGCGGCTTCATTTGGGACTATATTGACCAGGTAATCGTGAAGAAGGACCGCTATGGTAAAGAGTTTCTTGCTTACGGCGGTGACTTCGATGATCGCGCGACGGATTATAACTTCTGTACGAATGGTATTGTTTATGCAGATCGCAAGGAATCACCGAAAATGCAGGAAGTAAAATTTCTTTATCAGAACTTGAAGCTTATTCCTGATCGCCATGGCGTGACGATTAAAAATGAGAATTTGTTCGAGGGTACGGATGCATATGATTTAGTTGTTTGCCTCCATCTTGAAGGAAAAGAAATATTCCGCAGTACATTATTAGTTGATGTGGCAGCACAAAGTGAATCATATGTGAAGCTTGAGCTTCCTGAGGCAGCGGAGCAAGGGGAATATGTACTGCATGCATCGCTCACATTGAAAGAAGATCATTTATGGGCACAAGCGGGCTATGAGATTTCCTTCGGACAATTTGTGTTTTTAGTGGATAATCGTGTGGAGGCCGTGAATCCGGAAGGTTCGCCTCGAGTTGTCGAAGGTGATGTTAACATTGGCATGCATGGTCGCGATTTCAGCATCATGTTCTCGAAGCAGGCAGGCACGCTCACATCGGTCAATTATGCGGGAAGAGAGATGATTGCTATCCCGCCGGCGCCTTTATTCTGGCGTGCAACAACGGATAACGATAAAGGCTTCTCGCTTGGCTTCGATTCCGGTGTATGGTTTGCGGCAAGCCTGACACATAAATGTACTCAAGTTGAATTTACCGAGCAGTCTGGAAGTGCAACCGTTACCTTCCAGTACAAGTTGAGCATTAGTTCGGAAGTGCTTGTCACCGTAGCGTATACCGTGTTCGCAGACGGCAGCTTGAACGTCAAATCCCGCTACAAAGGAGCGGAAGGGCTGCCGAAGCTGCCAATATTCGCATTATCATTCAAGGTTCCCGCAGATTATAGCCATTTGGATTGGTATGCCATGGGGCCGGAAGAGAACTACATTGACCGGGCATTTGGCGCAAAGCTTTGTGAGTTCAGCAACAATGCCGCAGACAATGTATCCGGCTATGTCGTGCCGCAAGAATCAGGTAATCGCACGGGCGTTCGCCGTGTAAATATTACGAATGATTATGGTCGCGGCATTCGAATTACAGCGCCTGCAGCGCAGCCGGTAGAATGCAATATTTCGCCTTATACAGCATTTGAGCTTGAAAGTGCCAGCCATCATTACGAGCTGCCGAACGTGCATTATACGGTAGTTACTGTAGCCGGCAGACAAATGGGTGTTGGCGGTGACGACAGCTGGGGTGCGCCAGTCCATGACGAATATCTCATTCCAGCAAATCAAGAGCTGGCGTTTGAATTCAATATTCACCGCGTATAAGTTATGTTTATGAACAAGATTATGTAAAATGAAGTGAGGCTGTCCCCAATGTAGATCATTCTACTTCAGGGGCAGCCTCTATTTATTTTTCCTGCCGGTACTTGGAAGGACTGCAGCCTTCACTCCCTTTGAATGCACGGCTGAAAGCATGAATGTTCGAATAGCCGAGCTGCTCAGCGATATCCTGCATCGGCAAATAAGTAAACTGAATCATCATTTTAGCTTTTTCAATACGGATCTGCTGATGATATTGAATCGGTGTTTGCTGAAACAGGTTTTTGAACAAATGGATCAAATGGAATTTGCTTATATGGAATCGCTCAGACAGCTCATCCAGCTTGATGCAGCGGTGCACGTTATGCTCGATGTATGAACGAACATCCGTAAGCAGCCCCAGCTGTCCATCACTTTTCGTTTTGCTGCCCCAATATTGCTCTCTCATGATGAGGGACAGAATCGCCAGCAAACAGCCTTTGATACGGATCTCATAAAAGGGAGGTTTCGTTTCGAATTCGCGAATCAATTCGAAGAGCGATTGTTCCAAAGGAAATGGGTCTCCAAGGCGAAAATGAGTAGGCATAAGAAACGGTGATGCGGATAGCTCATTATCACGAAACCAGCCCTTCTCCTTCGTATTCATCTGATGGAGCGGTTTAAAGGAAACGCCAACATCTTGGCTGTCAGGCTGAACATACAGATCAAAATGAACATGGGGCTGGCGGACTCTCGTTCCGCCAATATTTTGAATAGCGTGTCTTTGCCCGGGCTTAAAGAAGAAGCAGTCTCCAGCCTTTCCGTGATAGACAACATCCTCCACGGTTACGAGCATTTGACCCTCCATGAGGTATAGCAGTTCATAATCCCAAATAACCCGCTCATCCATCTTCCACGTAGGCTCCAGCACACTGTCCATAGCCACCCGAATATAGGGGGACAGTTTATCGACCTGCATATCGATCACCTCAGCAATTTATGATAAACAACTTAACAATAAAAGGTAAGGGATAATCATATCTATCATTATATAATAGGCTCGATAATAAACAATAATTGATACATGAGGTGATGGACTATGCTGCAGCAGCACGGACTAGGATTTGGTTTATCCTCCGCTCCGCTCGTCACGAATGCGCGTACCCGATCCATTTCAGCAGAAAATGTGAATGGTGAGAAGGGGCAAGGCGGTAAAGAAGCGAGCAACTTGGGCATTGGAAGAAAAGGCAGGCCTGCCATAACACTGGGTCAAGGTGAAGAAGTGACGCTTGCCCATATTCAAGGGACGGGAGTAATTCAACATTTCTGGATTACTGTCGCGGACAAAACAGGCAGAGGGCATGCGGCACAATACGTGCTTCGTGATCTTATTCTGCGCATGTACTGGGATGATGAGACGAGCCCATCGGTGGACGTTCCGCTCGGTGATTTTTTCTGCAATGGCTTCGGTGTGCGAACCAACGTTCATTCCCTTCCAATTGCTGTCGTTCCGACGGGCGGCATGAACTGTTATATTCCAATGCCGTTCCGGAAATCGGCGAAAATCACGATTGTAAATCAGCATGCTGCTAACATAGATGGTTTTTTCTATACGTTTAATTATTCGCTCGTTGATGAGCTGCCAGAGAATGCAGCGTATTTTCACGCGCAGTGGCGCCGTGAGAAAGTGACGGAAATAGGCAAAGACTATACGATTCTGGATAATGTCAAAGGTGCAGGACAATATATCGGCACATACCTTGCATGGGCCGCACTCGAGCGGAACTGGTGGGGAGAAGGCGAGATCAAATTTTATATGGATGGCGATCAAGATTGGCCTACGATTTGTGGAACGGGCACGGAGGATTATGTGGGAGGCGCATGGTGCTTCAGCAATACACGGACAAATGAACCCGAATCGTATTCCACGGCGTATTTGGGCTATAAGTTTTACAAGGAAACGACGGAGGTCGACCCTTGGTATGGTCATAATGTATCCATGCACGGCATGTACCGCTGGCATCTGCCCGATCCGATTCGATTTGAAAATGATCTGCGTGTGACGATTCAGCAAATCGGTCACGACCATACGAAGCTGTTCGAACGCTCCGACGACATTTCATCCGTAGCCTATTGGTATCAGATGGAGCCGCATGCCCCATTTCCTCAGCTGCCCCCGGCTAATGAGCGATGGCCGAGGTAAGCATAAGGCAGTGAATACATTCGTGATAACAATAGAATAGAAGTCCATGATATGATAGGGAGAACGTCGTATTTTACAAAAGAAAGGAGTTATTCGAATATGTACGAGCATCTCGTATCATTTAAGTTTAAAGAGAAGCTTTCTAGCACCAAAGAACAAGAGCTGCTGAGCGCTCTTTATTCCTTGCAAACAGAAGTTCCAGGCATCATTGAATTGACTGCAGGCTGTAATGCAACGACAGAAACGGATAATATTCAAGGTTACACACTGGGCTTGCGAGTTACCTTTAAGGATCAGCAGTCTTTGCTCGACTACGGTCCACATCCTGCACATCAGCATTTTGTAGGTTTGCTGGACGGGCTGCTTGATAACGTAATCGTTGTTGATTATCCTATCTTGAATAAACCGATCAACTAGATGTCGAATCTGAAGCAGGCAGGGTGAGCATATGGCTGAAAAGGAAGAGCTGGTTCGGTTTGGCGTGTCCTTTCCGGCACCGCTGATTGATCAATTTGATCGATATACAGACGAACTTGGCTATCATAATCGATCGGAAGCCATTCGTGATTTGGTTAGGCGAGCCTTGCTTGAGCCAACCCGAATGAACGGTCAGGAGCAGGTTGCAGGTACAATTGTTCTCGTATATGATCACCATGTCAGTGATTTACCCGTTGTTCTGATGGAGGTGCAGCATCGCTTTCATCACGATATTATTTCCAACATGCATGTCCACTTAAACCATGATCAATGCTTGGAGGTCATCGTCGTGAGAGGACAGCTGTCGCGCCTGCGGTCGCTGCATCAGCAGATTCAAGCACAGAAGGGCGTCATTTATGCCGAGCTCTCCGTTACTTATGCGGATAAACATGATTCTGCCAAAGAGCATACTCATACTTGAGATCGGAAGCTGTTATATTTGAATCTATTAATAGGATTGTACAATTAAGAGGATTTCTAACATGTCGACGCTGTCGATGTTAGGTCCTCTTTTTTTTCTGGCGTTTTTTGAGCGAATTTTGAAGAAAAAGGATGAAACTCTATCAAAGTCGTGTTACACTATCACATAATCGTGTTACTTAATGTAACGCCACAGGAGGGGTTGGGTTGAAAACTATCGTTTCAGCTATCACTTATGCAATCATTGTTGTATTCATCATCACAGGATGCAGCGGCGTGAAGCCGGCAGACACTACTGCCAAAACAGATGAGCTAATTGTTGCGGTAGGATCAGAGCCGGACACCGGTTTTGATCCGATTAAGGGCTGGGGACGGTACGGCTCTCCGCTGTTCCAAAGTACACTGCTTAAACGAGATGATGATTTGAATATTGTGAAGGATTTGGCTGCTGACTATCACGTAAGCGAGGATGGCAAGTCGTGGACGGTCAAGCTGCGGGAGGATGTCGTATTCTCCGACGGAAAGCCGTTAACCTCAGAGGATGTGAAGTTTACATTCGATACAGCTGCCAGCAATGGAGCTGCGATTGATCTCACTAATTTAGCAAACGTAGAAGCAGGAAATAACGAAGTTGTGTTTCATTTAAAGAAACCGCAATCGACATTTGTTTATTATCTTATAACGACAGGTATTGTACCTAAACATGCTTATTCGAGCAGTTATGCGGAAAACCCGATCGGCTCAGGTCCGTTTACATTCGTACAATGGGATCGCGGACAGCAGCTAATCGTAAAGGCAAACGCAAACTATTACGGAGACAAGCCGTATTTTCAGAAGCTGACTTTCTTATTTTTAAATGAAGACGGCGCATTCGCGGCGGCAAAGGCTGGAAGCGTTGATCTTGCTTATATACCGTCCACGTTTAGCAAACAAAAGGTTGCTGGCATGCGGATTGAAGCAGTAAAAACAGTAGATAACCGCGGAATAGCATTCCCCTATGTCAAAGCTGGCGGCAAAACGGAAGAAGGTTATCCCATTGGAAATGATGTAACCGCAGATAAAGCAATACGCCTGGCTATCAATACAGTAATTGATCGTCAGCAGCTGGTCGATGGCATTTTGGACGGACATGGCTCACCTGCCTATACAGCGAATGATGGTCTTCCATGGTGGAATGATGAGACGAAGGTCAAGGATAATGATGCTGCTGCAGCCGCAAAAATATTAGCGGATGGAGGCTGGGTGGACAGCGATGGTGATGGTATCGTCGAAAAAGGGATGTTAAAAGCACAGTTTACACTTCTGTATCCTTCAGGTGACGTTACACGGCAATCGTTAGCGCTGGCTGCGGCGGAAATGGTGAAAGCTGCCGGCATTCACATTTTAGTTGAAGGTAAAAGCTGGGACGAGCTTGAGAAGCTGATGCATTCGAATGCTATGCTGCTAGGCTGGGGAAGTCATGACCCGCTCGAAATGTACAATCTATACAGCAGCACATTTGGTGGCGTTGACTATTACAATACGGGTTATTACAGCAACCAGACCGTGGATCAGCTGTTTGAACAAGCATTGGACGCACGTACGGAGGAAGAAGCACAGGCCTATTGGAAAAAAGCGCAATGGGATGGACAAACGGGACTGAGTGCAAAAGGCGATGCTCCATGGGCATGGCTCGTAAATATTGATCATTTGTTTCTCGTGAAGGACAAGCTTAATATCGGAAAGCAGCGTATTCAGCCGCATGGTCACGGATGGCCTGTAACGGACAATATTGAGAGCTGGCGCTGGGAAGAGTAACGGGCGGGAGAGGTTGTCAGCATGCTACAGGGGGTTATTGTTTTTGTAGGGAAAAAGTTTATCCGATTAATTGCGCTGCTTGCATCGGTCAGCATCATTACTTTTGCGCTTGTTGCTTTATCGCCGATTGATCCCGTGCAATCGTATATTGGAGCAGATGTCATGCGTGTCGGTGCAGAGCAAAGGGAGCAGATTGCTGCTTATTGGGGACTTGATCGACCATTCGCTGAACGATTTATAAAATGGGCGTCTGCTCTGCTGCAAGGAGATATGGGCACCTCAATGATATACAGAGAGGCTGTAACGAAGGTGATTGCGGATCGTTTCTTGCACTCGGTACTGCTCATGGCATTCGCATGGACGCTGTCAGGCATTATTGGGTTTGCCGCTGGCGTGGCCGCAGCTATAAAGAAGGATTCATGGTTGGATCGGTTGATCAAAAGCTATTGTTATACGCTGGCTTCGACGCCTGCCTTTTGGATCGGCCTGCTGCTTATGATGGTATTTGCTGTATGGCTCGGCTGGCTGCCAGTAGGGCTTGGTGTTCCTGCTGGGGTATTGGCAGGGAGCGTAACGGCTGCCGATTATATTCGTCATATGATTTTGCCAGGTATTACTCTGAGTGTCGTGGGCATCGCACCGATTGCACTCCATACACGCCAGAAGCTGATTGATGTGATGGAAAGCGATTATTATTTGTTTGCCAGAGCACGAGGTGAATATGGTGTGAGTTTGTTTCTTAGACATGGTCTTCGCAACATTGCATTGCCTGCGATTACGCTGCAGTTTGCTTCATTTGGCGAATTGTTCGGTGGAGCTGTTCTTGCAGAGCAGGTGTTTTCTTATCCGGGACTCGGTCAAGCGACGGTAGAAGCGGGTCTTCGCGGTGATGTGCCGCTGCTTATGGGGCTTGTCTTATGCAGTACGATCTTTGTATTCACTGGCAATGCGATAGCTGATTATTTTTACCGTATGGTTGATCCAAGGCTGAGGTACGGGAAGGAGGCGCAAGGATGAATCAGCTTACGATTTTACAGAAACCAGCTGCTCGGAAGCGTTCAAACGAACGGCGACGAATGCTTATATCGGCAATAGGTGCAGCGCTTCTGCTTGTAAGCATCGGCATAGGTAGCTGGCTTCTTGATTCATCGGGACTTTCAGTTCAGCTGAATAATCGGAACTTGCCTCCCTCGCTAACTCATTTGTTCGGAACCGATTGGCTGGGGAGGGATATGCTTTCCCGCACCGTAAAGGGACTGGCACTTAGCATTCAAGTTGGGCTGCTCGGTTCGATTTCCAGTGTATTTATTGCAGCGATGATGGGATTGATGGCGGCAACGCTTGGGAAGACAGCTGATCGCATTATTTCCTGGCTTATTGATGTTTTTCTAAGCGTACCTCATCTCGTATTGCTTATATTGATAGCTTTTGTTTGCGGGGGCGGCCTTAAAGGGGTAGCCATCGGCATCATGTTGACGCATTGGCCAAGCCTTGCTCGAGTGATTCGCGCGGAGGCGATGCAGCTCATGTCAGCGGAATATGTGCTAGTTGCGAGGAAGCTCGGAAGATCACGTTTGTCTGTTGCTGCGAGGCACTTATCACCGCATTTATTTCCGCAGTTGTTGGTTGGTTTTCTGCTGTTGTTCCCACATGCTGTGCTGCATGAAGCGGCGATAACCTTCCTTGGCCTTGGCATGTCACCGCATCAGCCCGCAATAGGAATTATCCTTTCTGAATCCATGCGTTACTTATCGACGGGAATGTGGTGGCTTGCGTTATTTCCGGGACTCGGATTGCTGCTGACTGTACGCGCGTTTGATAAGCTAGGCAACCATTTGCGGCTGCTCATTGACCCGCGGAATGCTCAGCTATGACGCTAAAGGAAGGCAATATTGATCAATATGGAGGGAGGTGCCCATATGCCGCTGCTGGAGGTGAATAAACTATCCATTTCCTTTATGCACTATGTGAAAGGCAGCTCGCAGGAACAGGTTTCGATTATTGATGAGCTGGATTTCGCGATAAATGAAGGTGAAATCGTAGCCGTCGTTGGAGCGAGCGGATCGGGAAAAAGCCTGCTCGCTCATGCGATTATGGGCATTTTGCCTAAAAATGTTGTGATGACCGGAAGCATCTCATACGGCGGAGAAGTGCTGAATGAAGCTAAGCTTAAGCGCTACCGCGGTAAGGAAATTGCCTTAGTACCGCAATCGGTAAGCTTCCTTAATCCGTTAATGCGAGTAGGCAAGCAGCTGCGCACGCGCGAAGATGGCGCTGAGCAGCTTCAGGAACGGAGAGGGTTATTTGCGCGGCTTCAGCTTGGAGCACATGTGGAAAGGCTGTTTCCATTTCAGCTCTCAGGAGGCATGGCTCGTAAAGTGCTTGTCTCTACGGCAGCGCTGGAAAGAACAAGGCTGATCATCGCAGATGAGCCTACGCCAGGCATGCATCCGGATGATGTTGCAGAGGCGCTCGGTCACTTCAAGCAGCTCGCTGAAGGCGGCTGTGCCGTGTTGTTTATTACACATGACATTGAAGCAGCTCTACGAATTGCAGATAAGGTCGCTATATTTTATGCGGGAACCGCTGTTGAGGTCGCTTCGGCCAAAGATTTCCAAGGAAATGGTGAGCAGCTTAGGCATCCATACAGCCGCGCCTTGTGGCGTGCGCTTCCTCAAAATGGTTTCGAACCGCTGGCCGGGACGCAGCCTGCAAGGAGTTCTACGATTTCAGGCTGTCTCTTTGCTGAACGCTGCAGCTTGGCTACAGAACGATGTGTTGACATCAGGCCGGCGGCTCGCAGCCTTCGAAGTGGAATGGTGAGGTGTGTTCATGCGACTTGATGGAAGGAATCTCGGCTGGCGTTATGCGGACGGTCCTTGGTTGTTTAAAGATTTTAACATTTCGATACAGTCAGGAGAGGTCGTCGGCCTGATTGGACCTAGCGGCAGCGGAAAAACGTCGTTAGGCCGGTTATTGGCTGGTTATTTGAACCCTATTGCAGGAGAAGTGTCGGTTGATGGGCGGAGCAAGAGTAATAAAGGCTCTGATCCTGTCCAAATGATTTTTCAGCATCCAGAGCGCGCGGTTAATCCAAGATGGCGGATGGCAAAAACAATGACTGAAGGTTGGTCCCCAGATGCTGCGCTGCTTGAAGCGTTAGGCATTAAGGAGCAGTGGTTGCGTCGTTATCCAAATGAGCTGTCAGGCGGAGAGCTCCAGCGCTGCTGTATTGCGAGAGCTCTCGGACCAGATACCAAATTTCTCATCGCAGATGAAATGACGACGATGCTTGATGCGATTACGCAGGCGCAAATATGGCATAAGATGCTTGAAATTGTCCGTGCTCGTCAAATGGGCTTGCTCATCATTAGTCATGATCATGCGCTTGTAAATAAAATTTGCAATCGAACCATTTCATTCAAGGGCCAGTGCTAATCTTGTCCGCCCATTAGTCTGCGCAGCTTAGCTTCGGTTGATGTTTCAGGTGCGGGCGTATAGACGCTGCACCGAAGATCGGTATTTCCCTTTACTTGAAATGAGGTCAGATGATACAACATCTTTCCGACTCGTGCATGTCGAAATTCCAGCAATACATCTGGAGCAGAGCTGACCTGGCTTTGCTCCCAAAGATATTGAAACTCCGGATGGCTTCGCTTCATTTCATCAATAAACCGCTCATACCAATCATCCTGCACATATTGACCGTAATAGGCGCGAAAGATAGCTAGAAATCCTCCTACAAAATGCTCCCAATTTCCCGCTAGCCTGCGGAATTCTTTCCTTGTGAACAATAACTCAATCATATTTCGCTGTTCAGCTGGAATTTGGTCAAAGTCCATAAACACATGCGAGGCGGCCTCGTTCCAACCGACGATTTGGCAGCGCCGATCCGATATAATAGTTGGACAGAAGCGGAGCTCCTTTAAAATTCTTTTTAAAGAGGGCGTAATTTCTGTCTGCTCCTCATTAATAGGCAGCGCGCTATAACCGGAACCGAGGGCGAGGGCGTACAAGTATTCCCGTTCATCGTCATTTAACTGCAGAGCCGCCGCAACACAATCCAGAACAGACGCCGATACTTGAATATCTCTGCCTTGTTCTAGCCAGGTATACCAAGTTGTGCTGACGCCAGCAAGCTGAGCGACCTCCTCACGTCGTAAACCAGGTGTTCTCCGCCGTGTTCCAATAGGGAAACCAACGTCCTCCGGCATGATTTTGGCACGCTTTGATTTTAGAAAGGATGATAATGCTTGTAGTCTCGTCTCTCGATTAATCATGGTTTCCATCTCCGTACTCTGTTTATAGTAGTACTCATTATACTATAATAAACAACAACTTGTAATAGGATAAAGAGTATGACAAACTACTACCCATAAAGGATTTTGTGAAGGAGGAAATAAGATGGAACGTGTCGTCATTACGGGGATGGGTGTCATCTCGCCGCTAGGGAACAGCGTGGAGCATTTTTGGGATGGATTGGTGCATGGACAATCTGGTATTTCCACGATTGATACATTTGATGTAAGCAAACATAAATCGAAAATTGCAGGTGTCGTAAGAGATTTTGATGGAGAAGCTTTATTTGGGAAAAAAGAAGTCCGTCGAATGGATCGGTTTAGCCAGTTTGCGATAGCAGCTGCTGAACAAGCGCTGGAGGATGCAGCACTCAAGGTTGAAGAGACAGATCGGGAACGTGTTGGCGTTTATGTAGGCTCTGGCATCGGCGGCATACAGACACTGCTTGACCAAGCTGAGGTGCTGCATGATCGAGGGCCAGATCGTGTTAGTCCAACGCTTGTTCCGATGATGATTGCGAATATGGCAGCGGCGATGATCAGTATTCGGTTCGGCACGCAGGGGCCGTCGATGGCGCCCGTTACCGCATGCTCGATCGGGAATACGGCAATTGGTGAGGCTTGGCGGCTTATTCGATCAGGCAGCGCAGATGTCGTTATTGCAGGAGGAACGGAAGCGGCAGTTACGGATATTTCACTCGCGAGCTTCGGCAATGCAACATCGGTATCAACGCGGAACGAAGCGCCAGCTTCGGCAAGCAGACCCTTTGATGCAGGGCGCGACGGCTTTGTTATGGCCGAAGGAGCTGGCATTCTCATACTCGAATCATTGTCACATGCGCAGCGCAGAGGAGCCCGCATTCATGCGGAGGTTATCGGCTATGGCGCCAGCTCGGATGCGTATCATATGGTCGCGACTCATCCCGAGGGTATTGGTGCTTATCAGGCGATGAAGCATGCGCTGCGAGAAGCTGACTTGGAGCCTAATCAGATTGATTTAATAAGCGCACATGCCACCAGTACGGAAATCGGCGACCGTTCCGAAACGGCAGCCATTAAGAAGCTGTTTGGTGACCTCGCGTATCAAATTCCGGTGACAGCTAACAAATCGATGACAGGTCATATGCTTGGTGCAGCTGGCGGAGTAGAGGCTATCGCACTCGTGAAGAGCATGCAGGAGGGGATAATTCCGCCAACGATCAATCAAGAACAACCAGATCCAATTTGTGATCTCGATTATGTGCCGAACATTGCGCGCGAAGCTGAGATTAATATAGCGATGTCCAATTCCTTCGGCTTCGGCGGTCATAATGCCGTAATTATTTTGAAGAAATTTCAGGCTTAAACATGATGTAATGAAGTGAATTTTCTTAATTCCAAGAATGAAGCAAGAAGCTGGGTCGGCGGATTACTGCCGTTGACCCAGCTTTTTTTATTTTGTTATAAATCCGAGCATTTTTGCGGGCAGAAGGGAGAAATGACCAGTACTCCAAACGATTCAATTCATGAGAGGAAGGGTAAAGGTTATGTAACCTATGGATGACAAGATCAGTTAAAAAGAGAAGAAGGTGCGGGTATGGCCAGACATAATCGATTTTTTAGATGGTGTTTCACGATTATTTTGGTATTAATTATTATTTATTTGGGGTCGCGCGTTTCATTTATATTTAAACCTGTGCTTTCCTTATTCAGTATGATTATCGTTCCGCTCATGCTGGCAGGCTTTTTCTATTATTTGCTGCGCCCGCTCGTCAATGTGATGGAGCGGCATAAGGTTAATCGTACGCTCGCAATTTTGCTTATTTATTTGATTTTCGCCATTATGATGGTTGGCTTCAGCATCTTGGTATGGCCTTCCTTGCGTACACAGCTCAATAATTTGGTTGAAAATGCACCCGCTTTGTTTACTACTTTAAGCGAGCAAGTAGCAGAGCTTGAGCATAATGGGTTTTTATCGTCCTTTTTGCCGCAGGATTCGAATCTGTTATCTAAGCTTACGGAGTATTTGAACAAAGGCTTTACAGTATTTACAGAATATTTGACCGGGCTCTTTTCTTTTTTCTCAAATTTCGCGATTGTGCTCATAACGTTCCCGATTCTACTGTTCTATATGCTGAAGGAAGGCGGGAAGTTTGGTAAACAAATTGTAAGCTTTATACCCAAAAGGTTCCGTATCCACGGTAAAGAAGTCATGGACGATATCGATCATATGCTCAGCAGCTTTATCGTTGGCAGAGTTATCGTGAATGTAGCACTCGGCGTTCTCATGTATGTAGGTTTTTTAATTATTGATTTGCCTTATGCGATGCTGCTGACCGTAGTGGCCGTTATCTTAAACTTTATTCCGTTTATCGGGTCCTTTTTATCTTCCATCCCGATTGTCATCATTGGCTTCATTGAAGCGCCGTCAATCGCGATCTGGTCTATTGTCATTATTACAGTAGCGCAGCAAATTCAGGATAATCTTATATCGCCCTATGTTTTTGGGAAGCAGCTTGATATTCATCCAATGACGACGATCATCTTGGTGCTCATGGGCGGAGATATTGCAGGAATTTTAGGCATACTACTTATTATTCCGGTGTATATGATTTTGAAAATCGTTTATAGCAAAGTTTACGAGCTGTTCTTCAAGCAGAAATGGGAAAATGCTTAACTGAGATTGTCACATAATGGGTGCGTATTTTGGCATCTTCTGTTATAATGACGTCGGCTAAGGCAAATTTACCGAAAGTACGGTGGCTTGATAACGATGGGAATAAACGCATTGCAAGGGAAACAAATCGTAATTGCTGGATCTCGGAAAACGGATGAGATGTGCATGGTTATTGAAAAACAAGGCGGCATTCCAATTGTTCGTTCGCTTCAAGGCTTGACGATGTTTGATGAAGCGCTGTTGGAAGAGCCATTGCGAAACTTCGCTGAGCAGGGCGCGGATTGGGTTATTTTGACCACAGGCATGGGATCGGATCAGATCGTCAACACAGCCGACAGCATCGGCATTAAACAAGCGGTGCTTGGTAGACTGGCAGAGGCGAAAATCGCGACAAGAGGCTACAAAACGTCCGCATTTCTTAAACGTTCAGACCTGAAAGCGATCGTTAGCACGGATGATGGAACGATGGATGGACTCATAGAAAACCTCGAAGCCTTTGATTTTGAAGGGCAAAGGGTGTGGATACAGCTTCATGGTGAGCCAGCTCCAAAACTAGTACGTTTTCTCGAAAATAAGGGTGCTTCGCAAGTAGAAGCGGTGCTGCCCTATAAGCATGTTCCACCGGATGCTGCTACAGTCGAGCTGCTGCTTAGCGAGCTTTCTGCCAGCACAGTCGATACGGTCTGCTTTACGACTGCGGTGCAGGTGCACTATTTGTTCAAGCATGCAATCGAATCGGACCGCAAGGAGCTTTTGTTGAACATCTTTAATCAGCACATCGTGGCTGCCGCAGTCGGTAAAGTAACGGCTGCAGCATTGAAGGAGTACGGCGTGGAAAGAATCATCGTTCCTGAGCTGGAGCGAATGGGCGCATTAGTCATCGAAATTGGACGTTATTATGAGCGTACTGAAGGCAAGGAAGTATAAATATATTGAAGAGGCAGTCTCAAACACGTAAATGGTGTTTTAGACTGCCTTTATTTTATGAAAAGGATTTTTCTTGTGCATTTCTGAAATGCCTTGGTGATAGGCCATAACTTTTCTTGAACGCTTTCGAGAAATGCGAGGCGTTGGCGAATCCGCAATACTCCGCAATTAAATCGAGCTTAAGTCCGGTTGTGGCTAACAGCTCGCTTGCTTTCTCCAAACGTAAATGAACGAGAAACTGATGGGGCGTTGCTCCAAAATAGTGATGAAAAATAACATTGAAATGGGATTCGGAATATCCCGCATGCTTCGCCATCGACTCCACCGTGATTGTTCCAGATAGGTGAAAGGAAATAAAGGCTTTCATCTTCGTTACGAACTGCTGATCCTCGAATGCCAATGAGCCTGTCGTCTCAAAGTCGCCGATTAATAGAAGGAGGAGCTCCATTGCCAGCTTTTGAGCATGAAGCACGTTTTGGATGTCGTTGTGGCTAAAATGCTCAATCATTTGGTTCAGCAGCTTTTTGAACGATTCCGGATGTCGCGGCTTCAGCTTGACGGGCAGCTGCAGGTTTGGAAATTCGTTTAATTGCGGCTGCTTCAAATCCGAATACGGCTCCAAGTTCGTCTGACCGGGCGTCGTTACAAAGCTCCTTTCTCGGTTCGGATTATAAAAAAAATCAAGATGAGTGTTTGGTACTACGCAGCTCCCATATCCTCTCGTTGTGAAGAGCATTCCAGGCTGAATAAGTGCAAAGTCGCCAGGTAGCAGCTCATATTCAACCCCCTCAACCGTAAGCAAATAACGGCCTTCTTCCATATATAAAAACAAATAATCGAGCAGACGCCGTTCACCTTGAAAAAATGACGTTTCTTTAAAGCGATAGCAAAGCCGTATAAACGGCAGCACGGGATGGTCATTCCAGTTATGCAGCTGCGTATTCATTCCTAATTGCCTCCAATTCATACGATTAGTGAGATCATTATCATTGTTTTTGACAAGTTATTTCGATGTTTTTTACATGATTACCTTTATTATTAGCTTTATTATAGAGGTAAGCAATAGAAACTATCGAGGATAATGACATGAAAATGGAGGGGTATACGAATGAGCTTAATGATACCTGACGTGATGAGTGCACCAAGATTTTTGGGAAACGGGAAAATTGACTATATCGAGAAACCGGTGCCTGCCCCTGGACCAGGCCAGCTGCTGCTCCAGGTCAAAGCAAACGCTTTATGCGGTTCAGAGCGTGGACAGTTCTACAGCGGTTCTGAAGCGACGCCTGGTCATGAGGCAGCAGGCATCGTTGTCGCAGCAGGCACAAATACCAAAACGGATCTAGGTACACATGGCGTTGTTTTCTTAATGGATTTTTGCGGGCAATGCCGCAGCTGCAAGCGAGGGTACACGAACCAATGCTTAAGCAAGCGTGCAGATTATGGCTTCTCTCATGATGGCGGTTACGGGCCTTATATGGTCGTGAACGAAAATGTGTTTTTTGCTGTGGATGCTGCCATTCCGTTGGCAGAAGCAACGATATTGCTTGATATCATGGGGACAGGCGGTCATGCGATTCGCAGAGCGCAGCTTGTGCATGGTGATATCGAATCCATCCTTATTGCCGGAGCAGGTCCGATTGGTCTAGCGGTGCTGGCGATGGCGAAGCTGCTGCTGGGCAAAGAGCTGCCTGTATTCATTATGGATTTTACACCGTATCGTTTAGAACTCGCAGAGAGAATGGGTGCTATTCCGATCCATTTGGGGGAAACAACACTTGAAGCGGGATTGGCAGCCGCAGGCTTGGGCCGTATAGATGCAGCATTCGATACGAGCGGTAGAACAACAGCTCGCGAAGCAGCTTTGCATGCACTGAATCATCGCGGTGTACTCGTATGCATTGGTCATGGCGAGCAGCTAAATTTGCAAGTATCCTCCGATTTGATAGCAACAGAGAGAGCCGTGCTTGGCAGTGAGTATTTTCCGTTTAGCGAGCTAGAGGCTAATCATCGTTTGATGGGTGAACACCTGCCATACTTAAGTCAAATCATCACGCACCGTTTTGGACCACAATCGATGCAAGAAGCATTTGAGTTGTTTTTCAAAGGGGATACGGGAAAGGTGGTCATTGAGCAATGAGCAGTGAGGGGCGAGTGAAGGTTGCCTTAATCGGGGCTGGTGGCTGGGGATACCACCATGCTCGTATTTTTAATGCGCGTAAGGATGTTGATTTTTGTGCCGTTGTTGGACGAGATGCTGACCGAACCAGGGCAAGAGCAGATGAGTTTGGGACAAATGCCTATACGAGCATCGCGGAGATGCTGGAGACGGAACGGCCTGACCTCGTCAGCTTATGCTTGCCGAATCAAGGACATTTTGATGCGACCTTGCAGGTTATTCAAGCAGGTGTTCCATTATTGGTGGAAAAGCCGCTCGTATTTGATCTAGGGGAAGCTGATTTATTGCTTGCGGAAGCAGCGAAGCGGGAGCTGTTTTTTGCGATTAATTTTAATCACCGCTATGCGACAGCTGTTCAGAAGGCTAAAGAAGCGATGGATACGGGACAGTTAGGAGAGCTTATATTCGCTTCTTGGCGATTTGGCGGTGAAGGAACAAGTGATCATCCGCACGGCAACTTAATCGAAACCCAGTGTCACGGATTTGATATGCTTGAGCATTTATGCGGCCCGATTGCATCGGTGATGGCACAAATGACAGATAAAACCGGAAACGGTTTCTCTACCATGGCATTAGCACTGCAATTTCAATCCGGCGCAGTAGGAACACTGCTCGGATCTTATGACTCCTCGTATGCATACGCACAGACTCATGCGATGGAGCTTAATGGCTTAAAGGGCAGAGTGACCATTGAAGATACAGTGAAGAAATTTACGTTTCAACGCTCGGGCAGCGAAACAGCCGAAGTATGGCAAGCGGGTTACTTCAATGATAAGGAGCGAGAATTCCATCTTACGTTCGACAAACATTTTGAACATTTGCTCGGTGCATTTCGTGCGGGTGAAGCACCGCCAATTCACGCTGCGGCGGGGCGCAGAGCGCTTCAGCTAGCCCATGCAGCGATTGAATCATTCCAGACGGGGCAACGGATTCAGACGTAGAGCATGCTATGGAAGGATCGGTTTAACTAAAAAAAGTGATTAAGCGACTTACTGGTCGGCTTAATCACTTTTTTGGTTATCATCAGATGTGGTACGGATCGCTCAAAGAATTTTGTCCAGATGCTCAAGAGGCCTATTTAAATTAAGCTTCATCAAACGTGAGGCTTCTTCACCATTACGTGCTTCAAGCGCTTGGATGATGTACTCATGATCCGCTGCAGCCGTATGGGTCTCCCAGCTCGGACGTTTGAAGAAAATATATTTGTATCTTCTTATATGTAATTGAAGCGAGGAGCAGAAGGTGAGTATATGCTGATTATTGGCAATTTGCAGTATCGTTTCATGAAACTCTTCATCATATTCCATCGCTTCATAGAGCTGCTCTTCACTAACTTTTTCATTAAAGCTGGCATTAATAGCACGCAGCTGTTCAATATGCTCTGGTTGAATATTGTCGGCAGCAAGCTCAGCTGCTAATGCTTGAAGGGCTGTAAGGGGCGCATACAGCTTAAGGATATCTTCCTTGGCTAGCGTCGTGACTCGCGTCTCTTTTCCAGGAAACATTTGAATGAGTCCTTGAACCTCAAGCAATTGAAAGGCTTCCCTAATCGGTGTGCGGCTGACGCCAAGTGCCTCGGCAAGCTCTGAATCGTTAAGCTTCTCACCGGGCTGAAGCGTGCCGTCGATAATCCATTTTTGCAGCTGGCTTAAGGTACGCTCCTTGGCGGATAGTCTAACGGGTGTTGAATAATCAGTTGGAATAGGCAGAGGGGATCCTCCTTTATTTTTTGGTTTCATTATGAAAGTGATAGGATAACAGTTTCGACAATATATAATATATCGCAGGATCATTCATTGAAGCAAATGCCAAAAATTTTAAAAAGGAATTTATTGCTTTTATTTGCTTAAGGAAATATAATATGCGATATATTACATATTACATTCTATTTGGAGTAAGGAGAAAACTGTATGTCTAGTACTCAAGCTTCAATCGCAACATCACCGTCCGCTTTAAAAACGATATACCCACTGTTGTTTGCCATTAGCTTCGTGCATTTGATTAATGACACGATTCAATCGGTCGTACCGGCATTATTTCCTATTTTGAAGGACTCGCTTTCACTGAGCTTTGCTCAAATTGGATTGATCTCTTTGATGATTAATTTAACTGCAGCGCTGCTGCAGCCTGTTGTCGGCATTTTATCTGATTCGCATCCGAAGCCGATGCTGCTGCCTATTGGCATGCTGTTCACAATGGGGGGCGTTGCTGCTCTTTCGTATGCTTCGCAGTTCTGGATGGTCATGGTCGCTGTTATGTTAATTGGAATTGGTTCAGCCGTTTTCCATCCAGCTTCTGCGCGGGTTTCCTATTTGGCGGCTGGGACGAAAAAAGGTACAGGGCAGTCGATCTTTCAATTTGGCGGAAATATTGGACAATCGCTTGCACCAATCATGACTGCTGTTCTGTTCGTGCACACAGGTCAGCGCGGTGTGATCTGGTTTGCTCTGGTCGTTACGATTGGAATTGTCATTCAATTTAATGTAGCCAAATGGTACGGCAAGCAGCTCGCTCTTGAGCCAAGAAAGAGTACGAAGCAAGCGGCAAAGCCGGTTTCCAAACTTAATGTGTCCTCCGGTAAAGTTGTATTTGCCATAACGATTTTAATGATTCTTGTATTTTCCAAAAACGTCTATATTTCTGCGATCAGCAGCTATTACTCGTTTTATGCCATCGAGCATTTTGGACTCTCTGTCAGTCATGCTCAAATCGTATTGTTTGTCTTTCTTGCAGCGAATGTTATTGGCTTGCTTCTCGGCGGGGTGCTCGCAGATAAGTTCAGCCGTCGCAGCTTGATCTGGTTCTCGATCCTAGGAACTGCACCATTTGCGCTGCTGCTTCCTTATGCTAATTTAACATTTTCCGTTATTTTAATCTTTTTTGCCGGTTTAATCTTGGCCTCGGCGTTTTCCGTTATTTTAGTTTATGCGAACGAATTGCTGCCTGGGCGGGTTGGCCTCGTATCAGGTGTATTTTTCGGAATGGCGTTTGGTCTCGGGGGCATTGGTTCGGCGGTGCTCGGCAATTTGGCAGATTCCATGGGTATTGAGTTTGTCATTCGCTGCACGTCCTATTTGCCTTTGCTCGGCATGTTGACGATTTTGCTGCCATCGGATCGCAAAGCAAAAGCAGCCGTATAATCCGATTGGACGATTTTCTCATTAGGACAATTTCCGCGCATTCCCCGCCCACATACAATGTTGGTGTATAGCCTAATTGGTGCTGGGAGGGGAGTAACGCTGTGAATAAGCGGACTTTAATGATCGTTTCGCTTGTCATTTATGTCATGCTAGCTATCTTATTCCTCATTTTGTCTATTTTTCATTAAACACATAACAGAGCAAGGGCTGTCCTAGAAGTAGATTAATCTACTCTAGGCAGCCCTTGTTTGTTTATTAGCCTCGGCTACTTGCCTGGCTGCTCCTGACCAAGCTTCATTTTACGGTAATCCTTCGGAACGACGCCCTTGGTTTCACGGAAAATACGGGAGAAGGTTTTGTATGAGCCATAACCAACCTCCAGCGCAATTTCAGCGACGCTCATATCGGTAGAAACAAGCAGGCTGCAGGCATGCCGCAAGCGCAAATCATGCAGGAAATGTACGAATGTTTGTCCAGTCGTTTGTTTAATTACTTCACTTATGCGAGACATGCTCAGTGAAAAGCGGCTTGCAAGGTCAGACAGCGCAAGCTCGTCTTGATAATGTTGATGAATATAATGAATGATTGGCCAAACCGAGGCACTCGATTTGGAAGTAAGCCTTGAGGCTGGAGCAGACGGCGCAATATTGCGGCGATAACGATCAAAGAAAGCTAATATTTCCTTCAACCGCACTTGCAGCATCGTTCGGCGCCAAGGCTCCTGCCCCGAGTACTCACGAAACATATCTTCTATTAAATGCTTCATTCGTTCATTATCAGCACCCCTAAGTTGAACAGATGGCGGCAGAGTATTCTGATCGATGAGGTCCATAAGGCCTTCCTCTTGTCCAGGCTCCATCAGCAAGTCCATGCTAAACATACAATTATAAAGAACAAGTGTACTCCCGGGCTCGGTAAATAGTTCATGCACCTGATAAGGAAGCACAAACGTAAAAGTGCCGGGCAGCATTTGATGTTTTGCATCGTTGATCGATTCAGAGCCTCTTCCGTCTATAACATAAGAGAACTCCAAAAAGTCATGGCGATGCGGCCTAAAGCCATGGTAAAGACGGTTTAGGCTAATATGGAGGGGAGAAGAGGTATTCATATTTGGATACGTTTTCAAATAGTCAGGTATGTAGGTCATGAATGAATGCATTCCTCCGAAAATCTGAGACTTTTATCGAAAAACAAGCACGATTTCTCATCCCGTTTATTCTAACATAAATGAAGAGATCAAGCGTTACGAAAAACGAGTGCTTATTGCTGAGCAAGGGTTCATTCAAAATTATAGGAGGAATTTCATTGACTACAGAAAATAAGATTAGAATAGGTATTATCGGTGCAGGAAATATTGGCAACGTCCATGCAGGAGAATTTTCTAAGCTTGGCGAAGAGTGTATCATTACGGCGATTACTGATCTGGATTTGAATCGGGCAGAGAAAGCAGCCAAGCAATATGGTATTGAGCATGTTGCGGCTTCCAATGAAGAGTTGATTCAGCGAGCTGACATCGATGCGGTCATCATCGGTGTTCCTAACCAATTCCATGCTCCGCTTGCCGTTCAAGCTCTTGAAGCGGGCAAGCATGTGTTGATAGAGAAGCCGATGGGCATTAACAGCGATGCTGCTCGTCAAATATTGAGAGCAAGCGAAGCAGCAGACCGTGTCGTCATGGTCGCTCATCAAATGCGCTGGGAATCTGTTGCGATGCAAATTAAAGAGCAAATCGACCGTGGTGAGCTTGGCAAAATTTATACAGCCAAAACGGGCTGGTTTCGCCGCAAGGGCATTCCGGGCTGGGGCACATGGTTTACACAAATGGATCAATCGGGCGGCGGCCCGCTTATCGATATCGGCGTTCACATGCTTGACCTTGCGCTGTATTTGATGGGCAATCCAAAGCCGGTTTCCGTATATGGATCAACCTATGCAGAGTTTGGCCCAAACCGTAAAGGGATTGGCACATGGGGTACACCGGATTGGGACGGAACGTATGATGTTGAGGACTTGGCTACGGCGCTAATCAAAATGGAAGACGGCAGTACACTCTCGCTTGAAGTGAGCTGGGCTGTTCATATGGATACGGACAATTCACCGTTTATCCATGTAATGGGCTCAGAAGGCGGCGCAAGCTATCGCGGTGCTGAAGGCAAGCTGCTTACAGAAAAATTTGATCGCCCGATTGAAAGTGTTTTGAGCAAAGCAGACAATGATGAAGGTGAGCGCGCTCGTCTTAGCCGTCACTTCCTTGCATGTATTCGTGAAGATAAACAGCCAATTACTTCCGTATTGACTGGTTTGACGAACAATCTTGTGCTTGATGCAATTTATGAATCATCGCGCACAGGCAATGAAGTGAAGCTGGACTGGAATCTAAATTAATTATAATTGATTGTAGAATGAGGAGGAATTTGTATGTTGAGAGGTTTAACTGGAGCGGGTCTTGGTCGAATCGAAAGTGATGAGCATCTAATTAAGCTCGCTGGCGCGTATGGATTTCAAGCTGTAGATTTGGATGCGGCGTCGCTAATTAATCGTTATGGTGTAGAGCAAGCGCGTGAGCTTCTTGCAAGCAATGGCGTAGTAATTGGCTCCATTGGTCTTCCAGTAGAATGGAGAACAACGGAAGAAGCTTTTCTTGAAGGATTGGAGAAGCTGGCTTCCTCAGCGGCTGCGGCTGCGGCTCTAGGCTGTACAAGCTGCTGCACCTATATTTTGCCTTCAACAGATTTGAAAGCAGCTCGCTTCATGGCACTTGCAACTCGCAGATTGCGTACTTGCGCTCAAATTCTAGGCGCTTATGGCATTCGCCTTGGCCTTGAATTTGTTGGCCCGCATCATTTGCGGACGCGTTGGGAAAATCCATTTATTTGGACGCTCGAGGAAACATTGGAGTGGATCGACGCAATCGGTGAGAGCAATGTAGGATTGTTGTTTGATGCCTATCACTGGTATACGAACAGCCTGACTGTTGCTGATATTGAAGCGCTTCGTCCAGAGCAAATCGTCCATGTTCATATCAATGACGCGCCGGACGTACCGGTTGAGGAAGCACTCGACAACGGCCGCGTATATCCTGGTGAAGGTGTAATTGATTTAGTCGGATTCCTGCAAGCACTTAATCGTATTGGCTATAAAGGTGCTGTGTCACAGGAGATCTTATCATCAGAAGCGGAATTGCAAACGCCGGAAGAGCTGGCGCAGCGCTCCAAAGCAGGCTTTGATAAAGTATTTGGCGCAGCTGGTCTGTAAGAAATACGCCTTCAATAATATGACTGTGAATTACATCGCTGCAAGCACACATCATCGTGCTTGCAGCGATTTTTTATTATTTAGCGAGAATTCGAAAAACGCTAATTTTGACATGATTTTTCATGAAATGTATTGGGTACTGTTGAGCAGGGCTATTCCGTTATGATGAATAATAACTGTTTTTTTAAACGCTGTGAACAGAGCGATAATAGGAGACCAAAAACATGGGATATAAAGCAGAGCAGCTTCATCCGTTAAACCTTTGGTATAAGCAGGCGGCTTCACGATGGGAGGAAGCACTGCCCATTGGGAATGGCCGGTTAGGCGGTATGGTATTTGGCGGCGTGGAACAAGAACGCATTCAATTAAATGAAGATACATTGTGGTCAGGCTTTCCGCGGGATACGAACAATTACGAAGCGCTGCGCTATTTAAAGCGAGCCCGGGACTTCATAGCAGATAAAAGATTTGTTGAGGCGGAGCAGTTAATCGAGGCGAAGATGCTCGGAACAAACACAGAGTCCTATCAACCGATGGGCGACTTGTTTATAGAGCAGCATTTTGAACACGCCCTTGATCAGGCTCCAGATTACATTCGCAAGCTTGATATCGATGCAGGCATCGCTGCTGCACGGTTTCAAGTGGGTAAAACGGTTTACTCGCGCGAGATGTTCGTTAGCGCGGTGGATCAAGTATTATGCGTTAGATACGAGTCAGAAGGAGAAGATCTGCTAGAGCTTACAGCAACGATGACCTCCTCCGTACAGTATGGAATCGAGATAGCAGGCAGCGACGCTATCGTACTTCACGGTCGTTGTCCAAGTCATGTAGCAGACAATTATTTGGGCGATCATCCGCTGGCTGTACAGTATGAGAATGATCGCGGCATTACGTTTCAAGGAAAACTGATGGTCAAGATAGAAGGCGGCAAACTATCGATAAACAGCGATAAGCAAATAAATATTCAAGGGGCAAGCTCGGCTATATTTCTATTAAGCGCAGCAACAAGCTTTGTGAATTTTGATGTTCAGCCAGACAAAACTGCTGCTGAACTGGCCGAGCAAAACGATCGCCTACTGGAGAAAGCATTAACTTTTAGCTATGAACAGCTTCGAGAGCGCCATGTAGAGGATCATCGAAGCTTGTTTCAACGCGTGCAGCTCGATTTGGGGCGGACGGCACAAGCTCAATTGCCGACAGATGAGCGGCTGGAAAACTATAAGCAGGGCAAACAAGATCCTGCATTGGAAGCGCTATATTTCCAATACGGCCGATATTTGCTTATGGCAAGTTCGCGGCCAGGCACGCAGCCGGCTAATCTGCAAGGCATATGGAATGACCGGGTTCAGCCGCCTTGGAACAGCGACTATACGACGAATATTAATACGCAAATGAATTATTGGCCGGCGGAAATAGGGAATTTGAGCGAATGCCATGAGCCTTTGTTTCGCTTGATTGAGGAACTCAGCATCACGGGAGCCCGTACCGCGGCTATTCATTACAACAGTGCAGGCTGGGTAGCGCATCATAATGTGGATTTATGGCGGACATCAACGCCGACAGCCGGCCATCCAAGCTGGGCTTTCTGGCCGCTTGGCGGCGTTTGGCTGACGCAGCATTTATGGGAGCATTATTTATATCATCCGAGTGAAGCCTTTTTGAGAGAAAAAGCTTATCCCTTAATGAAGGGCGCAGCTTTATTTTGTTTGGATTGGCTTCAGGAGAACAGCAAAGGGCAGCTGATGACTTCGCCATCCACGTCGCCAGAGAATAAATTTCTGACCGCACAAGGCGAGGTTAGCAGTGTTGCTGAGTCATCTGCTATGGACATTACTTTAATTGGCGAGCTGTTTGATCATTGCGCAGCAGCTGCGAGCTTGCTCGGAATCGATGCATCTTTCAAGCAGCAGCTAGAAGCAGCGAGGAGCAAGCTTCCTCCGCTGCAAATTGCGCCTAATGGACAATTGCAGGAATGGCATGATTATTTTGAGGAGCATGAGCTTGGGCATCGTCACGTATCTCATCTATATGGCTTATATCCAGGTACGTCCATCAATCAAGAAACAACTTCGGAGCTTGTGGAAGCGGGCCGCCTTTCACTTGAGAGCCGCATAAACCACGGAGGCGGCCATACAGGCTGGAGCTGTGCGTGGTTAATTAACTTATTTGTGAGGCTGAAGGATTCGAAGTCTTCTTATCATTTTATCCATACTTTGCTTGCACGCTCTACGCATCCGAATTTGTTCGATGATCATCCACCGTTTCAAATCGATGGAAACTTTGGCGGTACGGCGGGCATTGCAGAGCTTCTGCTGCAAAGCCATTTGGGTTATATCGAGCTTCTGCCAGCGCTTCCGGGTGCATGGCCGGCAGGTTGCGTGAAAGGTCTTAAAGCGCGTGGAGGGTTTGTTGTCGATATGGAATGGACAGATGGCAAGCTGACGGCTGGGCGCATGCAATCCACACACGGATCGATTTGCAGCTTGCGATCGAAGGAATCCATTACCGTTGTTGCTTCTGACGGTACAGCTATCGATGCGTCAAAGCCATTTTCAACAAACAAAAATGAATGGTATAGCATATTAACATCCACGATAGAGGGGGAGTAAGCGTTATGACGACCAGTATACGTTTTCCATTTGAAAATTTAGAGCTTCCGCTTGAAGAACGGGTAACCGATCTTGTTTCACGTTTTACGCTAGCTGAGAAAATTGAATCGATGGTTCAATACCAGCCTGAAATAAAGCGATTAGGCGTAAAGCCGTACAAACATGGGACGGAAGCGGCGCACGGAATGGCGTGGTTAGGCGAAGCGACCACGTTCCCTCAGCCCATCGGGCTTGGCTGCACTTGGAATCCCGAGCTGCTGAAGGAAGTAGGCTCTGCAATCGGTGACGAAGCACGCGTTTACTTTCAGCGAAACCCAGCCATCAACGGCTTGACGCTGTGGGCGCCAACGGTGGATATGGAGCGAGATCCGCGCTGGGGAAGAACAGAAGAGGCTTATGGAGAAGATCCTAAGCTGACAGGTGAGCTAACAGCCTCGCTGGTACAGGGTATTCAAGGCGATCACCCGCTTTACTTTAAAGCGGTAGCGACCTTGAAGCATTTTATCGGCAATAACAATGAAATCAATCGCGGCAGTTGTTCGGCGAGCATTGATCCGCGCAATATGAAGGAATATTATCAAGCAGCGTTCAAGCCTGCTTTCGTCAAGGGCGGCGCTCATTCGATGATGACCTCGTACAACTCGGTTAATGGCACGCCTACTATTTTGCATGAGGACGTAAACAAAGTAGTGAAAGAGGAATGGGGCATGAACGGCTTCATCGTCAGCGATGCGGGAGATTTGCTTGGTATCGTCAACGATCATCATTATTATGATTCCTATAAAGAGGCAGTAGCTCATTCCATCAAAGCAGGCATCGACAGCATAACGGATGATAAAGAAAAATCATGTGCGGCTATTCGTGAAGCTTTGTCAGAAGGGCTGCTGTCAGAGCAGGATTTGGATAAAGCACTCATTAACACCTTCCGTGTACGTTTCCGCTTAGGAGAGTTCGATCCCGCTGAAGGGAATCCATACGTGGATATGCCGGAATCGAAACTATGTGCGCCGGAGCATGGACAATTATCGCTGCGAGCTGCAAAAGAGTCGATTGTTTTGCTCAAAAATGAGAACAAAACGTTGCCGTTGAATAAAGAAAAGTTAAGCCGTGTAGCAGTGATCGGGCCGCTTGCCGACGTTGTATACCGAGACTGGTACTCTGGATCACTGCCGTACAAAGTAACACCACTTGAAGGCATCAAGAGCAAGCTTGCCGGCAAAGAAGTAACATTCAGCAGCGGCAATGATCGCGTTCGATTGAAATCAGTTGCGAATGGAAAAGTATTGCGCACATCCACAGACCATGCAAACCGCCTGCAAGCGACTGATTTGGATGAGGAAGGCGATACATTTGAGGTGACGGATTGGGGCTGGGGCAGTTATACGCTAGAGAGCATGGATTCCGGCAAGCTGCTTACAAGCGCAGATGATGTCAATATTGCAGCTGCTGCAAGCGAAGCTTTTGGCTGGTTTGTGAAGGAAGTGTTCAAGCTTGATGAGCAATCCGAAGAGAATTTTGCGATACGAACTTGGAACGGCAAGCTGGTCACTGCCCCTAATGGCGGCGCAGATTCCCTTCAAGTTACGGAATTAGCGGATATTGGAGCAAGCGAGCTGTTCTCTAAAGATGTTATCGCGAACGGAATTGCAGAAGCGGCAGCTGCAGCCAAAGCAGCAGAAACGGCAATTGTTTTCGTAGGCAATAATCCGCTTATTAACGGGAAAGAAGAAATCGATCGTCCAAGCCTTGACCTTGCCGCTTCGCAAAATGAATTAATTAGCGCGGTATTCGCTGCTAATCCGAACACGGTCGTCGTAGTTATTGGAAGTTATCCATTTGCACTTAACAAGGTAAACGAGCAAGTTCCCGCGATTGTTTACTTATCACATGCAGGTCAAGAGCTGGGCAATGCCATTGCTGACGTTTTATTCGGTGATTACTCGCCGGCTGGACGCTTGAATATGACTTGGTACAAATCAGAAGAGCAGTTAACCGATCTAATGGATTATGATATTTTGAAAGGAAAACGAACATATCTTTATTTCGATGGCGAACCGTTGTATCCATTTGGTTATGGTCTTAGCTACGGTTCATTCCGATACGGTCCGCTTGAGATTACGAATAACGCTGCGAGTATGAACGGCAGTGTAACAGTGGAACTGCAGGTTACGAATGAGAGCGACATCGCAGCGGATGAGGTTGTCCAATTATATGTTCGAGTAGAGGGCTCAAGGGTACAGCGTCCGCTTAAGAAGCTGGTTGGCTTCACGCGGATTTCATTCCAGYCTAGAGAGACGAAGCAAGTAGAACTTGTAGTTCCAGCAGAAGAGCTTGCTATTTGGGATGTAACACGGGACCGTTTCTGCCTTGAAACGGCGGCTTATACGTTTGCAGCTGGTGCCTCCTCTGCACATCTCCTTGCCGAGAGTACAATAACAATCGAAGGCGAGACCATTCCACCACGTCGGTTATCCTTGCAGACGCGCGCGGAAAACTATGATGATTATGCGCATGTTTATTTGGATGAGAGCAAGGAAGGCGGAACGGCAGTCCGTTTATCGCAAGCAGAGGGCTGGATCAAATTTAATGATGTTGATTGGTCAAACGGCCCAAGTGTATTTGAAGCTCGCGTTAGCGGCGGCGCTCAAGGCGGAGAGTTGTCTATTCAGATGATCAGCCCGGCCGCTGTTTTTAGAGGCTCATGCTCGGTTGAGTCAAGCGGTGAGCAAGAATGGCAAACGATTCGTATTGATCTGCCAAGCTGCAAGCTGAGAGGCGATCTGGTAATTGGTTTGACGGAAAGTGTGAAGCTGAGCTTCTTCCGCTTTCAATAATATGAGCAATTTCATACGGAGCTGTCTTCAGGTGCTGTATAGCGCTTGTTGCAGCTCCGTTTTTGCGGTTATGGTTGCTTTTTATGTAATGCAGCTTTATTCTTTAAATGAACAATGAGCATCGACAGAGGAGCTAGTCCATATGGCAAACGACATTGAAATCAACTTGTATAAAGATTGGATAAATACGGTGAAAGAAATCTTCCGGGGGTCAGGACATCCTTTGCCTGAATCCATTAGCGATCGGGAGGCAGCAGTTGCTTACTTCTCGCAGACCGCACAATCGAAAGAGGAAGCAGAGCAGCAGGCGGATGCCAATGAAGAACGCCTTGCCTCGCTGCAGCAGACGATCATCGATCATTTTGAAACGGTTATTGTGCCGGATATTCGCAGCAGAACAAATTATGCAGGCGATCGTTTTGCTTTCAAATGGTTGTACAACAAAGGCGAGCATATCGTTGAAGAGCACTCATCCTACCGAATTCCGCTCTCTTAAGAGCGGGATTTTTGCATCGTATAGGCAGCGCTTCCATTTTGTCTAATTTTCATATGATAAAATATTGAATTAGTGATGTAGGCACGGCAGATTACCAGCATTATAATGTAGATGCCTTAAAATTTTACGCGAAAAAGTAAACGCTTACCTCAGCCGATACTAACGAATGAAGTTTGCTGCGCAAAGCTTTAAGGAGGAACCGTTTGTATGAAGAAGAGCATTCGAACAATGGGGCAAAGAATGAACAATATTCGAATCAAAAAGAAACTTATTATTTCTTTTATTCTCGTTGTTTTTGTACCGGTTCTTATCGTAGGCATTTTTCTTACCGTCGCTTTTAGGCAAAATGTACTTGATCAAGCGACCCAGCAAATTACGAATAACGTCGAGCGAATTAAGAAGCAGACCTTGGATATTATACGCATGCCAATCGAAATTTCCGACAAGCTGCTGGTCGATAGCAGGTTAACGAACGTCGTCAACACGCAATACAGCTCCACGTTTGATGTCGTTAAGGCGTTTTGGGATTACCGTGATTTTAAAGATTACATTAAACTATACAGTGAAGTCTACAACATACGCTTTTATACGACGAATATGACGATACTCGACAATTGGGAGTTTCTGAAAGTTACCGATCCCATTGCGGAAACAGACTGGTATAAGTCAGCAATGAAGCGCGACGGCATTCACTGGGAATACATTAAGGATGAAACCAAAAATAACCGCCGTTATTTGAGTCTGATTCGGAAGATCACGTTCCCAACATATCGGACAAGCGGCGTACTAGTGATAGGCGTGAATCAGGATGAGCTTAATGCGATGATTAGCCAAGAGCCGTTTGATACGATGATTATTGATGACAATGGTTATATGATTGCAGCGAAAAACCCCGAATGGGTAGGTAAAAATATTTCTGAATTAGACTTTGCCAGTAAACTGACGAATAAAGCAGCAGGCACCTATGAATTCAAATACGAAGGAAAACCTTCGAAAATTGTTATCGAGGATCTTCAGCCTGAATCAAGCTTTAATCGGTTGAAAATCGTATCTGTATTTACAATTGATAGTATTGTAAGTGGAGCTAATCGCATAAGCTTGCTTGGGCTAGGCATTATTTTGCTAAGCTTAGTTATAGCCTTCGTTATGATTTATATTTTTTCTGCGATTATATCGAAGCGGATGCTGGTCCTGAATAAAGATTTGAACAAAGTAGCGATGGGAGATTTGAACGTGATTTCGCATGTGACAGGCAATGACGAGATTGGCATCCTGTCCAAGCAATTCAACAACATGGTCGTAAGTATTCGCGGCTTAATGGACGAGGTAGCGGAATCGCATAAACAACAGGCCCAGCTGCAGCTTAGACAAAAGGAAATTAAGCTGAAAATGATGGCCAGCCAAATCAATCCTCATTTTTTGTTTAACGCGCTTGAATCGATTCGAATGAAGGCTCATATCAAGGGCGAGACAGAGATTTCTTCAATCGTTCGTATGCTTGGTAAAATGATTCGTCGAAATTTAGAAATAGGCGCGCGCAAAATTGCATTAAAGGATGAACTCGAAATGGTGCGCTGCTATTTGGAAATTCAAAAATTCAGATACGGTAACGATCGATTGACGTTTCGCCTGGATATCGATGCTAACGGTCAGGATATCGAAATTCCGCCGCTTATTATTCAGCCTCTCATCGAGAATGCTGTTGTGCATGGTCTTGAAAATGTTGCTGAGGGCGGATTCGTATGGTTAAAGACAGAGGTCAGTGATCATATGCTTCGGGTTGAGGTATCCGACAATGGCGTAGGAATCAGCGATGAAAAGATTAATGAAATCAATGAATCGCTGCATGATATGGAAGAAGAGGAAGAATACCGAATCGGGCTGCGCAATGTCCATCAGCGGCTGGTCATGATCTATGGGGACGGATATGGCTTGACGCTGAAGAGCGAGCTTGGAGCGGGTACACGCATTACTTTTGAAATTCCAATAGGGGGTCATTCGCTTGCATAAAGTACTCATTGTAGACGATGAACCGATGATTCGAGAAGGACTGCAAACATTAGTTGATTGGAGCAAATACGGATTTGCCGTCGCAGGGACAGCATCCAATGGACGCGAGGCAGTCGAGAAGCACGGCGTGCTGAGTCCTGATTTGATTCTGATTGATATCCGCATGCCTGGCATGGATGGACTACAAGCGATTGAGGAAATAAGGAAAACAGACAATAGCTGTCATTTTTTAATTTTGAGCGGCTATGCGGAGTTCAATTATGCTAAGCAAGCGATCGCGCATAATGTGGATGGTTATATTTTAAAGCCGATCGATGAAGATGAGCTGGAGAGCTATGTCGAACGTGTCTCTGCTCAGCTCCAAAGTCAGTCGGAGCAGCGCCAAAACACAGAGCAATCGGTTGCTTTACTGCGTGAGGAGATGCTGTATCAGCTCTCAAGCGGGAAGCTGGATGCAAATACGGCTAACAGTCACGAGCTGAAAACATTATTGGGTGAGCCTGCGAAATATTACCAGCTGATGTTGATCGAGCTCTACAGCAGGGAACATTCCCTTACACTGAATGCAACGCTCAAGAAGAAGCTGACAGACATTGTTGAAGAGAAGCAAATCGGCTGGGTTTTTTCTGCCGAGCCTTATATTGGGATATTGCTTAAAGATTATATGCTCCAAAATGGCTCGCGCGAGCAAATGAAGCTGTGGATCGAGGAATGCTGCGGAACGAAGGTGAAATTTGCAGCTGCGGCAAGCGAACCCGTTCGCGAACCCGCGGAGCTGCAAAAATGGTCCATGCCCATTCACGACTTATTGAAGCAGCGGTTCATGCTGCAAGGACAGTTCATCCATATGGCGTCTTTAGCCGAGGAAAGACAGCAGGCGGAGGCTAAGCTTAGCAATCAATTATCAATCGAAAGCCTTGCTCAAAAGATTTATTATATGCTGGATATCGGGAGCAAAGAGGGAATGGACAACGCGATGCAGGAGGCGTCCAATCAAATTATCGCTTATGATTGTTCCGAGCCGTTCGTCAAATCGAGCTGGGCGCAGCTTCTCACGATCGTACTAAATAAAGCGGCCTTGTCTAATCCGCAGCTATCACTTCATGAGGATCTGTCGATGATTACCGCCCTGTACCTTGCCCATCATTATGAGGAAATGATTGTGCAGCTGCAAACCCGTCTGTCGGAGCTGGCGATGAAAACTTCGAAATCAGACAGCTTGTCGGTCATGAAACAAATGACTGACTTTATTGAACGTCATTATAGCGAAAATATTAAGCTGGAAACGCTGGCTGATCTTTTTAATTACAATAGCGGCTATTTAGGCAAAATGTTCAAAAACTATACGGGTGAGCATTTCAACACGTATTTGGATCAAGTGCGAATACAGCATGCCATTGGGCTGCTGCAGGAGGGGCTCAAGGTTCATCAGGTGTCGGAACGGGTCGGATATGCGAATGTTGATTATTTCCATAGTAAATTTAAAAAGTATAAAGGGGTATCGCCCTCATCCTTTAAAAGTATTTCTGGTAGAACGGCTTTGGAATAGGAAGCTGTTGTTCCTATAATCTTATTATTACAAACATCTATTTCACAGGACTGATAGAGTCGCTGACGAGCTAGATGTTTTTTTTATTTTTTTTATATAACCAACGGTTATGAAAGCGCTTGAAAGAACGTATTTTCATATGATTTTAGGTCTAATTATATGGGTGCCGGAGGATAGGTTCTATCGTTTATGATAAGTACAGATAAGAGAGGGTAAGCTACTCACCACATAAGGTAGCTTGCGAAGACGTTTTTGCACGAAGCAGAAACAGTAGGAGGAGCAGCTATGAAACCGCTAACAGATAGTCCTAAGCAGTTAAGGGCGACAAACAAAAGGAATCGATTTTGGTTCAAAGCCATTCAGCAGCGTTACTTGTACATGATGTCGCTGCCATTCGTCATCTGGATCTTCCTATTCAGCTATGTGCCGGTATGGGGCTGGTTGACCGCATTTCAGAATTATAAGCCGAAAAACGGGATATTGAATCAAAAATGGGTAGGCTTTGACAATTTCGTAGAGCTGTTTCAAGACGAAAGATTTTATATCGTTTTGCGAAACACGCTGGCAATGAGTACGATGGGGCTTATCGTAGGGTTTACGATTCCAGTTATTTTTGCTCTATTGCTGAATGAAATAAGAGGGCAGTTTTTTAAGCGCTCAGTACAAACCATTTCATATTTGCCGCACTTTGTATCTTGGGTTGTTGTTGCGGGGCTTGTAACGAAGATGCTGTCAACAGACGGCGGTGCGATTAATCAATTATTGATGTATCTTAACATCATTGATACGCCGATTCAGTTTATGGCCAAGGGCGAATGGTTCTGGAGCGTCGTAACCTTATCGGATTTGTGGAAGGAAATGGGCTGGAATTCCATTATCTTTTTAGCTGCGATGGCGGGAATAGATCCTGAGCTTTATGAAGCATCGACTGTCGATGGGGCAGGCCGATTCCGCAAAATGTGGCATATTACATTACCGGGAATTAGAACAACCTTTATGGTGCTATTCATATTATCGATCGGTCATTTAATCAGCATTGGCTTTGAGAAACAGTTTTTGTTAGGAAATCCTCTTGTATCCGATTTTTCAGAAGTGCTCGATCTTTATGCGCTGAAGTACGGTATTCAAATGAGCCGATATTCGTATGGTACGGCAATCGGTATCTTTAACTCCGTCGTCAGCATCCTATTAGTGTTTATCGCGAACGGAATTTACAAACGAGTCACCAAAGAATCAATCATATAGGAGGTGCGGTACATGCAAGGAGCTATGAGAAGAAGTACAGGCGATAAAGTTTTTGACACATGCATTTATGTATTCATGATCATCGTTGCTATCGTAACGTTGTATCCGTTCCTGAATGTACTAGCGATATCATTTAATGATTCGGTAGATACGGTAAGAGGCGGTTTAACTATATACCCTCGCGAATTTACACTCAAAAATTACGAGACGATTTTCGGCTTTGAGGGACTGCTTGTAGGCTTCAAAAACTCGGTTATTCGTACCGTTTTGGGAACGCTCATTGGGGTGTTGTCGGCATCCATGATGGCTTACACCTTAAGTCGTCCAGACTTCCAAGCAAGAAGATGGATGTCCGTCGTATTCGCACTCACGATGTATTTCTCAGGCGGTCTCATTCCAGGGTTTCTGCTTATGAAAAACTTAGGTTTGATTGGTACGTTTTCGGTTTACATCATTCCTGCTATTTTGAGCGTTTGGAACGTGTTCATCGTCCGCTCTTATATTGACGGGCTTCCGTATGCACTCCAAGAATCAGCCAAAATTGATGGGGCAAATGATTGGACTATATTTTGGAAGGTTATCCTTCCGCTTTGTCAGCCTGTACTCGCTACAATTGCTTTGTATATTGCTGTTGGACACTGGAACGCTTGGTTTGATACTTACTTGTTCAATAATAGGAGTCCAGAGAATACGACACTGCAGTATGAGCTGATGAAGGTGCTGCTATCCACGCAAACGGGCAGTAATTACCGTGACCCTAATGCGCAGCAAACGCTGGCGTCGGTTTCACCGGAGTCTATCAAGATGGCGATTACGATCGTCGTTACGGTACCGATTTTGCTAGTTTATCCTTTCCTTCAGAAGTATTTTGTCAAAGGCATGACGCTTGGCGCAGTAAAAAGTTAATATTGGTAATAGCAGGTTTCCTGTTATATACACAAGCATGATGAACGAGAAAAAGGGAGGCTTTCAAGCAATGAAAAGAAAAATGCAAATGGCTTTAAGCTTGGTATTGGCACTTGTATTCGTATTTGTCACGGCATGCGGCAATTCGAATAATGAAGGCGGCAAAAATAAAGAAACGAACGCACCAGGCAATTCCACGAATTCACCAACAAATGCAGTAGAGCCGGAGAAGGGTGATCCGATTACGATTCGTATCGCTTCTGGCGACGCGAACCCGAGCTGGGATGATATGAAGTCAGATGTAGGGCAATTTATTGTAGATAAAACAGGAATTACGATTAAACAAGAATTCCCTGTCGGCGGCAGTGACACAGATATGTTTGCCCTTATGGTAGCAAGCGACGAGTTTCCAGATATGGTTATGCCAAAAGGCAGTGCAGGCAAATTGGTTGATGCTGGCGCACTGATCGATCTTCGACCTTTGATTGAGGAGCACGCACCAAACTTGAAAAAGATTTACGGCGAATACTTTAACCGTCTTCGTTGGAGTAAAGATGACGACGCGATTTATGTGCTTCCCCAAGACGGCGTAGGGCAAACCTACTTCGAAGCTGGCGGCGGTTTCCAATTGCAGCACCAAGTGCTTGAAGCTGCAGGTTATCCGGAAATCAAAACGGTACAAGACTATGAAGCTGCAATTAAAGCTTATATTGAGAAGAACCCTAAAACAGCTGATGGCCAGCCGACAATCGGCATGTCGCTTAACGGCGGTGAATGGCAAATTCTAATTTCAGTTACAAACCCGGCTTTCTATGCAACAGGCGCTCCAGATGATGGCGAGTTTTTCGTTAATCAAGACACACATGAAGCGATCATGCATTACCAGCGTCCTGAGGAAAGAGAGTATTTCCGTTGGTTGAACCATATGAACGATATCGGTTTGCTTGATAAAGAAAGCTTCGTTCAAAAATATGATCAATATAAATCAAAAATTGCTTCCGGCCGTGTGCTTGGACTTATTGACCAAAACTGGGATTATGGCGAAGCAGAAAACGCTTTGAAAGCAGCTGGCAATTTTAAATCAACTTACGCTCGTTTTCCTGTAACGCTGAATGATACATTCCAAGATCACTCTTTCCAAGGCACAGGTTATCTATCTGGTTATGGAATTGGAATTACAAAGGATGCAAAAGATCCAGTACGCTTAATCAAATTCCTTGATTACCTTGCATCTGATGAAGGTCAAGTAATAGTTAACTGGGGTATTGAAGGCAAGCATTACAATGTAGAAGGCGGAAAACGTGTTATTCCTGCAGATGTTCAAGCTCAAAAATCAAATGATGGCAATACATTTAAGAAAACAACAGGTATTGGCAACTACTTGATTTCTGCTCGCTACGGCGATGGCGTGAAGGATCCTTCTGGAAACTACTATACGACGACATTCCCAGAGCAAATTCAAACGGCTTATTCTGAAGAAGACAAGAAGACGCTAGCGAAATACAATGCGAAAACGTACAGAGACCTATGGCCTGCTGACGATGCATTCCCAGTTCGCAAATACGGCGCAGCTTGGACACTTCCGTTCGAGACGGGCTCGCAAGCAAACGTTATTTTCCAAAAAACACAAGATATTATGAAAAAACGTATCCCTGAAGCGATTCTTGCTAAACCAGCAGACTTCGATAAAATCTATGATGCATTTCTGAAAGATCTTGATGATGCAGGTGTAGCAAAATTGAATGCTGAATTTACAAAAATGGTGCAGGATCGTGTGGAGCTTTGGTCGAAATAAGAGTCAAAGTGAATTGGCAGGGAGAGGGCTCATCTAATGAGCTCTCTCCCTTGCTGTTAATTAACATAAACTGAAGGGAGATTGAAATAAAAATGATAAACGAGAAACTTCCGAAAATATGGTACGGCGGAGATTACAATCCGGAGCAGTGGGATGATGAGACGATGACAGAGGATCTTCGCATGTTCAAGCTTGCGAACATTGATGTTGCAACGGTTAACGTTTTTTCTTGGGCGCGGATTCAACCAAGTGAAGAAACCTATGATTTCACTGAGCTGGATAACATAATTGACAGACTTCATGGCGACCAAATTGCTGTTTGCCTTGCTACAAGTACGGGGGCTCATCCGGCATGGATGGCGAAGAGAGATCCGGATGTCACTCGTGTCGATTATGAGGGCCGCAAACGTAAATTTGGAGGACGCCACAATTCCTGTCCGAGCAGCCAAACCTACCGGCAGCATTCGGGACGCATCGCTGGGAAGCTGGCTGAGCGTTATAAGGATCACCCTGCGATTGTCGCTTGGCATATTTCGAATGAATATGGCGGCTACTGTTATTGCGATAACTGCGCCGACGCTTTCCGAATATGGCTGCAAAAGCGTTATCACACGATTGAACAATTGAATAAGGTTTGGTATACAAATTTCTGGGGCCATACTTTTTATGACTGGGATGAAATTGAACCGCCTAATGCGCTTAGCGAGGAATGGGGCGGCAATCGAACCAACTTCCAAAGCATATCGCTTGATTATCGCAGATTTCAATCGGATGCTCTACTTGATTGTTATTTAATTGAACACGAAGAAATTCGCAAGCACTCGCCCAACATTCAAATTACGACAAATATGATGGGTACTTACCCTGAGCTTGATTATTTCAAGTGGGCAAAACATTTGGATGTCATCTCGTGGGACAATTACCCGTCGATCGACACTCCCGTAAGCTATACAGCAATGACGCACTCGCTTATGCGCGGTTTGAAAAGTGGACAGCCCTTTATGCTGATGGAGCAAACGCCGAGCCAGCAGAACTGGCAAGCCTACAACGCTTTGAAGCGCCCTGGCGTCATGCGGCTTTGGAGCTATCAGGCAGTAGCGCATGGCGCGGATACCGTCATGTTCTTCCAGCTGCGCCGCTCGATCGGAGCATGCGAGAAATATCATGGCGCTGTCATTGAGCATGTGGGCCATGAGCATACGCGCGTGTTTCGTGAGTGCGCGGAGCTTGGTCATGAACTGACGAAGCTTTCAGATAAGCTGCTTGATTCGCGAATTGATGCAAAGGCAGCCATCGTATTTGACTGGGAAAACCGCTGGGCAGTTGAGCTATCCAGCGGTCCAAGCGTAGCTTTAAAATACGTGGACGAGGTTCATAAGTATTACGATGCCTTGTTTGAATTGAATGTTCAAACCGATATGATCAGCATTGAAGAAAATTTCGAGCAATATGATCTCGTCATTGCACCGGTTATGTATATGATTAAACCGGGTTTTGCGGAGAAGGTTGAAGCGTTCGTGGAGCGCGGGGGCACCTTCATTACGACTTTTTTCAGCGGCATCGTTAATGAGAATGATCTCGTAACTACGGGCGGCTATCCAGGCAAGCTGCGCAAGGTTCTTGGCATTTGGGCGGAGGAGATCGACGCGCTGCTGCCAGGCCAACACAACCAAATGGTGATGAAAAAAGTTGATGGGGCTCTCAGCGGCACCTATACATGCAGTCTGCTATGTGATTTGATCCATTCTGAAGGTGCTGAGGTTATTGCTGAGTACGGCTCAGATTTCTATAAAGGCATGCCAGCGGTTACCGTTAATAAATTTGGCAGCGGGGAAGCTTGGTATATAGCTTCCAGTCCTGATAAAGAGTTTCTGCAGTCGCTGCTCACGAACCTATGCAAGGACAAAGGGATTGAGCCAATCTTGTCCGTACATACAGGGGTCGAAGTAACACGCAGAAATAAAGATGGGAAATCCTTTACTTTTATTTTGAACCATAACTCTGAGCCTTCTGAGCTTCAGCTTGGCGCTCAGCAGCGAACAGAGCTTCTCACGGGTGAGATTGTCAGCGGCACTTACAGCTTATCTGCTAAAGGCGTTATGATTATTGAACAATAAAACATTTGCCTATTGAAATCGTTATTGAAATCGCCCTGGATAAGCTCCGCAGCTGGGTGTTTGGCATATGCTGTTGATAAAAGCCCGGTGTGAGGGGAGCTGCACTTTTGTCTACGAAGCGGCAACGTCATTTATTGAGCTTGCTCGTGCTCATAATGTATGTTTTACTCGTTCTTTTGTTATTAGCCATATTTCTTTAAATAAAGGGTTGCCTGCGACTAAATCATTAGTCGGGGGCAATCCTTTTTTTAATGTAAGAAAGAATATTATTTGCTCCAGATTATCTTGTATATCTCCGTCAAAGCTGATGCAGCATCCAGAGGACATTGATGGCGTTTTTGTTTGTGTTGGAATATTGCAACCTGCTATTACAAATAATGAACCAGAAGAAAGCAAAGCGGTTACGGAACTTTAGCTTCAGGCATAGAGAAAAACCGTAGCGGAAAAGGAGGATTGTTTTGTGGCGACCAAAAGCAAAAGTCATTACAAAAAAATGTCCATGTCACCAAAAGAATATCAATCGTTCGCAAAAACGATGGAGCCGCCTCGATCTGTACTTGGGAATTGTTTGAAAGCATTCGTTTTCGGCGGGGCAGTATGTGTATTTGGACAGGTTATACAGGAGCTTTATGTCCATTTGATGGGAATGAGCGAAGAAGCGGCAAGCAATCCAACCGTTGCAACGCTTATTTTGATATCCGTTATTTTAACGAGCCTAGGCGTGTACGATAAAATTGCGCAATGGGCTGGTGCTGGCTCAGCAGTGCCTGTAACCGGATTTGCCAATTCCATGTGTTCGGCTGCTTTGGAGCATCGGAGCGAGGGTCTTGTGCTTGGTGTTGGCGGCAATATGTTTAAGCTGGCTGGTTCAGTGATTGTTTTCGGTACAGTCGCAGCTTTCTTCGTAGGTATCGCTCATCTTATTCTCGGAACTGGGGGTCAGTAATATGCTGCGAGGGAAACAATCATGGTGGTTTGAGAAACGCCCGGTAATAATCGGCGAAGCGACCGTGGTCGGTCCTGATGAGGGAGATGGTCCGCTTGCAGCCGATTTTGATCTCGTCCATCCTGAGCTAGACATGCAGCAAAAAAGCTGGGAGAAGGCAGAGCGGCTGCTGCTGGAGCAAGCCTCGGAGTTTGCAATTCAAAATGCCGGCATCGAACGCGACCAGCTTCAGTTTTTTGTCGGCGGAGATCTCATGAATCAAATTATTAGCAATAGCTTTGCTGCTCGATCACTAGGAGTACCGTACATTGGCGTATTTGGCGCATGCTCCACCTCGATGGAATCATTGGCGCTTGCATCGCTCTTCGTGAATTCAGGCTCAGCCACTCATGTGCTGGCAGGCACTTGCAGTCACAATTGCACAGCTGAGAAGCAATTTCGTTATCCAACGGAATATGGCTCACAGAAGCCGCCTACCGCTCAATTTACGGTTACGGGTTCTGGCGCAGCTGTTGTCGCTGCAGAAGGTGACGGCCCAGTCGTGGAATGTGCAACCATCGGGAAAGTCATAGATCTCGGCATCACAGATCCATTTAATATGGGAGCTGCAATGGCGCCCGCAGCTGTAGATACGATACAAGCCCATTTTAACGATACAGGCCGATCTCCTCGTGATTATGATTTAATTGTAACGGGTGATTTGGCTGGAGTAGGGCATCCCATTGCAAAGGAATTGCTTATGAAAAACGGCGTTCCGATGAACGAAACAGTGTTTGGCGATTGCGGCCTTATGGTATATGACGTTCAGAAGCAGAAGGTACAGGCAGGGGGCAGTGGATGTGGTTGTTCAGCCGTCGTTACTTACGGACATCTGCTCAAACGAATCAAGAAAGGCGAATTAAACCGAATTTTAGTCGTGGCGACGGGTGCATTATTATCGCCGCTCTCGTTCCAGCAAGGCGAGAGTATTCCATGTATAGCACATGCTGTTGCCATTAGCGCAGGAGGGAGCAAGCATATATGATCTTTTTGTGGGCTTTTTTAGTTGGTGGAGGAATTTGTGTGATCGGTCAGCTGATGTTTGATGTTCTTAAGCTGACTCCTGCCCATACGATGTCGACCTTAGTGGTCATTGGCGCTATCGTTGATGGTTTTGACTTATATGAACCGCTCGTCAAGTTTGCTGGAGCGGGAGCTACGGTTCCGATAACAAGCTTTGGTAATGCCCTCGTACACGGCGCATTAACCGAATTGCATACGCAAGGCTGGATTGGCGTTATATCGGGTATCTTTAAAGTAACTAGTGCCGGCATTTCGGCAGCGATTATATTTTCCTTCTTGGCAGCACTTGTCGTCAGGCCAAAAGGATAACCATTTATACACTTAAGTTGGAGGGTCCTGTGGGATCTTCCAATTTTTTTTGTAGCGAAAAAATTTGTGTACTGTAAAGGAAGTACTGTAAAATAGTAGTATTGAATACTAACTCATGCGTTATTTCGGGAGGTTATGAAATGGATATTCGTCCTGCAGACATGCAATTATGTTCTACTATTCTCCGAAACTTAGAATCTTGTATCCTCGGCAAACAGGAAGAGATCCAAAGATTGTTAATTGCCGTCGTTGCAGGTGGACATGTTCTGCTTGAAGACGTGCCAGGCACGGGCAAAACACAATTAGTGAAAGCGTTGGCAAAGTCAATAGGCGGCCAGTTCCGCCGGATACAATGCAATCCCGACTTGCTGCCAACTGACATAACAGGCGTTTCCATTTACCATCCCAAACAAGAAACCTTTTTATTTCGTCCGGGTCCAATTATGGCCAATATATTGCTAGCCGATGAAATCAATCGCGCAACAACGAAGACACAATCTGCATTGCTTGAGGCGATGGAAGAAGGACATGTAACGGTTGATGGCGATACATATGAGCTGCCTCGTCCGTTCGTTTTGCTCGCTACCCAAAATCCAATTGAATTTGAAGGCACTTATACGCTTCCGGAGGCGCAGCTGGACCGGTTCATGATGAAGCTGTCGCTCGGGTATCCAAGTGAAACAGATGAGCAGCAAATGGTGCTCTCTAATGAAGGAATACATCCATCTGATCGCATTCAGCAAATGATTAATATATCCGATATGATCCAAATTCAGGACCAAGCGCTTAAGGTGCATATTGATGACGCCGTAGGCAAATATTTAGTTTCATTAATAAGAGGAACGAGAGAAAACGCGAATGTAATGCTCGGTGCAAGTCCTCGTGCAGCGCTAGCGCTGGCAAGAGCGGCTAAAGCGAGCGCTTATATTCAGCAGAGACAGTTTGTAACGCCTGATGATGTGAAGGAACTTGCTCCATACGTGCTTTCGCACAGACTTCTTCTGAGAATGGAAGCTAGAATGAACGGTCTTAAAGCGGAGGATATCATCGAGCAGGTGATTCAGTCCACGAAAGTACCGGTTCGGCTAGAGCGTTAGTCGTATGACAGCGGCCAAATCTTCGAAGCTGCGGATGCAGCTTGTCGCAGTCATTTATTTGACCAGTCTGTTCTACTTTTTATTTCAAGGCGGCAAAACCGCGATGATGCTCTTCATGATTTTGAATTTATTAATTATTTATTTAGTGCTTGGCAGGTGGAGCGGAATTAACAAGGTGACGGGCAGCAGAGTGTATGCGATGCCTGGAGCAACAACAATCGATCAATCTTTATCAGCAGGCAGCACGCTAGAAGTAAGCCTTTCCATGAAAATACCTGGCTATTATCCGCTTCCATACGTCATTGTTAGAGATCAGCTGCATCGTCATAATGGACAAAGGCTGGCATTCGAGACTTCCTTCGTGCCGAATTGGAAGCGTGCGGGCCATGTCGTGTATCAAACGCCTCCGCTGCAGCGCGGCGAGTACCGATTTACTCATACAGAGTGCTTGTCTTATGATGTTTTCGGTTTGTTCGAGCATTCAGGGAAATTCGGATCAGAGACGGTGCTTAATGTGCTGCCTCAGACAGTTCCGCTTAGGCAGTGGAATGGCATTCAGCGCGGGATTCGCGGTCCTTACTCTCATGCCATCGCGTCACGCTCAGCGAAGGAAACGACACAAATTAACGGCGTTCGTGAATATTTATACGGAGACCGTTTGTCACGTGTCCATTGGAATGCGACGGCGAAGACGGGCGAGTGGAAATCGAAAGCTTTCGAGCGTGAGTCATTGCCGCGTACGCTAGTCATCCTTGATCGACATTCAAGCAGCTACAAAGGTGAACTCGCGACTCGCTTCGAATTAGCCGTATCCGTTGCAGCTTCATTGCTCGAGAACGGTCTCAAAAGTGATACGGCAATGGGGCTGCTCTCCATTGGAGACTCCATGACATTCGTTACACCTAAATCAGGCATTGATCAACGAAATATGGTGATGAGGCATTTAACCTTTGTAGATGCAAATGCAGCGCGGCCTTTGTATCCGTCGCTTCAGCAAGCTGATTCTACGATTGAAGCCGGAAGTTTTGCAGTCCTCATTACTCCTGAGACTGGCGCGGATGTCATTCGAAGCATGGAGTGGCTCTCACGCAAAGGAATTACCCCTTGCTTGATTCATATCTCCTCGTCGGTTGATTTATTAAGCCATAATACTTCTTGGAAACGTGTATTGCGCGAACGCGGCTGGCCTGTATTTGAAGTTCGTCAGCTGCAAGAGCTCCCAACAGTTTTAGAAGGGAGTGGAATTGCATGAAACAGCTGATGCGATCAATTGGTGTCTATTTAACAACGGACTGGTTTGAGAAGCTTAGATTCATATTTATTGCAATTATTCTAGCCAATGCAATTACTATATTTGAAGGTTATTGGTGGGACGAAACGTACGCCATTGCCTACTACACTTTATTTGCGGCGGCGGCAATTGATCTATTGCTTCCTATGCGCAGGAAATATCTGAAGCTTCTTCTTCAAGTAATAGCAGCTATTTTCATTACATCGCAATGGGCAAGAATGGAATGGATCGTTGCAAGTCCGCAGCGCTGGCAAGAGTGGCTCTGGTGGCTGCAAGTACATCTTGTTCAGCTCAATCCATTTATATGGATAAGTGGAGCGATGCTTATGCTCTACGTACTTTTTGGAATATGGACGATTACAAGAGTTCGAATGTTCGGATTTGTAGGCGTAAGCATTTTGGTTTTAACTATCGCAGATTCCTTTACGCCGATCTGGCTGTGGGATGAAGTGGGGATGGTCGTCTTTATCGGGCTGCTCTGGCTCGTCGCTGGCCATTTGTCGAGGCTGAAGCGAGAGCATCCGAACAGTTGGAAAGAGCTAATCGAGTATCCGCTGCGATTAATGGTGCCGATTGCACTCGTTTTATCTATTCTCATGATTGTAGGATTGAATATGCCTTCAATTGCTCCTATTCTTCAGGATCCATATACGATCTGGAAGGAAGCTAAAGGGGAGAGGGTTCAGGTGTTTTTAGGCGATAAGGGCACAGATGTCATATCGCCGAACCGATCAGGCAATGCGAGCTCCGGATATAGTCGAAGCGACGATAAGCTTGGCGGTGGATTTGAATTTGATTATTCACCGATGATGACCGTCACGACCTCGCATCGCAGCTACTGGCGCGGGGAGTCCAAAGCTTTTTACACGGGTGACGGATGGATTGATGTAAGTCCCAGGCTTGCTGGCGAAGAAAATATTTCAGTTGTAAAGGGAGAAGTATTCCCTTCATTAGATGATCCGCCAAAATCTGGGGTTAAGCAAGTCAATCAGATTGTTACAATGATTCGAAAGGATGTTTATCCGGTTCTTTTTGCAGCTGCACCACTTTCGAAGATCAACTGGATTGAAAATGAAGAGGCAGCTATTCCAACTAGCTTGAGATGGGAGCCTAGCTCAGGCGAGCTGCGGCTGCTGAACTGGTCCATGCAAAACCGCAAATACCCGCAATCGTATTCGGTTACGTCGTCAGTACCTGTTTTAGATGAAGCGCTGCTGAGGACATCCAAAGCTGGCTGGTCAGATAAGGAAGAGGCTTCACGCAATTCATTTTACTTGCAATTGCCTGAATCATTGCCTGATCGAGTCAAACAGCTTGCAGAGCAGGTCACCGCTGGAGCAGCTAATGATTATGATAAAGCTAGATTGTTGGAGTCGTATTTAAGGCTCAATTACAACTATAATAATTTGCCCGATGAATCAAAGCTCACAGGATCTACCAGCGATTTCGTTGATCAATTTCTGTTTGAGCTAAAAGAAGGCTATTGCGATTATTTTTCCACTTCAATGGCCGTTATGGCGCGTAGCTTAGGCCTTCCGACGAGATGGGTTAAAGGATTTGCTCCCGGTGCGCTTCCAGCTAGTGACTTCGGCCCTCCAGGCGGTTATAGGGAGGAAGAAGTAAATCCAAGCGGAGCAGGCACCTACACGGTTCGAAATTCAGATGCTCATTCTTGGGTGGAAATTTATTTTGAAGGTACAGGCTGGATACCGTTCGAAGCAACAGCGGGTTTCTCATTCCCGTATACGCTGCCTGAAGAAGAGGTTGCTGCTTTGCCAGATCTGGAACTAAGCGATAACGATGCTGCAGCAGCTGGAGATACAGAAGGCTCATCAAGCTCGCAGGTTTGGTTATGGAGCTCCATATCACTACTCATCGTTGCTGCAATTGCATGGCTCATTATTCGTCGTGACAAGCTTATCTTTTCTTGGAGAAAGCTCCGCCATGGATCATACACAACAAATGATCGAATCGTACTTGAGACGCAAAAGCTGCTGCGCATTTGCAAAAAGCGTGGAATGGAGCGCGAAGACCATGAGACGCTGCGCGAGGCCGTATTGCGCTGGTCGCAAAATCAGAAGCGGCTGCGAGAAGATTTTAAAATTGTGCTGAATGGGTTTGAGCAAGCGAAATACAGCCCCGTTATGGCGTCATCTGAAGAAGCGGATCGTTTCGTCGTTAAAGTACGCTCACTCATTGATCAATTAAGATAACATACGAACAAATACCGCTCGCCAGAGAAATTGGTAGCGGTATTTTTTTGCAACAAATTTAGTTTGTATGGTATAGTTTCGTAAGATAGCAAGCAGAAAGCAGAGGGATATCCATTATGTTTGAACGGCTGTTGCCGCATATGCGCGTCAATACAGTATATGAAATTAACTTAGATGAGCTGCATGCAAGAGGCGTTCGCGGCATCATTACGGATTTGGATAATACGCTTGTCGGTGCCAAGGAGGCGTTAGCTACGCCTGAGCTTGTGCAGTGGCTTGATTACGTACGTTCTCGGGGCTTTCAGGTTGTTATCGTATCCAATAACAACGAGACACGCGTCGGGAAGTTTGCTGCGCCGCTGAATATTCCATATATTCATGCTGCTCGCAAGCCAGCTGGCAAATCGTTCAAGAGAGCGCTTAGTGTACTCCGCCTTGCACCTGAGGAAACCGTCGTAATCGGAGATCAGATGCTGACGGATGTGCTTGGGGGTAACCGTATGGGGTTATACACCATCCTTGTCACGCCAATCGCTCCTGCTGATGAAGGTATAATGACACGAGTGAATCGTCGTATTGAACGAATAGCGTTAGTGCGTTTAAGGAAAAAAGGGTTATGGTATGAGGGGGAAACAAAGTGATGGAACAACAACTTAGTCAGGCATATGGATCATGTGCGGGCTGTGGAGTGGCGCTTCAGATTAAAAGTTCTGATTTGCCAGGTTATTTGCCGGAGGCGGCTGTCGGTCGCGAACCGGTTATTTGCCAGCGATGCTTCCGAATTCGCAATTATAATGAAGCTTCATCCGTAGCGGTTGATCAGGATGACTTCTTAAAGCTGCTTGGCAGCATCGGAAATACGGATAGCCTCGTTGTGCATATTGTCGATCTGTACGATTTTGAAGGAAGTTTGATTTCGGGCTTGCAGCGTTTTGTCGGAAACAATCCAGTGCTGCTTGTCGTGAACAAAATTGATTTGCTGCCGAAAGCGATGAACGTCAATCGACTTCGGAATTGGGTTCAGAAGCAAGCAAAAGAAGAGGGACTGCGCACAGTCGATGTGGTCCTATGTAGCGCGAAGCGGAATATGGGCTTCGAGCGGGTTATTGAAGCGCTTGAGCAGTACCGGAATGGCCGAGATGTCTATGTGGTTGGCGCGACGAATGTCGGCAAATCAACCTTGATTAATCGTCTAATTCGAGATTACAGTGACATGGAACGTGAGCTGACTACTTCTCGTTATCCGGGAACAACGCTTGATGCCGTTCATATTCCGCTTGAGGATGGGAAAGCGATTATTGATACCCCAGGTATCGTCTATACGACACGTATGACAGAGGTTGTACCGCGGAGCTTCCTAGGCTCACTATTGCCGGACAAGCCAATTAAACCGCTCGTCTATCAATTGAACTCGGGTCAATCGCTGTTTATTGGCAGCCTTGTTCGATTCGATTTTGTTGAGGGTGATCGCCAATCCTTTACGTTCTATGTTTCAAATGCGCTCAACATGCATCGTACGAAGCTGGAGCGGGCGGATGAGTTGTATGCAGATCACCGTGGGCAATTGCTCGGAGGACCATCGCTTGAAGAACTAGAAACGATTCCGGCTTGGACAAGGCATTCACTGCGCGTTAAGCGCGGCTTGAATAAGGACGTATTTATATCCGGTCTTGGCTGGATACAAGTGAACGGTACTGGTGGAGCTGTGATTGACATTTATGCGCCGAAGGGCGTTAAGGTCATGCTTCGCGACTCGATGATCTAAACACATGTCACTTGGAAGGGGAATTCACTGTGACGACTATGGGCGCAGGAAACCAGATTGACAGCAATACGCTTTTGTTCGGCGTCATCGGCGATCCGATAAGGCATTCGAAATCACCTATTATGATGAACCGTGCCTTCTGGGAAACGGGAATTAACGGTGTATACACTGCTTTTCATGTTACGAGCGATCGTATCGGAGATTTTGCCGCTGGTGTTCGTGCAATGGGCATTCGCGGTGTCAATGTTACGATCCCCCATAAGCTGGACATTATGTCCGTGCTTGATGAGATCGATACAAGCGCGCAGGCGATTGGCGCGGTTAACACGATTGTCAACGACGCTGGCCGTCTAATCGGATATAACACCGATGGCATTGGTTATGTGCGTTCGTTGAAGGAAGAAGCGGAGCGTGAGCTTGCCGGCAAACGAATCGTCGTTATCGGCGCGGGCGGCGCAGCCCGCGGCATCATTTATGCTCTAGCAAGCGAGAATCCTGCGCGAATTACGGTGGCCAACCGTTCCGTAGACCGGGCAAAAGAGCTTGCAGATTCATTGCAAAATAAAGTAGATATTGAAGCGATTTCGAATGATGAGCTGCAAACCGCATGCGAGCAAGCCGATATCGTGATTAACACGACATCAGTAGGCATGTTCCCTCATACGGAGGAGACGCCAGTTGATGCAAGCTGGCTGAAGCTGGGCGCGGTTRCAAGTGATTTAATATACAATCCTTTGAAAACGAAATTTTTGCAGCAGGCAGAGCTGCGCGGCTGCCGTATTCATGGCGGGCTTGGCATGTTTATTTATCAAGGAGCATATGCCTTTGAATATTGGACAGGCCAGCCAGCACCCGTCACAGCGATGCGCGAAACGGTACTTGCTTCATTGCAAGGCTAAACTTATTTATTGAAGCAATCAAACAGACGAATTATTGAGATGAAAGAAGGAACACTTATTATGCTTACAGGTAAACAAAAACGATATTTAAGAGCACTAGCTCATCATTTGACACCGATTTTCCAAGTCGGAAAGGGCGGCACTAACGATCACCTCGTTCGTCATATCGAGGAGGCGATTGAGTCGCGCGAGCTTATCAAAGTTTCTGTTCTTAACAACTGTCTAGACGATCCTAAGGAAATCGGCGTTGAAGTTGCTAAATCAGCGGGCGCGGAACTTGTACAAGTGATCGGCAAAACGATCGTTCTATACAAAGAATCCAAGGACAACAAACAAATCGAGCTTCCTACAGCTGCTCGCAAATAATATGGACCGAGACTTGCGCGGCGAATGCAGCTTTTTGTCATAAAGGGCATACTAGAAGACACGATAGCTGTTAACGCTTCGACTTTGCTTGATAGGGAGGCGTTCAACAAGTGAGTAAGATAGGAATTATGGGCGGCACCTTCGATCCCATCCATATCGGTCATTTGATTGCTGCAGAAACCGCACGAGAGCAGAGCGGCTTGGACGAGGTGTGGTTTATCCCGTCATACGGACCACCGCTCAAGGCGAATGAGCCAGGCGTTAGCGGAGAGCGGCGCTACGAAATGGTATGCGATGCTATCGAGAGCAACAAGGCCTTTCGAGCGCTTGATATTGAATTGCAGCGTGGTGGTGTGAGCTATTCCTACGATACGATCGTAGAGCTGCAGGGACGTTATCCGAACCATTCTTTTTCCTATATTATCGGTTCAGATCGCATCAACGACCTGCCGAAGTGGCATGAAATCGAGCAGCTAGCTGCTCGAATATCATTTATTGGATTAGAGCGTCCAGGCAATCCGGTCGATATTTCCGCACTGCCGTTTTTTTTGCAGGAGCAGGTCAGCTTGGTTCAAATGCCTGCCATTGCGATTTCTTCAACAGCGATTAGGAGCAAGGTGAAAGCTGGGCAGTCTGTTCAATACTTAGTGCCTGATTCGGTGAATAGCTACATGAGGAGGTACAACCTGTATGAATCGTGAGCAAATGATCGAAAAAGTAAGAGCGGAAATGCCTGAGCGAAGATGGCTGCATACACAGGGAGTCATGGAGACCGCAGTCATATTAGCTGGCAGGTTTGGCGAAGATGCTGTAAGAGCTGAGCTTGCTGCCATTTTGCATGATGTTTCTAAGTACTGGAATGTCGATCGTATGCAGAAGGTCATTCGCGATCAAGCATTGCCAGCAGAGCTTTTACTTTATGATAAAGAATTATGGCATGCACCCGTTGGGGCGTGGGTAGCCGAACATGAATTTGGTGTGGCGGACACCGAAGTGCTGGACGCTATTCGCTACCATACATCAGGTCGCCGCGGTATGTCGAAACTTGAGAAAATTGTTTGCCTTGCCGATTATATGGAACCAGGGCGAGAGTTTCCAGGAGTAGACAAAATTCGCGAGCTTAGCGAGCATTCATTGGATCAAGCATTGCTTGCTGGCTTTAACTCTACAATTTCCTTCTTATTAGAAAAAGGAAAACGAATATTTCCGCTAACAATAGAAGCAAGAAATAGTTTATTAGAATAATATTTAACAGGAGGCTGAGCTATGGCGTTACATTCGGATCAATTGCTTCAAATCACAGTCGCAGCAGCAGAAGACAAAAAAGCGGTGCGCGTTGTTGCTTTGAACTTAAAAGAAATTTCCTTGGTGGCGGATTACTTCGTCATTTGCAGCGGTAACTCGGATACACAAGTACAAGCTATCGCAACCGAAATTCGGAAACAAGCTGAGAAAAATGGCAATCGCGTGCGCGGAATCGAAGGTATGGATTCGGCAAGATGGGTGCTGATTGACCTCGGCGACGTTATCGTTCACGTATTCCATCGCGATGAGCGTGAATATTACAACATTGAGCGGCTATGGTCCGATGCGAAGGTTGTGGAGTTTGCATGAGTTTTGTAGCCGGAACAACTTTGACTTTAAGGGTGGCACGCGAGGTGTCGCCCTACGGCTATTTTTTGAGCGATGAAGAATCGGATGTGCTCATGCATTATACCGAGCTTGTAGGCTCTAAGCCAAAAATCGGCGATGCAGTGGAAGTATTCATTTTTTACGATTCCGAGGATCGATTGGCTGCTACGATGAAGAAGCCGCTTCTCCAGCTAGGTGAGCTTGCTCGCCTGAAAGTAGCGGACGTTCATCCAAGGCTTGGCTGCTTCCTAGAAATGGGGCTTGGCAGACAACTGCTGCTTCCGCTTTCGGAGCTGCCGGAGAGCATTGAGTACAGGCCTCTTCCTGGCGATGAAGTATTTGTTGTGATGAAGCATGACAAAATAGGAAGACTCGTAGCGAAAATTGCTTTTGAAGAGGAACTCTCGGAGCTTGTCTTCCATGCACCTGAGAGCTGGAATAATCAATGGGTTGAAGGCTGGGTAACAAAAACGCTGCAGCTCGGCTCGTTCGTCATGATTGATGGCGGCGTTGTAGGGTTTGGCGTTTATGGGCTTATTCCAAGCGCAGAACGAATCCGTCCGCTTAGACTTGGTGAGCGTGTAAGCGCTCGTGTTACTTTCATTCGTGAGGATGGCAGAGCTAACCTCTCCATGGCGCAGCGTAAGGAAGTAGGACGTTTGGAGGATGCTGATCGACTGCTTGCCTTCATTAAAGAACGACCAGGCGGTGGAATGCCTTACTCTGATCAGACGGATGCCGACATTATTAAACAAAAATTCGGGATTAGCAAAGGTGCCTTCAAACGCGCTTTAGGCAAGCTGATGAGAGAAAGGCTTGTCACTCAGAAAGGCAGCTGGACTTATTTGGCTGAACCGTCTGATGCGACGACGGAGCAAGCAGGAGAGCAAGCGAACGCTTCAGGCTCCTCAGCTGAAGGAGCTGACGGGCAATGACACGCTCTTATGGACAGTTCGCTACTGTCTATGATCAGCTGATGGAGGATATGCCCTATGCAGAATGGCTGGGCTTCGCAAGGGCCGGCTGGTCGCGCTATGGCATGCCTGCTACTGTCGTAGATCTTGGTTGCGGTACAGGGAGCATCTCGATTCCGTTAGCACGCTCGGGTTTCCATGTGTATGGAATTGATTTGTCATCGGACATGCTTACCGTTGCGCGCAGCAAGTGGGATGAGACGCCTCAGGCTGTTACGAGACCGCGCTCCGGTTCGATTCGGTGGCTGCAACAGGACATGCGTGAATGGGAGCTGCAAGAGCCCGTTGATGCGGTCATTTCGTTTTGTGATTGCTTGAACTACTTGACGGAGGAAGAGGATATTGAGGCGGCTTTCCGCGCTACCTATGCTGGCCTTCGCAGCGGCGGTTCCTTTTTATTCGATATGCATCCGCCAAAGCAGCTCATTCGTTATGCGGAAGAACAGCCCTTTGTGCTTGATGAGCGTGATGTAGCCTATATATGGACATGCGACTTTGAAGAGGAGCGCTGCGAGATTGAGCATAACCTAACGATATTCTCGCGTGACCGCGATTCAAAGTTTTATCGGTTTGAAGAATCACATGTGCAGCGCGCTTACGATCCAGACTGGATCGAGTCAGCTCTGTACCGTGCGGGCTTTAAAACGGTTGACCGTTACGCAGATTTTGAGCTGAAGCCAGCTGACAGCGAGTCAGAGCGTTTGTTCTTCGCAGCAATCAAATAATATGATCCACTAGAGATGGGTGTCTCATAGAGTCTAACTAGACTTTATGGGAAACCCTTTTTTGATTTGTCCGGCTATTCGCAGAAAACGTCGCTATATAAGAGACGACAATAGGAGACTGTGGTGCGTTAGTACCTATACGTGCTTATAGAGTGGAATCGTCATGAGAGTACGCTCGAAAGTTCGCTGTAAGAACACATATGCGCTTATAGAGGAAAAGCAAMCCTGGTTTGTGGTGGTTAAGCACACATATGTGCTTAATGAGTGGAATCGTCGTGAGATCACGCTCGAAAGTTCGCTGTAAGAACAAATATGCGCTTATAGGGGAAAAGTAACTCTGGTTTGTGGTCTGTAAGAACACATACGTGCTTACAGAGTGGGATCGTGGTGAGAGTATGCTCGAAAGTTCGCTGTAAGAACACATATGCGCTTATAGAGGAAAAGCAAMCCTGGTTTGTGGTGGTTAAGCACACATATGTGCTTAAAGAGTAGGATCGAAGTATGAGTTGGTCTGTATAGATGTCGATTGCAATGTCGAAGTAGAAACATTGCAATCGACATCTATATCTAGTGTGAGTGTCGAAGTTTGATGAAAAGTGTTCTGATTGTAAAATTTTATCAACAGCGTTTTGGTGAACGAGAAGTGCTATCGATTTCTTGAATTATTCGCTTGTATATATCTAGATCTTGTGACTCGTATATCCGATTATTCCCGAAGCGCATCTTTTAATCGGCTGTTCATGCCTGTGGAAGCAGATGCTTTTCGTATCGATTCAAGCTTCATTTTCTTGATTGTTTCGGCCATTAGATCTTGATCTTTTTCAAGTTTTTCGATGTATTCAAGCAGCTCCGGCACTGTATATCCGGCATCTTTGAACAGTTTTTCTAGCAATGCTCTTATTTGTTCTGCAGTTGTGTTTACGATTTTCAGGACCCCCAAAATAGCAATAAAATGTCACTATCACATCATATCCTCATCTGTTAAAATAGTCGAGTGCGCCAAAAAAATAGATTAATATTTTCTCCATAATTTTCATTGACTACTCCTATATATTGATGTAGAATCAAAAACATCAACTACATATTGATGTGGATTGGTGCCTTCAACGATTACCAGCGGTATATCTTGAACAAGCGCAGCTGACGGAATTGCTAGTCAGAAGCGCTTTTTAATTGCTTGATTACAGTAAGGGAGCGAACGTGTTATGCTAGTCGTCTATGATTCCAAAACAGGCAACGTCAAGCGTTTCATCAAAAAATTGAATATGCGGGCGGTGCCGATTGATGAGAGGGAAGAAGTTGACGAGCCGTTCGTGCTAGTAACATACACAACAGGGTTCGGCCAAGTTCCAGAGAAGGTAACTTCGTTTCTAGAAAGCAACTCTGGCATGCTCCGCGGCGTTTCTGCGAGCGGCAACCGCAACTGGGGAACCGGGTTCGCAAAAAGCGCGGATACGATCTCACAAATGTACGATGTTCCAGTGATTTTGAAGTTTGAATTGTCAGGTACGAATCAAGATACGCAACATTTTGTCGAAAGGGTGCGAACCATTGAAGCATATTGAATTGAATAACGAATTGATGCAGCGCGGTGCAGACGGATTTTACCAGCTTGATAAAGATAAAGAGGCTGTCGCTGCATTTATGGAAGAAGTGGCTGAGAAGAGCGTGAAGTTCGACTCCCTCAAACATAAGCTAGAATACTTAATCGAAAACGATTATTACGATAATGTATACGAAAAGTATACATATGAGCAGGTTGAAGCTGTATTTACACTAACGGCAAACAGCGGCTTTGTATTCCAATCCTACATGGCAGCATCGAAGTTCTATAAGGACTACGCGATGAAGACCAACAACAAATCGCAATACTTGGAACAATATTCCGATCGTGTAGCTATCGTTGCCTTGCATTTGGGCGAAGGCGATGCAGCTAGAGCACTTCGAATTGCGGAAGCGATGATTGACCAACGTTTGCAGCCAGCTACCCCTACCTTCCTCAACGCAGGCAAGAGCCGCCGCGGAGAAATGGTTTCCTGCTTCCTGCTAGAAATGGACGACTCTCTTAACTCCATCAACTATGTACTCGGCACATGTATGCAGCTCTCCAAAATCGGTGGTGGCGTAGCCGTCAACCTATCGAAGCTTCGTGGACGCGGTGAGCCTATTAAAGGCGTAGAGGGCGCAGCAAAAGGCATTATGCCGGTGCTGAAGCTTATGGAGGATGCTTTCTCCTACGCAGACCAAATGGGACAACGCAAAGGTTCTGGTGCAGGCTACTACAATATTTTCGGCTGGGATATTATCGAATTCCTTGATTGCAAAAAAATTAACGCAGACGAAAAAGCACGTATTAAAACTCTTTCGATCGGCCTAATTATTCCGAATAAATTTTATGAGCTAGCTGCTCAAAACAAACCGCTATTCGTGTTCGGTCCACATTCCGTTCAGAAGGCATACGGCAAGCATCTCGACGATATGGATATGGACGAGATGTACGAAGAGCTGCTGGCTAATGAGCTGGTAACGAAGAAAAAAGTAATGAACGCACGCGACATGTTGACAAAAATCGCTTCGATTCAACTAGAATCTGGCTACCCATATATTATGAACAAATCGAATGCTAACAGCGTTCACGCTTTGAAGGATATCGGCTCTATCAAAATGTCCAACCTGTGCACAGAAATATTCCAGCTTCAGGAGACATCGGAAATTAAGGATTACGGCTACGAGGATGTCATTAACCGTGATATTAGCTGCAACCTTGCTTCCCTTAATATTGTTAACGTAATGGAGCACAAAAAGGTGAAGGAATCGGTACATGTTGGTATCGAAGCTTTGACGACGGTTAGTGATTTGTCTAATATCGACAATGCACCAGGCGTTCGCAAAGCGAATGAGGAGCTTCACTCCGTAGGACTTGGCGCAATGAATCTGAATGGATACCTTGCCAAAAACAAAATCGCTTACGAAAGTGAAGAAGCGAAAGATTTTGCCGGCGTATTCTTTATGATGATGAACTACTACTCCATTGAGCAAAGCATGGAAATCGCCAAAGAGCGCGGAATTACTTTCAAAGACTTCGACCGTTCGGAGTATGCGAAGGGCACATACTTCACTCGTTATGTGGAAAATGATTACCGTCCAAAAACAGACCGCGTGAAGGAATTGTTCGACGGTATGGAAATTCCATCACCTGAGGACTGGGCTGCACTTAAAGTAAAAGTCCAAGAACACGGCTTGTACCATGCTTATCGTCTGGCGATTGCGCCTACACAAAGCATTTCGTATATCCAAAATGCGACTTCAAGCGTAATGCCGATTGTTGAGCATATCGAAACACGTACGTATGCAAACTCAACTACTTATTATCCAATGCCTTATTTGGCGCAGGAAAATTACTTCTACTACAAATCGGCTTACAACATTGATCAGTTCAAGCTGATTGATCTTATTGCAGAGATCGGACAGCATATTGACCAAGGTATTTCGACTGTACTGCATGTTAACAGTAATGTGACGACTCGTGAGCTGGCGCGCTTCTATGTTTATGCTGCTCAAAAAGGTCTTAAATCGCTTTATTACACAAGAACGAAGCGGCTTTCCGTTGAGGAATGCACGAGCTGCGCAGTTTAAAATATAAGAAAGTATATGTTTTTCATATACTTTTCTTATATTTCTCCGCGAAACGAAAGCTATGCCTCTAAAAGACGGCATAGCCGTTTACGCTTGAGTACTATTTAAATGACGCTTACGTAGCAAAGAAGGAGCTCACCAAATGAAAGCAGTAAACTGGAACCGCCCAGATGACGATTTCACGTTAACATTCTGGCAGCAAAATGTAATGCAATTTTGGACGGATGAAGAAATTCCGTTATCAGATGATAAAATGGACTGGATGGAAATGACGGACGCGGAGCGCACGCTGTACAAAAATGTGCTCGGCGGTCTGACTTTGCTTGATACGATTCAAGGCGGCGTCGGCATGCCGAAGATTTTGGAGCATGTTGATGGCTTGCAGCGCAAAGCAGTATTGTCATTTATGTCGATGATGGAGCAAATCCATGCCAAATCGTACAGCAGCATCTTCACTACACTTGCTTCTGGCGAAGAGATCGACGAAATTTTCCTGTGGGTAGAGCAGAACGAACAGCTTCAGAAGAAAGCAAACTTGATTTCTTCTTGGTATTCGAACATCACTGGCCCGAAAGAGCTTTACAAAGCGATGGCTGCTTCTGTATTCCTGGAGAGCTACTTGTTCTATAGCGGATTCTTCTATCCGCTTTACTTGGCTGGACAAGGTAAAATGACGAGCAGCGGCGAAATTATCGATTTGATTTTGCGTGACGAGAGCATCCATGGCTTGTACGTTGGCGTTCTAGCACAAGAGCTGTTCCAAACGTTTAGCCCTGAGGAGCAAGCACAGCTGGAAATCGAAATTTATGCATTGCTTAACGAGCTGTACGAGAATGAGATTGTGTATACAGAGCATCTTTATGCGCCGCTTGGCCTTGCTGAGGAAGTAAATGTATACGTCCGCTACAATGCGAACAAAGCGCTTATGAATCTTGGTATGGAGCCGCATTTCCCTGAGGAAGCGGTAAACCCAATCGTGTTCAATGGTATCAGTACGCATACGAAGCAGCATGATTTCTTCTCCAAAAAAGGTAATGGCTACGTACGTACAATTCACGTTGAGCCGCTTAATGATGACGATTTTGTTTTCAACTTCTAATAAAACTTAATTTAAATTCAACATACGAGTCGCTCTTTATTCAGCCTTTTAGGCAGAAAAAGAGCGATTTTTGATTTTTTTATTGAGGAAACAATTGACACATTATTCTTTCGATGTTAGTATTTCCCTCTCAAAACTTGCGCGGAGGTAAAAAATAGTGATTACAGTTCATGGGATAAGTAAATCGTATCAGGTTGCTAAACGCTCTTCAGGCGTTAAGCAAGCAGTAAAGGCATTATTCAAAAGGGAATACAAAGTTGTGGAAGCGCTTAACGATATTTCTTTCACGATTGAGCCGGGTGAAATTGTAGGGTACATCGGACCTAACGGGGCGGGCAAGTCAACGACCATTAAAGTGATGAGCGGCATTCTTGTGCCAGACAGCGGTACATGTACGGTCATGGGTTATACGCCGTGGAAGGATCGGGTCGCGTATGTGAAGCATATTGGTGTTGTTTTCGGTCAGCGTTCTCAGTTGTGGTGGGACGTGCCAGTCATCGATTCCTTCGATCTGCTGCGGGATATTTATAAGGTGCCAGAGCAGGAGTATCAAAGCACATTAGCATTGCTTACAGAAACACTTGAGCTGCAGGAAATTATTCAGATGCCAGTAAGACAGCTTAGTCTTGGACAAAGGATGCGCTGCGAAATTGCGGCTTCCCTGCTGCACAGCCCAAGTGTACTATTTCTGGATGAGCCCACAATTGGCCTCGATGCCGTATCCAAAATCGCTGTGCGCCGCTTCATTAAGACGATAAATGAAGAGAAGGGCGTTACGATCATTTTGACCACGCATGACATGAATGATATTGAAGCGCTGGCGAACCGGATTATTCTTATTGGCAAAGGAAAGCTGCTTTATGATGGCAGCCTAAGTGCGATACGCAGCCAGTTCGGAACACAAAAAACGATAACCGTCGTATACAGCCACCGGGCTGAGCCGCTTGAGATTGCTGGTGCTGTCGTTGAAGAATGGTCACCTGAGCGAGCTGTGCTAAGCGTCAATACAGCTCAGGTTGTCATAAGCGATGTGCTCATCCGTCTGTCTGAGCAGGTGGAGCTTCTCGATGTCACGATTGATACCTTGCCTATTGAAGATATGATCGTTCAGCTGTATAAGGAGCATCAAATATAATGAAAGCGTATATTTCGGTATTTAAGCTGCGTCTCACATACGGATTGCAATACCGTACCGCAGCGCTGGCGGGAGTTGCGACTCAATTTTTTTGGGGTTTCATTATCATTATGGTGTTTGAGGCGTTTTATAGCGGGACAACGACTCCGCCTCCAATTTCATTGAAGCAGCTTATCACATATGTATGGCTGCAGCAGGCTTTTCTTTCGTTCGTTATGTTGTGGTTCCGTGACAATGAGTTATTCGGACTTATAACGACAGGCAATATTGCTTATGAGCTTTGCAGACCTAGCGGCATATACGGATTATGGTATGCCAAGCTTATTGCACAGCGGCTCTCGAGTGCCATTCTAAAAAGTATCCCTGTTTTGATAGTAGCTTTTTTTCTGCCAGAGCCTTACCGGATGCCGCTGCCAGAAGATCCAGCAGCCTTTGTTTTGTTTATCGTTGCATTATTGCTTGGACTGCTTATGATTGTTGCCCTTTCTATGTTGATGTACATATCCGTGTTCGTTACGCTTTCACCGGCTGGCTCGCTGCTTATGTTTGGTGTGATCGGCGAATTTCTGGCGGGAATGGTTATACCCGTGCCTCTTATGCCCTCATGGCTGCAAAATATTGTATATGTGCTGCCGTTTCGATGGACAGCGGATTTCCCATTTCGGGTTTACTCGGGACATATTGCTAAGGAAGAAGCGCTCATCGGCATCGGTGTTCAACTGGTTTGGTTTGTTGTACTAGTGGGCTTAGGCAGGCTGGCAATGGCAAAAGCATTACGTAGAGTTGTTGTGAATGGAGGGTAACCCATATGAGATTGTTCGGTAAATATATTTTGATCATGTTTAAGTCGCAAACGCAGTACCTTACCTCATTTTGGCTGCTCTCCTTAGGTCAATTTTTTGTGCCATTTTCTGTTTTTGCAGGATTATATTTTATGTTTGAGCGATTTGGCCAAATTGAGGGTTGGAATTTTCAAGAAGTAGCGTTATGCTTTTCTATTATTCATATGTCATTTGCGATTAGTGAATGTTTTGCACGCGGTTTTGATTCGTTCTCTACGTTGGTCGTTAATGGAGATTTTGACCGTCTACTGGTTCGGCCGCGCAGTACCGTGCTTCAGGTGCTCGGCTCGAAATTCGAATTTTCACGTGTGGGACGGCTGCTGCAAAGCGTAATCATCTTGACGTGGGCTTTAAGTGAGCTTACGATCGAGTGGACATTGCTTAAAACAATAACTCTTATTTTTATGATTTTAAGCGGTGTCTTTGTTTTCTCTGGTATCTTTATACTGGCTGCAACGATGTGTTTTTGGACGGTTCAAGGTCTTGAGATTGCAAATATATTTACGGATGGAGGGCGAGAGATGGCCCAGTACCCGTTAAGCATTTATAAGAAATGGGTGACTCGTTTTTTTACGTTCGTCATCCCTTTCGGAAGTGTCAATTATTTGCCTTTGCTCTACTTGTTAGACAGAACCTCTGGGAATGAACTGCTCTATATGATTTCGCCAATAGCTGGCATCCTCTTTATTTTGCCTTGTCTGCTTGTATGGAACATCGGTGTTCGTCATTATCGCTCGACAGGCTCTTAATATGAACAGCACTTTATGATAACAGCAAAGGAGCGTAATGTTATGAAATCAATAGCGGTACGGGAATTAGCAGCGCAATTATCATTAGAAATATTAGCGGGAGCCGATAAGCTCGATCGACAGATTGTTAAAGCAAGAGCCTATCGACCAGGACTTGAATTTGTTGGATATTACGATTTTTTCCCACAGGAGCATGTTCAAATTTTGGGCAGGAAGGAAATTACATACCTGCACTCATTAAGTGAAGAAGAACGAAATCATCATATTGGCAATATTGTTAAATATCATCCGCCTTGCTTTGTAGTTACTGCGGGTCAGGAAGGTCTAAAATATTTGACCAAATATTGCGATCAAGAAGGCATTCCTTTGCTGCGAACGAAGCTTCCAACGGTGCAATTGCTTGGCATGCTGGATGCTTATCTGCTCAAAACGCTTGCTCCGGAAATATCGATTCATGGGATTTGCTTAAATGTGCTTGGCATTGGCGTGCTGCTGCGCGGCAAGTCAGGCATTGGCAAAAGCGAAACAGCCCATACGCTCATCAAACGGGGCTCTAGGTTAGTTGCTGATGATATCGTTGTACTAAAAAAGCTGAGCTCCCAAACGCTGCTTGGCACGCATAATGAGAAAACAAAGGAGTTTCTAGCTCTGCGCAGCATTGGTCTTATTAATGTTGTGAGATTGTATGGCAGACAGGCGTTTCAAGACGAGACGAGAATTGTACTCGATATTGAATTAACGAAGTGGCGTGATAATGAACTCAATAATGATTTAGAGCTGGAAACCAAATTTACAGATTATATGGGTGTGAAAATTCCTCATATTGAAATCCAAGTGCAGCCGGGCAGAGACGTTGCAGGTTTAATTGAGGCAGCCGCGAATAATTGGTACTTAAAGCAGCAAGGCTATAGTGCGGTAGAAGAATTTATGAAACGGCTGGAGCAAGGATAGCGGCTTTGTTAATAATCCCGATAAAGGATTAACATGCAAACGACTATCCAAATACTTGCAAATCATGTTACACTATGGGCAGAGAAAGCTCATCCTAGCGCACAAGTCCTGACAGATTCGAAGGAGGAAATCGCGTGGAAAACTGCTCAATCGTAACAAAACCTGCGCTTCATTTGGCGGGTATCAGCTACTGCGGTCCATATTCATCCTTTCCGGATGAAGCGATTCGGCTGCAGACCGAGTTTTTGACACGCAAGCACGAGTTGAATGATGCAATAAAATCGACCGTATTGTACAGTCCGTACTTCGGCAATGAAGTGTTTGCTACCTACTGGGCTTGTTATGAAGTCCAGCATCTGGAGGAATTGCCTCCTGGTATGGTACAATTCACGATTCCTGAACATCGTTATGCGATGGTCGCTTGCTCCAATAAAAGAATCGGCGAAGGGTACGAGCAGCTTCATGCTTGGATAAATGAGTTGCGGCTAGAGAAGCAAGAAAACGCCGTATCGCTGGAGTTGTTTTATATTGACGAGCATCATTTGGAGGAAGAGCCGGTAGAGCTGCTTATTCCGCTCAAAGGATAACCTATATGAAGTGCTTGCACACAAACGAATCGGAGTATGGAATGGATAACATTCGAGCCGGATCATTTTGTGACAGCAAGCACTTTTTTATTTGTGATTGAAACAGATTCAGAGAAGAGGATTTCAAATGTCAGCTATGAGAGATGGGAATAAGCGCTCGTTTCGGCAGTATGTCAGCAAGCTAGTTATTGCTGGTATTGCGGCTGGTGCTGTGAGTGGAATCGTGTTAGGCTTTACGATGAAGCTGCTTGAGCACCTTACCGGATCAGCGGTATATGTATTGCTTCTTAATATTGATTTCATAGAATGGCTGCCTTATAAACGAACGGAGACGCTTGAATTCATCCTTCATATGGTTGTTGCGCTTCCACTCGGTATTATTTATTTATCCCTGTTGTCGCTTTGGAGAGCTCCGATAGGACTAAGCCTTGGCATGAGTATAGCAGTCGCATGCTGTACGTGGATTCCACTTACACAGCTCTCAGAGCGTACTCCAGCGACTAGCGATGTACAAGCTCTGATTTGGTGGTTGCTTGGTCATCTCTTATATGGCGCTGTACTATCGTTGTTTGGCGTGACATGGATTAAGAAAGGAATGTTGGAAAAATGAATTATCCGTTATATATTGTAGATGCATTTACGAATGAAAAATTCAAAGGCAATCCTGCCGCCGTTTGCATTGTAGACGAGCCTCAGTCAGAACGCTGGATGCAGCAGGTGGCAGCGGAAATGAATCTCTCAGAGACGGCATTTATTGAGCAGGGAGCAGAGCATTATGAGTTAAGATGGTTCACACCGATTGCTGAGATTGATTTATGTGGACATGCTACACTTGCTACAGCACATATATTATGGGAAACAGGAAGACTGCCACAGCACGAAACGGCACGATTTATGACGAAAAGCGGGTTATTGACCGCTGTGCATAAAGGGGACTGGATGGAGATGAATTTCCCTTCCGAGCCGCCGGAAGCAGCTGTTGCACCTGAGGAGCTCATTCAGGGTCTGGGTCTCATTCCGAGATATGTTGGCCGCAATCGAATGGACTACTTTGTTGAGGTAGACAGTGAGGATACACTGCGGACGCTGCGGCCTGACTTTGGGATGCTTGCCCGTCTGAGCGCCCGCGGAATTATCGTTACAAGCCGTTCAACAGATGCTGCGTATGACTTTGTATCTCGGGCTTTTTTTCCTGGTACAGGGATCGATGAAGACCCCGTAACGGGTTCGGCCCACTGCGCGCTCGCGCCATATTGGGCAAAGAGGCTCCGCAAGCAGGAGTTAACTGGCTATCAGGCATCGGAGCGCGGAGGGATTGTGAAGGTAAGACCGGAAGGCGAGCGAGTGTATTTGCAAGGACAAGCAGTGACCATTCTGAGAGGACAATTGGAGGGTTAATAATATGTTAATGTTGAAGCTGCCAAAAGAGCAGAAGGAGCAGTTGATTGCTAGCATTCAGCAGTATTTCGAGCTGGAGCGTTCGGAGACGCTGGGATCGATTGCGGCGGAGCAGCTGCTTGATTTTATGATACAAGCGGTTGGGCCGCATGTTTATAATCATGCGATTAAAGATGCTCGCCAAACGGTGCTTGAGCGGATGCAAACACTGGAAGACGAGCTTTATTCATTAGAGAAGCCAACTGCGGCAAAGCGATAACGATAGGGCTTGGCAGCTGTTAGGTACAGCGAGAAGGCAGGACAGCTATTGAAAATTGTAAGCATATGACGAATATTGAGTACTTACGCTTTTCTCAGAAGCAAACAAAAAAAAGGCACTGACCATCAAGGCTAAAGGGACTGACCCCTTAGCGTGAGACAAATTAAAACACCTTCAAGAAAATGCAACCATGTCGTAAGATATGGAGACAACCTTGGAGGTGTTTTTACGTTGGCAACAAGAGTAAGTTACCCAGTGGAAACAAAAATGAAAGCCATTGAAT